>JAQWSQ010000022.1 GCA_029243145.1 Planctomycetaceae bacterium | reverse complement strand
TATGAGCCAATTTTTCGTATGATGAAGTACCCGTTCTCGGGGAGTTGCCGATGGATTCCCGTCTTCGATGGTCGTATTGAAAGGACTGTCATGTCATTTGATCGCTGGACTCGTAAATACCTGCAACGTCTGTTGTTTGGTCAATTCCTTAAAACTTCGGCAGAATGGCTGGGAGCCTTTCTCCTCAGCTTTGGAACCATTGTCCTGCTCGTCAAATTGACAATGCCATCTCTGTGGCCGAATGTGCTTTGGCTGGGATTGGGAGCAATTCCCATCTCAATTGCTGCTTGGCAATACGCAATGAAAGATGCATTCACCGAAGGAGAATCGGTCGCATTTCTGGATCAGAAATTACAGGCCGGCGGTTTGCTGATGTCATTGAGCGAGTCTCCCGACAAAGAATGGCAACAGAAATTGCCACAAGTGGAATCGCAGTGGGCTCAATCATTACCCAAATTTCATCCTTCGCGATTTGCCAAAATTGTAGGGGTACCTCTCCTGTTCTGTATCGCTTGTGGATTTGTCCCTCTGCGTGAGACCTCTATTCTGGAAGAACTTACTCAGGACTCTGTTGCTGAAGAGAACGTCGAAGAATTAAAAGCGATGATGGAACAATTGGAAGAAGAACAAATTTTAGAGGAAGAAGAGAAGGAACAGATTGCCCAAGAATTAGAACAACTGCTTGAAGACAAAAACCAACCGCTCACTCACGAGAAATGGGAAACGGTTGACGCCTTGCGACAGAAGATGCAAATGCGAATCGATCAATCGTCGATGACCATGGCAAAAGCCGCCGCCGCGGCTGAAACGCTTTCTCAAGCAGGTGATTCCGACGGGCTGACCGAAGAGCAAATCAAACAATTGACCGAGCAACTCAGCAGCGGATTGCAACGTCTCACGGAAAAAGGAAATGCCGGATCAAAAAGTGGCAGTAGTCTCAGTCCTGAAATGCAAGAACGGCTGAGACAGATGATGGCCAACGGCCAACTCTCTCTTCCCAAAGATCCTGCCGAGCGTCAAAAGTTGCTCGATGAACTCAAAGAAGCTCTGAAGCAGGAATCCCAAATACTGGCCGAGCTGCGGAAGCAATGCCAGGGCCAATGCCAAAACGGTCAGTGTCAAAACGGAAACTGTGAGGGCGGTCAATGTGAAGGAGAAGGTCTCGCCAACGGACAAAAACCGGGCAAAGGAGGAATCACTCGCGGTCGAGGCGATGCCGATTTAAACTATGGACACGAAACCGACGAACAAGGCATCAAGTTCAAAGAGACCGTACTCCCCAAAGGATATCTCGACGATCCTTCGGAAGAAGTCCTGCGATTGACATTCTCACCTCCTGAAGTGGATGTTGCCGACTCTGCCCCCAAAGGAGCCCCCAGAGAAAGTGGACCTTCCACCGGCAAAGCCACTTGGAATCGAAAATTGTCCCCCAAACATCGCGATGTGGTAAAGGATTACTTCAACTCCAACGAGTGAATTCTCACTTGTGATCTAATATCGCGCCACGACTCACAACTCGATTGACCTGACAGGAACCAAGCGTGTCTGCACCTGAAACCCCATCATCTGTCCCGAATGAATTTGATCCTGATAGTCCTCTGGCAACACAAAGCTCACTTCTGAGCGAGTCACAGGTCTCCACAGCAGCCACCTTAATCGGAAAACTCCGCGGGGGACTGGGGCAGGCGATTCTGGGGCAGGATGAATTGCTCGATCAAGTGGTCATCTGCTTGCTGGCACGAGGTCACATGCTGTTGGAAGGCTTACCCGGTCTCGGAAAAACAGAGTTGGTCAAATCGTTATCGACCTTGTTAGGGCTCGGTTTCCGCCGAATTCAATTTACGCCCGACCTCTTACCCAGTGACATCCTCGGCTCACCGATTCTCGAAGACTCGGGTGACGGGCAACGAAAACTTGTTTTCCACAAAGGTCCGATTTTTGCGAATCTGGTCTTGGCTGACGAAATCAACCGTGCCTCTCCGAAAACGCAGGCGGCTTTATTGGAAGCGATGCAGGAAAGACGCGCGACCGTCATGGGAGATTCTCACGAACTCCCCAAGCCCTTTTTTGTGTTGGCCACTCAAAACCCGATTGAACTCGAGGGAACCTACCCACTCCCCGAAGCACAGCTCGACCGTTTTATGTTCAAGATCAACGTCTACGGCGTCTCTGCCGAGACACTTCAAGAAATCATCACCACACGTCGGGCGGGAGAACCCCCAGAGCTGACAACAGCGCTCGATGCCAACCAACTCCAAGAACTGTTCGACCTGACTGATCACGTTCACTTGCCGACTGCCGTCTCTAATTACATCGCTCGATTGGTCACCGCGACACACCCCGACCGAGAAACCTCTCCCGAACACATTCGCAAATATGTCAAATTTGGCGCGTCGCCTCGTGCGGCCATCGCATTGGCGGCGACCTCTCGGGCATCCGCTCTACTCAATCGCAAACCAAATGCTGGATTTGAAGACGTCAAACGAGTGGCAAACAGCGTACTTTCGCATCGAATTATTCTCGATTATTCGGCCCGACTGGAAGGTTGGACGCCACCTAAAATTGTCGAATCTCTTTTAGAATCTGTGCGTGAAGTTGGACGCGAAGTTCCCGAAGACCTGTCTGTGTGATCCCGTCGTTTTCAGAAAATCACTCGATGCACGATTCTATCCCAAAAATCTTATCTCGCTGCCAACAGACCGCCACGATTCTTTTCGTCGCGGGGTGGATCGCACTTATGTCCGCCACTCAAGTCTCGGCCATCGGAAAAGAAGACAACAAACGACACGATGACCTGAATTTCACGATCGATACGCGCTGGGCCGGTTGTGCACATGGTGGCTATTACCCAATCCGTATCGCAGTGGCCAATCTGGGAAAAGATCGCAACCTTACCTTCAAGTTTGAGCCTTACAGCTCGGGTCTTCCAACCGTCACAAAATCGATCGTCCTGAAGACCAACGCCAAGACCAACTTTTCGCTCTCGATCCCAATGACGGGAAGGCAATCGAACGGCACACTCGACGTTTATATCAATGGCAAACTCGCGAAACCATTACGGACGACGATCAATCTGGCAGATACCGACACCGATACCTTCGACCGCCCTGCTCTTTTGGTGATCTCCTCGAATGCGGTCGATTTCGATCAATACGAAGATTCCGTCAATTGGCTCGCTTCCCGGTCAACATCCGCGGGTGGCTACCACGGCCACTCAGGGTCAACGAGAACCGAAGATTATCAAATCGTCGAACCCAATCTGCTGCCAGAACGATGGATCGATTATTCGGGTCTCGATCTCGTCGCCATCTCGATGTCTGACTTAGGCAGAATTTCGAGTGACGCTCGACAAGCCCTGCTCGATTGGGTCAAAACGGGAGGGAATTTGATTGTCTCTAACGTGGGAGAACTTCCGCAACAGTCACAAAAGTTAAATGACCTTTGCCAAATCAATAAATCTTCGACAGTCTCAAGTCGTTCGTGGAACGCATCAAGTCAAGAACCGACTCAAATCCCTCTTGTCGAACCCGACGCCTATTCGGGACACACCGTCACATCCAGCACCAGCATCGAGCCATCTGTTTGGGACAAAACGAAGACTCCGTTTCAAGTTTATGAACTGATGAATGGAACGGTGACCGCCTTTCAAAACGATCCCTTTCCCGGATCAAGGCACGAGTGGGCCTGGTTACTGAACACACTCGGTCCAGACCGTATTCGCTGGACGTACCGCAACGGTTTGACTTCGCGGCTAGGGCATGACGAGTTCCTGCACTTTATGATTCCAGGAATCAGCGGTGTTCCGGTCATCGCGTTTTTGATTCTGATCACGATTTTCTCTGTCGTGATCGGACCTTTAAACTACTTCTATCTCAGCCGACATAAAAAACTATACTTGCTGATTCTGACCATTCCGGCCATCGCCTTAGTGACGAGCGTCTCTCTATTTAGTTACTCATTCATCGCACATGGTTTCAGTACCAAGTCGCGGATTCGATCATTGATGACTGTCGATCAACAAGCGGCCGAATCCGTCACGACAACTCGAGTCTCTCTTTATTCTGGTCTGGCTCCTTCGGGAGGTTTACAATTTCAGGCCGACACTGCCGTTTATCCCATCTGGCCAAATCAACCCAATGCCGGTTTTGCATCGGGAACGGTCAATTGGACCAATCAACAATCTCTCCAAGCCGGATGGCTGAAATCACGAACCAGAACCCAGTTTTATACGGTTGCCGTCAGCGACCAGCGAGGTCGACTCACCATTTCACCTCCCTCCAATAGCACTCTGGAAGTCGCCAATGGTTTCGAATACGACCTCGAGCAATTAGTGGTTCGCGGGAGTGACGGCAAACTCTACTACGGAGAGAACATTCGTGCCGACAGCAAAAAGACTCTCCAAGAAGCCACCACGCAACAAACGGGGCAAATCTCTTCGTTGCTCCGCGAAAATCAACCGGCACTCCCCGCCAATGTCGACACCTCTTCATCGTACAACCGCTCATACAGCTATCGCGGTCCTTACGATAATTTTCACAGCCAATTTTCTCGCAACATGACGGAACGCAAAATCTCTCAAATCTCTAGTGCGATTGATGCCACCGTTGGAGATCGACAGTACTTCGGCCTCTTTGCAGAAAACCCGGAAGTTCCGATCGGAATCACCGGAACGAGTGAACGAAACAGTCTGTTTCTGTTACATGGATACTATTGATGATTGATGACGGTGCGGTAGAACCCATTTTCGATGACTCTCCCGAAGAGAGCGGGCCGGCGAGTTCCGGCGCGACTTCCTCGTTGCCTGATCGTTCTGGGCAATCACCGACGCTCGAAGTGCGTAATCTCCATCGATTCTTTGGACGTCTGAAAGCGGTCAACAAAGTCTCCTTCAAGGCATACCCCGGACAAGTGATGGGATTCATCGGCCCCAACGGTGCCGGAAAAACCACCACCATGCGAATTCTCGCCACATTAGAATCTCCCACGGCGGGGGATGCTTTCATCTGTGGCGATTCGGTTGTCGATTATCCTGACCGAGTCCGTAAGCGATTGGGTTTCATGCCCGATGCCTTTGGAAAATACCCGAACATGAATGTGGTCGAGTACCTCGACTTCTTCGCCCGTGCCTACGGTTTCAAAGGACAACGCCGAAAAGATGCCATCGAGCATGTGCTCGTGTTTACCGAATTGCGCAAACTGGCCGAAAAACCGATCAACACGCTCTCCAAAGGAATGTCCCAACGCCTTGGGTTAGGACGGACCCTCATCCACGACCCGGAAGTACTCATTCTGGACGAACCGGCTGCCGGCCTCGACCCGCGTGCGCGTGTCGAACTGAGAGAACTGATTCACTTACTTGCGTCTGAGTTGAAAAAGACCGTTCTGATCAGTTCGCATATCCTGACGGAACTTGGCGAAATTTGTGATTCTGCCGTCATTATTGAAGCGGGAGAAATTCTGGCCAGCGGCTCGATTAAAGATTTGCTGACACTCAGACGTCAATCGAGTGGCCGACAGTCTCATGCCAGTATCGAAATGAGGCTGATTGAAGCAGGAGCAGAATTGGAAAAATGGCTCGTCCAACAACCGTTCGTTTCGGATGTCAGCATTTCGCAACAGGCTGCCAGTTTTGAATTTGAAGGGACACAAGAAGATCAACATCACTTATTAAAGTCTCTGGTCAACGAGGGCTTTCCGGTCATTGAGTTCCGAGGAAAGGTCGAATCTCTGGAAGATGCCTTCATGGACCTCACCCGCGGACTGACCCAATAACCTGCGATTCAGCAATCTCTACGGAACCACTTTGTTTTCGTTCAAACTATTTTCGTTCAAACTATGTCTCACGTATCAACCACACAATTTCCAGGAACCTGGGAGAATCGCATTCGCTCATTCAGCGATCGCTTCAACCCATTGGTGGTGCGCGAAATTCGCCAGATCGTAAAAGCACGATCATTCATCACTGTCTTCAGCCTGCTACTGATTGGCTCTTGGGCATTTTCAGTTCTTGGAGTGATCAACCAGTTTGAGCAAATGGAGTACACAGAACTGGGGCCATTCTTTTATCGCGTCTATCTGGTGGCATTAATTGGTTGCTTGATGTTTGCGATTCCCAGCAATGCGTTTTTCAGCATGGCACAAGAATTTCACGACCGCGCTTTCGAGATGCTGGCAGTCACGACACTATCACCCGCAAAGATTGTGGCCGGAAAGCTTCAAGGTGCGGTCGTCATGATGTTTGTCTATGCCTCTGCTGTAGTTCCCTTTATCTGCCTCAGCTACATGTTGGGCGGTTTGGGGCTCATCGAAATCATCACCAGTCTGTGCGGACTGATGTTGGTTGCCATTGCACTCACCATGTTCGCCGTGATGATGGGAGCACTCTCGCAAAAACCTTGGATGGAAGTGATGAATCTGATCATTCTGCTCATTGTCGCCATGACGACTGCGGGAGCCAGCTATTCAGTTCTGATTGAAGTTGTTATGCGAAGTGGAGTCGAACTTGGGGGAGCCATCATGGGCATCGGTTGCTTTGCAGTATTCATGGTATTCGTCGCGCTCATCTCGCTGGGAGTCGCACAGGCTCAACTCACGACGACATTCTTACCCATTGGCTATCGGCGAAATCCCAATGTCACTCGTAACTTCCAGCATCCCAACTCGGTTCCCCCACAATCAACCGATCAACAAACAACCTCCTCGCAGCAGGAAATCAATCAGGAGGACTTGGAGCTATGAGTACAGTCGAAGTAACATTGAAGTGGCTCGAAAAAGCGGGCGACTGGATGAATGCGATTCTCGTGAAAGAAACACGACAATCACTAAAAAGTCGACAGTTCGTCGCGTCGTTCCTCTTACTGGTTTTTGCGTCTTGGGTGATCTCTGTTTTCGGCGTGGCCATGATGGGCGATTCCATCAACTACGGGGCTTCAGGGCAACGTCTGTTTGTCTTCTATTTTGTGGTGCTGATGATCGCGGTTACTGTGATTGTTCCCTACGGTGCGTTCCGCAGTATGTTGGGAGAAAAAGATCAAAACACATTCGATTCTCTCCGCATCACTTCGTTATCCCCTTGGCAGATTGTGTGGGGGAAACTACTCAGTGCTTTGCTGCAAGACTTTATCTATTACTCGGCCATCGCTCCTTTCATCGCATTTACGTCGTTGCTGGAAGGGTTTGAACTTGCGGCAGTCGCCTTCGTCCTGTTCTGTGGTTTTCTCATTTCCGTCGCGCTCAGCATCATGGCGTTGATGGTCAGCACGTTCGCCCATCAGCGACATTGGCAGGGAATTTTGTCGATCATGTTGCTGATCGGATTGCTCACCGTCTTGGGACAATCCAGCACGGTCTTACTTTCGATGTTCTCTGATAGCTCCTTATTGCAATCCTGGGAATTCTGGCAAGGGACCGCCATCGTTGTTTTGATTGGGCTTTCGTACTGCTGGCTTTTTCTCGAAATCACCTCGGCACAACTCACTTTTGAATCAGGAAATCGTAGTTCGGGGATTCGTTTGATCACATCCGGACAATTACTGATGATGAACGGCTTGGCGCTGGGCATGAGTCTATTTTATGGCGGAGCAATGGGTGATGACCTCTTCCTCTCACTAGCCATCTTCAGCTACGTTCAACTGACGGCAATTAGTTTTGTCGCCACGACCGAAGAAGATTTTCTATCCCGACGAATTCGCAAATCGCTTCCACAACGAAAACTCTTTCGCTTTCTATTCGCTCCCTTCCTGCCGGGTGGTGCTCGTGGGATGGTTTACTTACTCATGACTCTGGGCCTTTGTTTCGGATTGAATTTTTTGACCCTCTCTTCAATCAGTGCCTCGGGAGGCATGAGTTCCGGCACTGTTTTCGAAATTACCAGATCGTTTCTGGGCGTGGCACTCTACATCATCATTTATCTCGGTTTTGCTTCTATGTTCGGGCGTTTTGCCAGTCGAACCGGTGCGAACATCAGGCCGAATCACGTACGAGTCATTACCGTTCTGTTGTTTGCGATTGGCTGCGTGATTCCCATGATCGCGAAAGCGATGGAGTTTCTCAGGTGGCGAGAATACTCTCTTCTGGAAATCATTAATCCCTTCGCCACGATTATCGAACTTGCCGAAAGCAACTCGTGGACGGGTCCAATTCTGTTAATCCTCGGAGTGTTTGCGTTGATTGCCGTGTTACTGAACTTAAAAGCGATGATTTTCAGTATTCATGAAATTGTGGCAATCAAGGCAGCCCCACAAGACACCACAGTGACCATCAAACCGTTTCAACTTCCCGAAGACTCTCCCTCAGATCCTCTGGTGGAGGGATAACCGATGCGGCACGACCCCGAAGTTCAAAATGCAATAAGCCGTTATCAAATGGGGCTACTTCGTGTCCCCACAGCCGGACAATCGGGAGAATTACTGGGACGAGGGACCGGTAGCTCGTTGGAGTTTCAGGAATATCGCGAATACATGCCGGGGGACGATATTCGTCATCTCGATTGGTCCGCGTACGCTCGTAGCGATCAATTGATGATTCGACTCTTTCGTGAAGAAATCAGCCCGCGAACAGAAATCGTCATCGATGCCAGCCGCTCCATGGGACTGGGGGGAGAGCACAAATCACTCGTCATGAAACAGTTGGCGACGATGTTCGCTCTCATGTCGGGACAATTGGGGGGACGACCGGCTCTGTTTATCGCCGATGACCGCCGGCCTATCGAACATTTGACCATTGAAAGTCTGAACCAACTCGACGACTTGGAATTGAACGGAAGCGGAGATCTGGGAGAGCTTCTTGTTGATGGAGCCATCCCGTTCAAACGACAATCAGTCAGAATTGTCATTAGTGATTTTCTCTTCCCTCACGATCCCGATACTCTCATTCGCAAATTGGCTGCCGAATCTGCCGCGTTATGGGTCATTCAATTGCTCAACGATTTTGAACAAGATCCCACTCCATTAGGAGGACGGCGGCTTGTTGATGTCGAAACGGGGGGTGAAACCGACATGATCATCAATCAAGATCGCATCCAACACTACAAAGAACGCCTTCAACGTCTGCAAACATCGCTCGCTCGTGCGTCGCGTCGAGTTCATGCACCGTTTGTGACTCTCGTTGCCGAACGCGGTTTGACAGAACTTTGCCACACCGACCTTTGCCAGGCGGGAATTTTAAGAGCCGAATAATTCGATATGCCGTTTTACTTTGCCAATCCGTGGGGACTTCTGGGACTGTTATCGCTACCAGCGATTGCAGCCATCCATATGTTCCATCACCGCTATCCCCCGCTCCTCATCACCGGAGCGCATTTATGGGGCGCGGAAATGCAGGTCACAACGGCAGGCCGAAAACGTGAGCGATTACCAATCACCAAGTCATTGCTGCTCGAACTTCTGGCGGCCCTTCTCATTTCGCTGACTTTGGCAAACCCGATTTTTGGAAATACGGGACGAGTCACCCATTTGATCGTCGTTCTCGACAACTCCGCCTCCATGCAAGCCGTGACACCCGAAGGCGAGACATTCCGGCAGGCCGCGCTCAAAAAACTGGAGGAACGACTTCGCAGCGAAGAGCGTGATACCGTATTAACTCTGATGACAACCGGTCGTCGAATCCAGAAACTGGCAGGACCAGTCAATTGGAATGAAGCACAAGACGCGCTCGCACAATGGAAACCCAATGAAACGATTCACGATGTTCAACCGGCGTGGGACCGTGCCGTCCAACTTGCAGCCGGCCAAGGACAACTTCTCTATCTGACTGACCACATGCCGGAGGAAAGCCTGAGTCCACCCGATGAAATGGAGATCATTTCGGTCGGTCAAAAGTTAGCCAACGTCGGCTTCACGACGGCACGTTGGATCTACGATGCGACCGAACAACAGGGGCTATTATTTTTACGACTGGCCAACTACGGACCACAAGAGACAGAATTGACGATTACCGGCAGTGTCAAAGACCAAGAACTGTTCTCTCGAAAATCCAAGCTCTCGGCAAAATCAACCGCTCCCATCGAAATCCCGATCCCGGGTGGAGTGGGTGAAGTCCGTATCATACTCTCCGCTCCCGGCGATGCCTTGGAAATTGATAATGTCGTCACTTTGATCGAGCCGAAAGTCCGAACGGTGAAAGTGGATCTGACTTTACCCGAAGATCATCCCGGTCGAGAACCGGTCGAGCGTATCGTCAATGCGCTGGCTGATGCAGAAATCACGACCGCAGAAAACCCCCATCTGCAAATCAGCTCTGCCAGCACGAAACCCGCTTCATCAATACGAAAGTGGTGGTTGGGAATCGGTCCGATGAGTACCGACGAAGCCAACCAGGAGCAAGCGAAAGATCTGTTGGGTCCCTACCTGCTCGAAAAACAAAATCCAATACTCGAAGGCGTTGTCATGGGTGGTGTCGTTTGGGGAGGTGCTCAACCGTGGCCCTACGAAGTCATCCCGATGGTTTCTGCGGGAGCCACACCTCTGATGGGGCGTCTCACGGGAACTCTCACCACAGGGTTTGCGTTGAACATCGATTTATCGCGATCCAATCTCACACAAAGCCCGGACTGGCCCATTCTTCTGATGAATCTCATTGAAGAGCGAAGAAACGCGTTGCCGGGATTATCGAGGTGGAACTATCGCCTGAATGAAGACATTCAATTCCGATTGTATGAAGGGCTCGTTGATCCCGATGAGCAGGAGGAGGCTCCCTTAACCTTGGTGAGTGAATCGGATACGAAACCGGTCCTCCGTTCGGAAGTGGTGTTTATCAGTGCTCAAGATAACCCCGGCGTATATACCATCAAATCGGGTGAGAACGTTTTTGGAAAGTTCGCGGTCAACTTTTTTGATCCACGTGAATCCAATCTTTCCAATTTGACGCCGGGTCGTCGTACCGCGGCCAAAAAACCAGTCCAACTGTTTGCTCTCGACGATCCGTTTTCCTGGCTGATCCTGTTGGGTTCAACATTAATTCTGCTGGCAGTGTTGGTCGATTGGTTTGTCCTGAAGCCAAAAGTTCGTTCCTCTTAGTTATTGATCATGATCGAGTTTCGTTACCCCGAATTATTTTTATTACTCGTCCCTGTCGGGATTCTGTTTTACAGAATCGGATGGGTCCGTGGAGTGACCGGATATCTTCGCGCTGCATTAGTTCTAATTTTGATCACAACGCTCGCTGTGCCGATGGTCAATCTGGGAGGCCGTGGCGTCGATGTGATTGTTGTTGCCGACCGCTCACGATCAATGCCCACCAATTCCGGCGAAAACATTCAGGAACTGATCCGCAATTTACAAACCAATCGAGGCCCGGGAGACCGCATCGGTCTAGTCACATTCGGAGCGGCCCCAGCGGTGGAATCGGCTCCCCGACAAGAAGGAATTCTCGACGAATACGCCTTTCGAATTTTGCCTGACGGCAGCGACTTGAACAGTGCGATCGAAACCTCTTTATCGCTCGTCGACCAAACACGTCCCACTCGAATTTTTGTCTTGTCTGACGGTGAAGCAAACGGTCTCAACCCGACCTATGCCGCTCGCAAAGCAAGAGAAGACCGCATTCCCATCGATTACCGAATTTTTGAACGATTACGAATAGGCGATGTGGCGATTGATTCGGTCATCATGCCAGAATCGGTCGCACCGCGTGAACCCTTTCAGTTCCCGGTCTGGATTTATTCCGACCGTAGCACTCAAGGTACCCTGATTCTAAAACGAGAAGGGATCGAACTATCGAAGAAAACCGTTAATCTCGATATCGGTGCAAATCGAATACTCTTTCGTGATGTCATCGATCAAGGAGGCTTCTTCAATTACACCGCAGAACTCTCGGTCGCGGATGACCCTTTACAGGAAAACAACATCGGTGTCGGAATAGTTCGCGTCGATGCCGGTCCCAAGTTACTCGTCCTGAATAATGATGGGCAAGAAAACAATCTCACTCGCGCACTTCGCTCAGGTCGTATCAATCTCGATGTCGCGGCTGCCCTTGATCACCCACTGACGCAGGACGCACTGGACCCCTACCGCGCTGTCATCCTAGAAAACATCCCCGCCCGTTCTCTCGGTCGGTTAAAGATGGAACGACTGGTTCAGTTCACCGAGGATATGGGGGGCGGATTGATGCTCACCGGCGGTGAACGCAGTTTCGGGACAGGAGGATACTTCAAAAGTGCATTGGATGACACCATTCCAGTCTCGATGGAAATGCGAGAGGAGCATCGCAAAAACCGCATGGCTTTAGTGGTCGCGCTCGACCGTTCGGGAAGCATGGCAGTTCCTGTGAAGGGATCGCAGACCAAGATGGATCTCGCCAACATGGGGACGGCTGAATGCGTCAACATGCTTTCCGCCGGTGACAGCATTTCTGTGATTGCCGTCGATAGTCAGCCACATATCGTCCAGCCGATGATTGACTTGGCTGACAAAGACCCCATCATCTCCAAAATCAAGAATATCGAGAGTATGGGAGGCGGGATCTTCGTCTATGAAGCTCTGGTGGCGGCCGGAAATGAATTGGTCAAAGCTCCACAGTCCACAAAACATATTATTCTTTTTTCAGATGCTGCCGACAGTGAAAAACCTGGCAACTACAAGTCGTTGCTGAAGAAATTCGAAGGGCTCGGCATCACCGTGAGTGTCATCGGATTGGGAACGGATAGCGATCCTGATGCAGACTTACTGAAAGACATCGCCAAACTCGGTTCCGGAAACATCATGTTCACGAACGATCCCGAAGAATTGCCCCGACTTTTTGCGGAAGACACGATGAGTGTCGCACGCAGCACGTTTGTCACCAAAGACGAAACCCAGCCCAACGGAATCGGTGGAGCAATTTTGCCCGATTCACAATTATTGGGTGAATTGGGGACCGGTAGTTTCCCCAATGTGGATGGCTATAACCTCAGCTATCTGAAATCAGATGCCACACCGGTTGTGGTGACTCAAGATGAGTACACGGCTCCCCTCTCGGCGGTCTGGTATCGCGGTATCGGGCGAGCGGCGGCTTTGTGTCTGGAAGTGGATGGACAATACACGGGCCAGTTCGGTCGATGGGATAATTACGAAGATTTCCTGATCACTCATGCCCGCTGGCTGATGAGTGGAAGCTCTCCTGATGATGTCTACATCGATGTGGAACGTAACGGCCAAGACGCCGTCGTACGAGTGGAACTCGATCCGGAACGAACCGATGCCGGGAATACCCAACGGCCAGAACTTATTGTTGTTCCTCCGAGTCAGGGGCGGGAAGAGATCGTGAGCCCGGAATTTTTATGGACAGGGCCCAACACTTTGGAAGCCAGATTCCCTTTGGATAGGACCGGTTCTTTCCGCACAGTCGTGCAGACGGGAGCGAACAAATTCACACGTGGTCCGGCGGTGTCCCTCCCCTACTCTCCCGAATTCGCTCCCCGTGCCGGTCTCCCCACAGGCTTGGAGATCCTCCAAGAAGTGGCCAAGACGAGCGGAGGCATAGCTCGGACGGATGTCTTGTCGATACTTCAAGATCCCCCACGAGCAGCCAGTAAGAAAACATTATTGCCCTGGTTGTTTACCGCCTCGATTTTGTTACTCATTGCGGAAATTGCCGGACGCAGACTCTCTTTATGGGAGCGTCTGAAACGCACCGAAACCACGGCATCGACTGCCATTGAAGCAGCCAAGTCGAGAAAACCACAAGAGTCGTGGTGGTCAAGTTGGAAACCCAAGCTGACAAAACGAAAACGCAAACCAACCGTATCAGATCAGCAAACCACCAAAACTGTACAACCAACCCAGAAACCTCTCGCAGCAGACGAACAAACGGACGAACAAGCCAACAAGAAGAAGAAAGACATCTTCGCCGCAGCAAAAGAACGCGCCCGCAAACGGCGATAATAATACGGAACCTAAAAGAAACCTGCTGGAGAGAAAATTTCGTGTGTGAAACTTGCCAGAGAGCGGCTGACTACTCGTTAGATGGAATTTCATCCAACTCGAAATTAATGTTGGTTGCTTTTTGTCCCACTGTTGACTTCAAAACATAAAGCTTTGGCTCGGGAGGAGCTTCGGGAGGTGGCCCATCACCCCCATCTGCTCCAGCGACAGACATGCCACCTACTGTGATCGAAACATTGTATTCTCCCGAAGCTGCCCCGGAACGTCCGTCGTTATATTTCAGAGAATACTTTCCTTCCGAATCAGTGACTCCCGAGGAAGGTGCTGCTGCGAGCATCGGCGTGAACAACATGAGAGCGTCCGCGACCGGTTTCCCATCCTGAGTGACAATGCCTGTGACTTCAACTAAATCTTTAGGTGCGTCCCCGACAGATCCACCACATCCAAAGAATGCGGTAAGAATGATCAATTTAAAACTGACGATAAATAACCCCCTCAATATCATTTCAACAGCTCCAAAATTTATTCAAGATAAAAAACGAGGGTACATTGAGGTATCCTCCCAGTCCGAGTAGTGATCTCGAAGAAATTACTAAAAATCTCCGATTGGCTGATTGTCGGCTTTGTCACACAGGCGTGTTAATGTTCCATGATTGATATTTTCAGAAACAAAGCGAACAGAACCATCGGTCAATAACATTTGCGCTCCTCCCGTGTGGGCGGATGTCAGTACAGTATGCCTTTTGTAGGGGGTATAATGACCGTTTGCCTCAATTCCTCCGACAAAGTGAATCGGAAATCGAACAATAGTCACATTTAACCACCAGTCCCATGTGCCTCCTGCACCACATGACCACGGACCTCCATCATGATTGCACGCTCTCGCATCGAGGCGAGCACCATTAGTAGGATGAGTCGTATAATTTGATTGTTCCCCCACAATAAAAGTATTGGATGTACCATCGGTCACTTTCGCCATCGCCACTGGAGCCTTTCCTCGATCATCCGCAGAAATCAAAATTCCATTCCAGTTAGATCGTGCAAACCATGTCCAAACTGAGGGATTTGGGCAGCAAATTAAATCGCTACCACGATTATAGGATCCAGCGATGCCAACATAGTTCACGAGTTGATATGCGATTGAGCCGGGAGCACCTAGTCCTTGTGTCGAGGCATTGGTGTTTTGAGTTCGTAGAGTTGGAAGTGGACTTGAAGGACAATTCAATGTATCGACTCTCAATGTATTGGTGATCGACCAATTGCGATTAATTCGATCACTCTGCATCGTCCAATCGGTATCACTGAACGTGATTTGATTGTAAGCAGGAGCTTGGTCCAAGAACGGCAATATTCGCGTCAACCAAGAAGCACCGCGACGTCCTGCAGAGTCTGGAGGGACAATTGCAATGGGGAATACACGATGAACATCATGGTAATTGTGCAATGCCAAACCAAGCTGCTTCAGGTTATTCTTGCAACTTGAGCGACGGGCGGCTTCACGGGCTTGTTGTACTGCGGGCAACAGCAACGCAACGAGAACCGCAATAATGGCGATAACCACCAGCAATTCGATGAGAGTAAAACCTCTCTGTTGATTCCTATTGTTCATTCGCATAAGAAACATCTCCTGCGGTAGATTGAGAGAAATAACATAAATCTTCTGTAAAGCTAAGTTTTACGACTTATATCGGATTCAGGACACCAAACCAAGCAAATTTTTCTAAGGCAGTCTCGAATCAACCTTCCCTCTTTCAGCCATTAGCTTTCCTCCGTCTCTCAACCCCCTACACCACAGAGACTTAACCCCTACAAGAAATACCCCTTCCTAATTTTAACATTTTGCGCATTGATACTTACGATTTTGCGCGAGTATAATATCACTGGCAATCGTGCCATGCTTGTAAGCAACTCTGAAAAACGTTCATGCACCATGACCACCCTCGGACTTTACCTGGATCGAACCGGGCTTCGCTCACACCGCGTTATTGAGGGAGTTCTCCAATATGTTGATGAGCATAGTGGGATCCAGTTAAGCGATTTTCTTTTCGAATCTGACGCAGACCATGAGGCTGAAGACTTTTACACCTCGACTCCTTCTTGGAAAAATCGAGTGGACGGCATCATTGCCAGTGTCGGTAAGTCCGACGGGATTGTCGGCTGGTTGGAGCGAGGCAACGTCCCCGTGGTGATGGTTTGCGGAGATCTCGCCGACAGCGGCCTCCCGAGCGTTTATACCGATGGCGAATCTCTCGCACGTTTGGCAATTCAGCATATCAATACTTTAGGAAGACGAAATGTCGGCTTTGTCGGCTATCAGGGATCAGATGGTTCGCACCATCGTCGTGATGCCCTTGCTGCTTTCTGCAAACAGCAAGGGATCCATTTTGACTCTTATCAAATGGACGTGGCTTTGGCCATCTCTCATTCAGATCTGGCCGAATCAATGGAACCTGAAGCAAAACTTCTCACGTTTCTGAGAAACCTGCCGAAGCCAGCCGCAATTGTGACCTTGAACGATCAATATGCATTAGCAACTCTGAAAGCGATTCAGAAACTGGGATACACTATTCCCGATGACATCGCACTGATTGGTGTGGATGATTCCGAGACTTCGCGGCTTCATTCCATTCCTATCACCAGTATCCATCCCCCAAACCTCCAGATTGGATACGAGTCCACGCGTTTGTTAATGCGTCTCATTGAAGGCAAGAGACTCGGACGAAAATTTGTGGAAGTCCCTGCCGAAAAAATCTCGATCCGTGAATCCACCATCGGCCAGCAACGTGCGCCAGTCACAGACATCGACCGAGCGCGGGAATATATCCGCTTGCATGCTTGTGAAGGGATCCGTGTTTCAGACGTAGCCGACCATGTCCGCATTCCGTTGCGAACCTTTCAAATTGAATTCAAAGAACGAACTCAAAGAACTGTCAGCGAAGAAATCCGCGAAGTCCGCTTTAAGCGTGCTTGTGAACTCTTACAAACGACAGATTTCACACTCGAACGAATCGCCCATCTCGTGGGTATGTCGTATGCCGCCAGTTTCAGCGAGTTCTTTCGCAAAGCAGCCAGCATGACGCCTAACTCTTATCGCAATCAATACACACAGGCTTGATGAACCTGTCATATTTTTCTCTCCGAAAATGCGAACCTCTTCCTGACGGCGTGCGTCTGCTCTTCCAATACAAAACGAAGACCCAACAGAAATCCATCTGAGGACCAAATCATGTTCAACGAATTCTCCGATGCTGATATTTTTAATATATTCCACAGTCGAGAGACTCCGCGCTGAGGTTGTGCGAATGAAGCAAGCACACAACCCGCGGTTCGATCATCGGGAACTGATCCTGCATGATTACTGGCCGAAGGCAGCCGCCGTCCTCGATATTTGCACCGTTGAACGCAACCACGCCGGTGTGTTGTTCGTTGACGGGCGATTCGTCGAAACACTCTCTGCAGGACGTTATGCGTTCTGGAAGGGTGAAGCGACTGCGAAGGTTGTGGAAGTCGATCTGCGCGAGCAATTGCTCGACGTAGCCGGTCAAGACATCATGACAGCCGACAAGGTTTCGCTGCGTCTCAACGCGGTCGTGACATACTGGGTAGTCGATGCGCACCGAGCAGTCACCGCGAGTGAATCGGCATCGCAGGCATTGTATCGTGAGGTCCAATTGGCTTTGCGAGCCGTGATCGGAAGCCGAGAACTGGATACCTTTTTGAGCGACAAGGAAGAGGTCGTGCAAGAACTGTCTGACTTGGTTCGTTCGCGAGCCGAAGGACTCGGCTTGAAGGTCGAATCGCTCGGTATCCGTGACGTGATCCTGCCGGGCGACATGAAGGACTTAATGAACCGAGTGACGGAAGCCAAGAAGGAGGCGGAAGCCAACCTGATTGCTCGTCGTGAAGAAACGGCCGCGATGCGGTCGCAAGCCAACACGGCGAAGTTGCTCGACAACAACCCGGTTTTGATGCGACTGAAGGAACTGGAAGTTCTAGAAAAGATCGCCTCATCGGGTCAACTGAACGTCGTTCTCGGCGAACAAGGACTCACTGATCGAGTCCTGAAGCTGTTGTAAAGATCGCTCCCTCGGGAAGAAATTTCCGGGGGAGTTTTATTGGGCGCTGATATACGAGCATAATAGCGTTTCAGTGATTCTTATCTGGAACAGATAAAGAAATAGTGATATGATAATTCCTAAACCAGCGCGAAGACATCTGTTGATCTGTATGGATTGGAAATTGCCCGATGCTCACTGTCCCAGGAAGCCATGAATCCAATCGTAATTTCTGTGACGGCATCTCTCGCCGGTCGGCATTGAAGATCGGCAGCTTGGGATTAACAGGGCTCTCACTTCCCCAACTTCTACAAGCAGAAGCCGCTCAAGGGATCGGCAGTTCTCAGAAGTCGGTGATCTTGATTTATCTGGTCGGTGGACCACCCCATCAGGACATGTGGGATCTCAAACCGAATGCTCCTAAAGAAATTCGCGGACCGTGGAATCCCATCGCCACCAATGCCCCCGGCATGGAATTGTGTGAACAGTTTCCGATGCTGTCGAAGATTGGAGACAAGCTCACCATCGTCCGTTCGATTGTGGGATCGCAATCAGGTCACGATGCCATTCAATGCTTTAATGGTTACGACCCCAAACAACCCAAGCCTTCCGGGGGATGGCCACAATTCGGATCGTCTGTGGCAAAAGTGCAGGGACATGCTCGCCGAGAAACACCACCCTTTATCAGCCTGTGCTATCCATGCACTCATGGACCGTATAACGAACCCGGTCCCGGTTTTTTAGGGCCGGCATTGTCGCCCTTTCAACCTCTCGGCCCGACCAAAGATGACATGGTGCTCAACAGGATCACACTTGACCGACTTGGTAATCGAAAGTCTCTGTTAAAAAGCCTCGACCTTTTCAATACCCAAGTTGACCATCGCGGTTTGATGGAAGGGATGGACGCCTTCACCGAACAGGCAATGGGAATTCTAACCTCGTCCCGCTTAGCGGAAGCCCTCGACATCTCGCAGGAAGCGCCCGAAGTGATCGAACGATATGGCACTGGTGACCCCAAAAAACACATGGACGGCAATGGCGCTCCGCGCGTGCCGCAAAGTCTGTTAGTCGCCAGACGATTGGTGGAAGCGGGTGCTCGCGTCGTCACTCTCAACTACAGTAAATGGGATTGGCATGGCGGGAATAACAATTCCATCTTCAAACGCGAAGGCGAAGATTTCCCGGTATTTGACCAATGTGTCTCTGCCTTGATCGAAGATCTCCACGAACGCGGCTTGGCCGAGACCACCACAGTGGCCATTTGGGGAGAATTTGGCAGGACACCTGTGATCAGTAAACAGGTCGGACGCGACCACTGGCCTCGCGTGAATAGCGCACTTCTTGCCGGTGGTGGAATGAATCATGGTCAAGTGATTGGAGCAACCGACCGCCACGCGGGCGAGGCCGTCTCTCGCCCGGTAACATTCCCCGAAATGTTTGCGACTCTCTATAATCGTCTGGGAATCGATCCCAACATGACGACCATCAACGACCTTAATGGGCGTCCGCAATATCTGGTCGCCGAGAATGCGAAGCCGATCAAAGAACTGATTTGAACGCAAATAATCAGGATATGATCTTATCCACGACTTCGCCATGAATATCGGTCAGACGGAAGTGGCGGCCTTGAAATTTGAATGTCAATCGCTCGTGGTCGATGCCGAGCAGATGCATGACGGTCGCTTGAAAATCGTGAACGTGGACTTTGTCTTCAACCACGTTGTAACCGTACTCGTCCGTCCTGCCGAATGAAATTCCCGGTTTCACTCCGCCGCCCGCCATCCAGATCGAGTAACAATACGGATGATGATCGCGGCCATGCTTCTTTTTGTTGTTGATGTCTCCTTGCCCGAACGGCGTGCGACCAAATTCACCACCCCAAATGACCAAGGTTTCGTCGAGTAAGCCTCGTTGCTTGAGGTCTTTGACCAACGCGGCAGCCGGTTGGTCGGTGTCTTTGCATTGTTCGACAAGTTGTGTCGGCAGGTTTTGATGTTGATCCCAGCCGGAATGCATCAGTTGAATAAACTTGACGCCACGCTCGGCCAATCGCCGGGCCATCATGCAGTTAGAGGCAAACGTCCCCCGCTCCATCACTTGCGAACCATACATGTCCAGAACATGTTTTGGTTCGGTGGTGTAATCGGTCAGTTCGGGAACCGAATCCTGCATCCGGTACGCCATCTCATATTGGGTGATGCGTGTTTGAATTTCAGGATCACCGACCGCTTCGTATTTCAGTTGGTTCAAGTTTGATAAACCATCGAGTAAATCACGACGTAACGATTTATTGATTCCCGGCGGGTTGGAAAGATAGAGCACAGGGTCGCCTCCCCCGCGGAACTTGACTCCCTGATGACGTGAAGGCAGAAAGCCACTCCCCCAATAGAAGTCATAGAACAACTGACCGCA
>JAQWSQ010000102.1 GCA_029243145.1 Planctomycetaceae bacterium | reverse complement strand
GGCTGTCCAGCCGCAGTTGGTTCGAGTACGATTTTCGCATGCTTTGCTCCTCGAAGATTGAGTGTATCGAATCCGTTTTGTCTGTCTTTTCAACAAGCAATACGAATAGAACACAAATCTTCGGGGAGCTTTTTCACGATCACACAACAAAATACTCAACCCAAACAACTTTCAGGACACCCACTAGCTTAGTATGGAACTGGACAGACTAGGCGAGTTGTCGATCAGTCGCGGAAGCGATGAGAGCCAGCAGTGGGTGGAACACTCGGGTCGCCGGTATTTTCTCAGCAAAGTCTGAAGATCGATACAAGGGAAAGTCGAGAAGAACCATCCTCCAGGAAACACATGTCATTCTCCGATGGCGAAAAGTTTTGTGCGCGTCCGTACGAACAACCGTCCTTCTGAAATCGCAGGAGTCGCGACAATCCCTTCTCCCATATCATTCCGAGACAAGACCGTCAGGTCTGAATCGTTTTTCAATACGATAATTCGACCATTCTCACCCGCGATAAAAATTTTCCCGTCACCATAAATGGGTGATGCAAAATACTGACTCGCATTCGGGATTCTTGTCGGTGGACGAATCGCCTCGCCGGTGGCGAGATCGAACAGCGTCGTCACTCCACCTCCCTTCACCAGCAGCATTCGGTCGCCCAAGACGAACGGCGAAACGATGTGGTCAGTATGTTTGGTGCGATGTTTCCAGACGATGTGTGATTGAGTCACATCCCCTCGGCCACCTCCACGCACTGCCAAAATGTATTCATCAGCGGGATTCTTATCTCCAAATTTGGCCCCTGCGAAGTTGTCGGGAAACAGGAACGCTTTGTCGAGTTCGTCTCCTTCCAGCAAACCGTCTCCATTTTCATCACCTTGATCGAAAGTCCGCTTGTAAAAATCGTCGGGAACTTTGTCTTTCCCGACGAACGCCTGAATTTCTTGTTTGGAAACCTTGCCGTCACTATTGCCGGTGTCGGCCTGATCGACCGATGCCAGCCATTGGTTGGCGATTCCACCGCTCTGTAATGAAATGTAAATCACACCGTCCTGACAGACGGGTGTGGTTTTGATGTTCCGCAATAGCGTTTTTGCATGCCAGAGTCGTTTGCCGGTTTGGGGATCGTATCCAATCAATTTTCCCGTACCGGCCACGATTAACTCATCACCATGATCGGTTTGGCAAATGACAGGATGCGAATAATTGACGGCCATTTCACGACGTTGTTCTTTCCAGACAATGTCTCCGGTTCTCTTGTCAAACGCATAGATCTCTGGATACAGATCATCATCCTGACAAAAAATGACTTTATCCTTGTAAAGGACAGGAGACATTCCGGCTCCCCACTTAAATACAAAGAATGGTCGGGGCAGCTTTTGTTGCCACACAAGTTCTCCCGACTTGGCATCCAGAGCCATCATTCCTAGAGTTTTAAAGTAGAAATAGACACGTTCGGCATCGGCTGCCGGTGTTGTGCTGGCGTGAGAATTGGTGGCGTGAACCTCCATTAACTCCGGGGTCGGCCATTCTTTTCGCCACAACTCTTTGCCGGTTGCCGCTTCGTAGCAGAACAATCCGAGAGTTTGGTCGTCAACCATTCCGCTGGTGAAGACGCGACCCGACGCGACAACCGGACATCCGATTCCATCACCAACTTCGGCTGACCAGAGCACATTCTCAGTTTCCGAAAACAATTCCGGCAACGGCTGATCCTCCTGAGCGATCCCGGTGCTATTGAGACCTCGAAATTGAGGCCAGTCAGCGGCAGCGAGGAAGGAAACCAAGGGAACGGTGATTAAGAATGAGAAGCACGTCAGTCGGTACAAATATGGCATCGAGATATCTCCGTTGGTTCGACTTGAGTGTTCGAAAAATCTATCTTCGCGTGAAGCGACACGCGGATCAACCTTTTTCTGGTCTGCTTTCTTCAAGTTCGAGATGCACACGCCTTCTCTTCTTCGGTACCGTGGAGATTGGAAGCCGTCTTGAGGTCTCGGTCTCCTCTCAATGATGTCACACAGGTGTTGAAGAAGGATCAGCAATCATGAATACACTGGATCGATTCCGACTCGACGGTCGGACACTTCTAATCACCGGCGGTAGCCAGGGATTAGGACGAGAGATGGCACTGGCGTGTGCCGACGCCGGTGCGGATGTTGTTCTGATCGGTCGTTCTCGACAGACTCTCGATTCGACCGCGCGGGAGATTGAAGAACGCGGCTCTCAAGCTTATCCCGTTGTGGGTGATGTCTCGCGTCCGGAAGATTGCGAAAAGCTTTCGCAATCGATCCTCTCTCAACATCAAATCGATATTTTGATCAACAACGTCGGTGGACGACGAATCAACGTTCCTCTCGAAGAGCAGACATTGGCGCAATGGCAACAGATTCTCGACTTGAATCTGACGAGTATGTTTCTGCTGACACGCGATGTCGGTGGCCGCTTGAAAGCGGAGGGACGTGAGGGAACCATCATCAATATCGCGTCGATTTCGGGCCTCGTCGCGAATGCAAATATCGGCGGGATTTCTTATGAAGTCGCAAAGGCCGCGGCAATTCAGTTCACACGCGCGGCGGCCGTCCAATGGGCGAAAGACAAAATTCGCGTCAACGCGATTTGCCCCGGCGGTTTCATGACCGAACCGAATCAGAAATGGGCAAAAGAGAATCCGGAAGTGATTGAGAAATTTTCCAAAATGATTCCTATCGGCTCTTACGGAGCCCCGGAAGACATAGGGCCTCTTGTCGTGTATTTAGCTTCCAATGCGTCGTCTTATATGACGGGAGCGACCGTCGTGCTCGATGGCGGATACACACTCTGTTAACAGAAGTGTACGACGGATGTTGTGCCCTGAAATATTCATCAAAATCGGCAAACAGAGTCTCCTCAATTCACCAGTCTTTGAAATCCGGAATGTTTCACGCCACCTGCGAGCCGGTTCTTGATATCGCCGGTGACGATGGCCTGAGCCAGTTCCCCAAAAACAGGATCAAGAGCGGCCAGATATCGCTCGACATGACTCTTTTGATGGGCCCAAGTCAACGAACAACTTCCTGCGGCCAAGAACCCACGTTCGAGCATCCGCGTGGTCATCAACGTCAACAAGGCTTCGTTTTCGGGATGATCGAATTGCAGCCGACAGGAGGCGGGGCGGCCCGCGATCGTCACAGCTAACTGATGTTTCTTGGCCAGTGACGCCCAGCCTTCCATGACAGAGAGGCCGAGTTCATGGAGATGTGTGGGGACATCGATCTGCATCATCTTGCGGATCGTCGCCAGTGCGGCGGCCGGCCCGATGCCTTCCGTCCAGTAGGTACTGGAGATGAACGAGCTTTGACAGACTTGCATGATTTCTTCCCGCCCAATGATGGCTCCCATCGCAAAGCCGTTACTGATGGCCTTGGCAAAGACAGACAAATCAGGATTGACGCCGTACAACCGATGCGCTCCGCCCAGGCAATAGCGCCAGCCGGCTGAGATTTCATCAAAGATCAGTGGAACCCCCGCAAGGTCGGCTCGTTCCCGCACTCCTTCCAGAAATCCCGGTTCCGGATCAACACCACGAGTCGGTTCCATCACGATGGCGGCCAGTTCATCACCGCATTGACTGAGTGCTGCATCGAGTTCCTGCAATTGGTTGTAGCGAAATGTGGCTACGGTATCGGCTAATTCGACGGGAACGCCGTTGGCATCCAGTCCCGGTAGTAGATGTTGATCTAACTGACGATTCACCTCATCATCGGAAGTCAGGTTGGCTGCCAGATACCAGTCATGCCAGCCGTGATAACCACAAACCGCCAGTTTGCTGCGACCTGTGTGCGCTCGAGCAATTCGCACTGCAACAGCCATGGCTTCGCCCCCGCCACGTGTGAAACGCGCCTGATCGGCCCAAGGATGGATTTCGATTAACAGTTTCGCCAGTTCCACTTCATCGTATGTCTGTTGCGTTGCCATCGCACCCAAATGCACTCGGCGGATCACCGCCGCATTCACGTCCGGGTCGGCGAATCCCAGTATGCACGAGAGGATCCCACAATGAGACATGTCAATGTATCGTTGACCGTCTGTATCGATCACTTCGCAGCCGATTGCCTGTTCGTAGTAAGCCGGCCATTGATCGGGAGCAAACATTTCCGGACGCTTGGACAGAAGTTGTGTCCCGCCGGGAATGATGACTTTCGCTTCTCGATATTGCTCCTGAACTTGATCGCGTGGGCCTTCACTAAGCCCGAGTAACTGTCGGGCATTCTCGCCGAAGATTTTCGTGATGTCGCGATCAACGAGTTTTAATGTACGGCAAGCCTGTTGCAATGCGAGTAGAGATTCAATCCCCACCAGGGTTGGTTGGCTGTGCAGCCACTCTTTCCAGTCGGCGTTATGGTCGTGCAACCAGTAAAAACCGTCTCCAATGGAGACACAACGACCTCGCAGTTCTGAGACAGGGAAGTCGCTGCCATACATCAGGCGGGACGGTCCGCATGTTTCCAGAATGGCCTCCAAGGCACTCGATTCACAAACTGCCGAGGTGTCGTACCAGACATTGTCTAAACCGCGGAGTGAATGGATTCCTTCGACCGTATGCCCGGCATTAAAACTGCGACCGGCATGAGCAAGAATGAGTTTTGCCGAAGGATACTTCAGACAATGTTGGCGGATGTACGATTGATTGCGATGATCGGCCAGCGCCCGCGGCAATACCATATGCATCATGATGCAGGCTTCGTATTGATGGCTCAGCTCCCAGATCCATTCCGGCAGGAACTCCTGCTGCTCCGCGAGGAAGGTTTCGGACCGATCCGCAAACACATGATACACCTTGAATCCCGCGAAGCCTCCCTCGCGAAATTCCTGCTCGATTTCTGCCGGATCATCCTGTGGCCGCACGAGCATTAAGCCGCGCGAGCCGGGATGCTTCTTCAATGCCTCTGCGAGAAATCGGTTCGCGGCACGACAATCAACGTGTTTCATCGGGAAAGGAAAGTAGAGTCCGTCTTTTACGACCCGGTCACCCATCCATTGACTCATTTTATCAACGAGCCGATCAAGACCGATCTCTGGAAGTCCTGCAAAATCTTTCTGCTCGGCATCGGGAGCGAGATGCCGGAGATCGTACAGATGCGCGTGCGCGTCGAACGCATCAGGAGGTACGAAGTCATTCAGTAATCGGTCGAACAGTTCGCGATCTTCCCCGTGGACCGGCAAACTGGAAATGTCTGAACTCTTGAGAATGGGAAACTTTGCAACCGCAGGCTGGGAGTCAGTCATGCCAGATTTCTACTCCTTGATCAGTAATGAAGTCCCAGTAATTGCTGTTGAGCCGCATTTTTCCCTCGTATCGTTCGAACCCCTTGTGATCGATTTTACAACCGATCCCCTGAAACACAATCGCGAATGGCGTTCGATGTCGAGTCGTTGCCTGGTTGTGATGAGTGGGAATGGTTGGCAGAAATGTTTGACATGGGGTTGACCCAAATGGAACCTTTATCATCCATACGAGAAGCCCAAACACAGGGTGGCCCGGCCAATTTATTGGCTGGGTGATGATATCACAAGATGACTCATCATGATCGTTCAGTTGTGTGAGACATGTGGAAAACACGATCCGTAACCGCATTACGCACCATCTTGTCGCGTTGCGACACGCCCTGTTCAGGACGTGCCACCCAAACGGTCATGACAGAATTTTCATCCGCGATCTCTGCGCGATCCGCGGTGATATACTTCATGGACAATTTACGGAGACTTCCGTTTAACGGTGCGCCCGCTGACACCCGGTTTGATAATACATTCGTTTGATTCGAGTCATTCGTGGTGAGTCGCTTCATGTGTCAGGCACAGCCTGAACGACACAAGTTCCTATTCGGCAGCTCTCGATATGCCATTTCGCTTGGAATGGTTCGATTGATGACACTCGCAAAGGAATATCGAATCGAGTTGTCGGGTTACGACTCGCTTTGCTCGACTAACCCAACCTACGGCTTGGCGTGTATTCGCGTTTCTCTGCGGCTTTGCGTCATAATATTCATCACTCAAACTCGTCTTGCCAAACGCGTGCTACCAGAGTTAGTGTTTATCGATTTTGGATTTTAGAATCATATAATCCAAAATTCGATCTTTGGCAATTTGAACGTCATCACAAGCAATGACGAGAATGAATTTCTCGTGGCCTGTTGAAGAATGACGACCGCTGCAACGTGAGAAAGGAGGCGATCTCGCGTGACGTGGAAGGTACGCCCCGGCAAAAAGCAACATCACCTCTCAACATGAAGATCGACGTAAACCAATGAAAATCAACAACTTGCTCAAGGGTATGGAAGATTTGGAATCAAGATTCGGCAACATTTGGTTCAAGATTTGGTCAACATTCGGTCAAGGTGTGTCCCCCATTCACCGAATCTTGACATCTTGAATCGGGCATAGAATGTTTTAGAAAAGTCGAGAGAAATCGGTTCACGATTCGTTCAGTCTTTCGTCGTCTTCGTTTCGTAATCATTTCTGGATTGATTTGAGTCGGTAAATATCGATCCCCTCAGGATCTTCCAGATCCAGTTCAAGAGAACTCGAGGTGTTAGAAAGGTTCGACTGTCCACAAGAAACGCTTTCAATTCATGGGAGAGCAAGGTTTCTCATATGCGCTGAATGCAATGGTCGACCTATGGAGACATGAATTCGCGAACTCATTTCAGATTTGCGTAGCTGATTCGGTAAATCAAACCACCTCAATACCGAGTTCTCGCACAACGAGGAGACAAAGGGAACTTATGCGTCATCAAGTCGTGGGAGAAGATGGCCCATTTTAGTGCGTTTGGTTTCCATGTATTTCTCGCGCTCTTTTTCGGGAGGAGCAACAATGGGAACCTGTTCTACCAATTTGAGATCGAAGCCCGGATAGATGAAAGCATCGGCCTTCTTCGGATTATTGGTCAGCAAGCGAATGTCCGACAGGCCGAGGTCTTTGAGAATCTGCATGCCGATCATGTAATCACGCATATCCGATTTGAAGCCGAGCTTATGATTGGCTTCGACCGTATCATAGCCTTCATCCTGCAACTGATAGGCTTTGAGTTTGGCAGTCAGTCCGATGCCACGTCCTTCTTGCGGTAAATAGACAACGGCACCTGTCCCTTCGTTGTGAATCATGCTCATTGCCATGTGGAGTTGATCACCACAATCACAACGGAGAGAATCAATCAAGTCGCCGGTAAAACAAGAGGAGTGCATGCGTACCAGCGGAGCATCCACTTCTGAGAGATCTCCCCAGACAATGGCCAACGGTTCCTGATCTTCGTGTTTGACACTATAGGCAATGACTTTTGGTGATCCAAATTGTGCAGTGGGGATTTTGACTTCCGCCTCACGCGACACCAACCGTTCGCTCACGCGACGATGACGAATAATTTCTTCAATCGAGATAATGGGGATCTCGTATTGTTCGGAAACTTTTTTCAGCTCGTCGTACCCGGCCATGCCGAGTCCCGTCTGACTGGCGATCTCGATCAAAACGCCCACCGGATTAAGTCCTGCCATCTCCATTAAATCGACAGTCGCCTCCGTATGTCCTGCACGCCTCAGCACGCCGCCACTTTTTGCTTTGAGTGGTTTGATATGACCGGGACGCAAAAAGTCTTCAGAAACCGCCTTCGGGTTCGCGAGTTCATTGAGTGTCAAAGCCCGCGAGATCGGACTAACTCCCGTTCCGGCATCCCGATGGTCAATGGGAATCTGAAACGGCGTTTGATGCGGAGCGGTATTATCATCGGAATCGACAATGGGGTGAAATCGTAATCGTTGTGCGACCTCGGCAGTCATGGGAGCACACAATTCACCACGCCCAACCTTGAGCATGAAATTGACCATTTCTGGGGTAATCGACTCAGCCGCACACACGAAATCCCCCTCGTTCTCGCGTTCTTCCGCATCAACCACAATGACCATATGCCCTTCACGGAGTGCTTTCACGGCATCATTAAGAGGTGACCACTGTTTCTGATCGTTAGAGTCTGGCATAAGAGATCTCGATTGGGAGATAGTTCAAAGTTCGCGATAATTCAATGTTCACTGATATCTTACGGCACGGGGGAAGACCTGACCAATGTAGAGCCTGTGATTTCGTGTGAGATCGGCGTTGAAAGCGGATTTCCTCGCAAAATCGTCATATTCCGAGCAGTTTCTCAGGCAACACGAGTGCTGGAAAGAGTCCGGGTAATTTCCAGAAATACCCATCATTCCAAGAAATTCTTGACATTCCAATGATTGTTGATATGTTGAATGGTGGCTATAAACTGTTGATACAGCCGATATTGTAACAATGAAATGCAACACTTCGCTGACGAGTTTTGTATTTTGGCCCCACCTTTACATCCTCCACGCGACTATCCCACCAGCAGTCGACCCGCCTCACGAAGAGGAGAGACATCGATGCGACACTACTTACAGACCTCACTTGCTCTCACGTTCCTGTTTGCTACAGGTCTTGTTGGCTCTGCAGCCGAACCGCAAGGGCTCGGCGACCCTGGCACTCTGCAATCGATTCAGGTCGAGCCGAATCTGAACGGGCAGGGGATTGCCATCCGAAGTAAAGATGCCCGTCAGCAACTTTTTGTGACGGGGGTATTCAGTTCGGGGCAGCTCCACGACTTCACACGAAAGACAACATATACAACCGAGCCAACGGGCATCGTAACCGTCAGTTCTGAAGGAATGGTCACTCCACTCGCCGATGGCGATGTGAAAGTCATTGCCAAGTCAGAAGGGAAACAAGCCGAGACTTTAGTCAAGGTCACCGGTTTTGCTCAGCAAACGCCGATCAACTTTAAGAATCAGATCGCGCCGGTCTTTACGAAGCTGGGCTGTAACAGCGGTGGCTGTCATGGAAAATCGGGTGGGCAAAACGGATTTGCTTTGTCGCTGCTCGGCTTCTATCCCGAAGACGATTACGAATTTCTGGTGAAAGAAGCGCGTGGGCGCCGGTTGTTCCCGGCCTCTCCCGGCGCATCACTTTTGTTGACCAAACCGGTCGGACAATCACCGCATGGTGGTGGTAAGAGAACAGAAGTCGGCAGTTACGAATACCGTATGATTTATCGCTGGATCGAGCAGGGAATGCCTTATGGCTCAGAAGAGGATGCCTATGTCACGGGGATTCGCTGCCTACCTGAAGGGCGAGTCATGGATCGTGGCTCGGACCAACAGATCACTGTCGTCGCAGAATACAGTGACGGCACGACAGAAGATGTCACACGAATGGCACTCTATGAAGCTAATGACAGTGAGATGGCGGAAGTGACTGAAGAAGGAGTCGTCAAAACTCTCGACTTGGCCGGTGAAGTTGCCATCATGGCCCGTTATCAGGGACAAGTCGCAACATTCCGAGCCACCATTCCATTGGGTGCCCCCACCGAAAGTATTCCTCCACCAAACAACTATATTGACGAGAATGTCTTCGCCAAACTGAACGTGCTGGGGATTCCGGCTTCCGACGTGTGCGACGATGCGACGTTTCTACGACGTGTCAGTATCGACATCACCGGTGGCGTGCCGAGCGAATCCGAAGTGAAAGCGTTTCTCGACAATGCCGATCCCGACAAACGGGCAAAAGCAATCGACCAGTTGCTCGAATCACCCGCATATGCGGACTACTTTGCGAACAAATGGAACTTGGTATTACGCAACAAGAATCCGAGAGCCGGGGAAGAAGAAGCGACCTTTGCTTTTTATCGCTGGATCTGGGACAGCGTCTACGAAAACAAACCGTACGACGAATTTGTCAGCGAGTTACTGACAGCGAGTGGAAATGTTCGATTCAATCCTCCCGTGGTCTGGTATCGACAGGTCGCCACACCGGAAGAGCGTGTGGAAGATACCGCCCAACTCTTCTTGGGACTGCGAATTCAATGCGCTCGCTGCCACCACCATCCGTTTGAGAAGTGGAGCCAAAACGACTACTACAGCTTCAAGGCGTTCTTCAATCGCATCGGAACGAAGAACCAGGTTTCACGTCAACTCTATTTTGCTCAAGCAGAGTTATTCCACAATGTGGGAATTGCGACTGATAAGAATCCACGTTCAGGAGCAACACTCAAACCGGCTGGTTTGGGTTCTGAACCGTTTGACATTCCCGACGAACGTGACCCTCGCGCCTATCTGGCCGACTGGATGTCGTCTCCCGAGAATCCATTCTTCGCCAAAGCGGTCGTCAACCGTTACTGGAAACACTTCTTCTCCCGCGGCATTGTCGAACCGGAAGATGATATGCGAGAAACCAACCCTCCCTCCAACCCGGAGTTGTTGAACGCATTGGCAGACAATTTCATCAAGAGCGGGTTTGATATGAAACAACTTGTACGTTCCATCTGTAACTCAAAAACCTACCAACTCAGTTCATTGCCGAACGAATATAACCTGAAAGACAAACAGAACTTTTCTCGTTATTACCCCAAACGATTGACGGCAGAAGTTCTCTACGATGCGTTCCACGATGTAACGGCAACCACGCAAGGTTACAGTGGATTGCCTACGGGAACACGGGCCATTCAACTTCCCGACCCCGGCAAAGGACCGTACTTCCTGAAAGTCTTCGGACAGCCAGCCGGCGATACGGCGTGCGAATGCGAGCGATCTCAAGAGGCAAATCTGGCACAGGCCCTACATCTACTGAACAGTAGCGAAGTGCAAAATAAGATTTCCTCGGGGAGTGGTCGAGCCGCCATGCTTGCCAAGGATAAAGAGCGAACCCACGAAGAAAAACTTCACGAGCTGTATCGTTGGGTCTTCTCGCGAAATCCTCGTTCCGAGGAACTGTCTGTCGCGGTGGCTCATATCCAGAAGCATGAAGAGAGCCCACAAATCGCCTATGAAGACATATTGTGGGCTTTGATCAACAGCAAGGAATTTCTGTTCAATCACTGATCAAACAGAAATGTTCAGCAAAACGACTCTCAAGTCGATCCGGTTGTCCGGGTCGACTTTTTTCGTACAGACAACCAGACTCGACCCGTTTTTATTTCGACCTTGGCGACCTCTCTTGTTATGATGAACTGATCACGGTGAAAACAGACTTTTCATCGTTCCCACCAATATCCACACACCCATGTGACTCCTGCCGCTTAATCCGTTCGAACCTCGTTCATCGGATCATCACAGACCAACCGAAAGATGAGGTCGGAATGTTTTTTCCCACTCAGATACGCACTGCCATTTTGATTCTATTGGTCTTGTTTGTGGGCCCCACACTCGAGGCTCAAGTCGCCCAAACAGGCATCAGTGCAGTCTCTCCTCCGGGAGCCCAGCGCGGACAAGCAATCGACGTTACGATTAGCAGCGGCAAAGACCTCGACATGGTCGACAAATTAGTTTTCAGTCACGCTGGCATCACAGCCAAACAGAAGATGAGCGATCAGGCAGGCAAACAGGTTCCCGTCACGAATACCTTTGAAGTGACTGTTGCCGCTGATGTCCCGATCGGATTTCACGATGTTCGCGCTCATGGATATTTCGGTATCAGCAACCCGCGAACTTTTGTCATCAGTGACTCACCCGAGGTTCTAGAAAACGATGCCAACAACACTCTCGACACGGCACAACCGGTCGATTTGGGAACCATCGTGAACGGTGCCAGCAATCGTGCTGCCGATATTGATTTCTACAAAATCACCCTCCCTGCCAATCATCATCTTCTGGTAGAAGCCGAAGCACAAACAATCGATTCGCGCATGCGGGGTCAAATCGAACTTCTGAACGCCAGCGGTCGTCGCCTAGAACGCTCACGCGGTGGGTATCGAGGAGACCCGGTTCTCGATTACACGGTAAAAGTCGCCGGCGAATATTATTTGAAAGTCACCGAGTTCAGTTATCGCGGCAGCAACGATTACTTCTACCGCTTGCAGGTGAACTCACGACCCCATATCGATTTCATGATGCCCGCTTCGGGTCAACCCGGATCGAACTCCCCATACACAATTTACGGCCGCAATCTTCCGGGAGGCGCACCGAGCGGAGTGAAAGTAGATGGCGTAGAGCTTCAGAAGATCACAACCAACATCGCACTTCCCGCCAATCCCGATCAATTGATTCTCAATCATAATCTTCTGCCGGCAGAATCCTCGGCTGATGTCTTCGGTTGGCGTTTACAAACTCCACAAGGAACTTCCAATTCACTTTCCATTCATTACGCAGATGCTCCGGTGATTCTTGAACAGGAACCCAACAATGAGGCTGCAAAGGCTCAACAAATTACGGTACCGACCGAAATCACAGGACAATTCCAGGAAAAACTCGATACAGACTGGTATCAGTTCACGGCGAAAGCAGGCGAAGCGTATGCCATTGAGACCTACGGCCAACGTCTTGGAAAAGAGACCGACCCACGCTTTATTGTGGAGCAAGTCACCGTCAACGACAAAGGAGAAGAATCTGTCAAACGGCTCACCGATCAAGACGATGTGAAAACGACGATTGGTGGCGACGACTTCAATACTCGACACCGTGATCCCGTTTGGATGCTCGCCGTCCCGGCGGATGGAGCCTACCGAGTGATGATCGGCGATCGGTATCGTGAGAACCGTGGAGACGCACAACTTCTGTATCGACTCGTCATCCGCAAACAGACTCCCGACTTCCGGCTGATTGCCTTTGCTTCGACACCTAATGCTGCCGCCAATCAACCCGGAACAACGGGCGTCTTGTCACTCCGCAAGGGCGACAACTCTTATATTGATGTACTCGCTCATCGAATCGATGGTTTTAATGGTGCGATTGATGTCAAAGTGGAAAACCTCCCCGCAGGAGTCACATGCCCTGGTGCTGTCATTGGTCCTGGTGCGAATTCTGCTCGTCTGATTTTGACCGCCGCTCCCGATGCTGGCGTCAATGCAACGGCCATCAAGGTCACTGGCGATTCACGCATCGAGGTTCCTCAAGTCCAAACAGAATTGAAGGCAGCCGTCGCAGCGATCAAACCGGCAGAAGACAAAATCCCGGCATTAGACAAAGTCATCGCGGATGTCATGCCGAAAATCCAGGTCGCTCAGAAGAAACTGGATGCCGACAAACTCACGGCGGAAGCCCAAGTCAAAACGGCCCTCACCAATCTTACGAATGCTCAAAAAGCCCAACAGACAGCTCAAGCGGTTGTCACCGAGCAACAAAAGAAAGTTCAGGCGGCAGAAACCGTTCTCAATACTCGCAATGCGGAATTGAAGACCGCCCAAGATGCACTCACCAAAGCCAAAACCGACGCAGCCGCTGATGCAGAAAATCAGGACAAGGCGAATGCCGTCAAAACGGTCGAGCAACAAGTGCAAGTCGCAACCAAAAATCAGCAGGATGCGACCAATGCCGTCAACGCCGAAAAGCAAAAGTTGGCTCAGCTCGACACGGACCTGAAGGCGAAAACAGCCGTCACCGTGAAAACAACTGCCGACAAGAAAACAGCCGATGACAATCTGAAAAGCAAGGTCACCCTAGCCGAAGCTGAGCTTAAAAAAGTTCAGGATCAATTGAAAGCGGCACAAGACAATCTGACCGTCGGACAAAAAGCGGTTGCAGACGCTAAGCAGAAGGTCAATACGTTGCAACAACAATTGCAACAAACCGCGATACCAACAACTCATATTGCGAGAACAGCCTCTCTCATCTGGACCGGCAACCAGAACACGGGAGAAAACACCGACGCTCGCCTGACACGTTCGATAATGGTCAGCGTGATGGACGACCTTGCCGAGTTTCAGGCAGTCGTTACTGCACCCTCAAATCGTTTTGAGGTCTCGCAAAGCTCCCAGGTGTTGATCCCTGTGAAAGTCGAACGGCGAGAAGGGTTTGATGCTAACGTCACTCTGACATTCGCCGGCTTCGACGCACGAACCAGTAAATTGCAAGTCGAAAACACCCCCCTCAAGAAAGGGGAGACGGAGGGAGTTCGACGTATTTTTATCCCCAAAGATTCTCCCCCCGGTGCTTATACTTTGTATCTGAATTCGCAAGCACAGGTTTCGTACACAAGAAACCCAGTCGCCATCGCAGCCGCCCAAGCAACTGTCGATACTGCCGAAGCAGACCGCAAAGCGAAAGAAGAAGCCAACAAACAGGCCATCGCTGCACAGCAAAAAGCCGATGCCGACCTAAAAGCCGCCGAACAAAAACTAAAGACCGCCACCGACGCTCTGACCAATGCCCAGACAGCCCAGCAAGCGTCTCAAAAAGTGGTAACCGATCAACAGGCAGTCGTCCAGACAGCCGAAGCAACCCTCAAAACTCGCGATGCAGAACTGAAAAACGCCCAAGACGCTCTCGCAAAAGCGAAAACCGACTTGGACGCCGACAAAGAGAACCAGGAGAAAGCGACCGCCGTTACAACCACCGACCAACTGCTTCAAACTGCGATGAAAGCACAAGCCGATGCGACTAACGTCGCAAACGCTGAGAAACAAAAACTGACACAAGCTGAAGCGGACCTCAAAGTTAAAACTGAAGCGGTCACAAAAGCAGATGCAGAGAAGAAAACGACAGAAGCAGCGCTGGCGATTTCTAAAGACGTGAAAACCAAAGCTGACGCCTCCGCCAAAACCGCTGACGCCGCATTCAAGGCTTCAACGACAGTCAAAACGAATGCCGACAAAAATCTGCAAACCGTCACGAATGCCAACAAAGCGAAAAACGTGAACCTGACCGTCCCTTCGACTCCCGTTGTCTTGGTCGTCAGTGAAGCTCCTTATGAAGTCGTTATTGCTGCTCCCGACAGTGGCAATTTGAAGAAAGGAGCATCAATTGATGTGAAGGTGACCGTGAAGCGTATCCCTCGATTTGATGGTCCCGTGACAGTCAGCTTGCCTCTTCCTCCTGGAGTGACTGGGCTCAAAGCCGACCCATTAACAATCCCACCCGATCAAACCGAAGGCATCCTGAAAATTCACGCCGACGGCACTGCCCCGGACGGAAAACCGGCGAACCTTGTCATCCGCGGCAAAGCCGATTTTCTCGGCAAAGCGTCCGTTGATGCCCCTTTGAGCCTCAACCTCACTAAATAGACATTCCCCGTTTCATCGATTCCCTACCGAGTTCTTTTGATCCACCAATACAGGTCTCAAATTATGACACGTGTCTTCACTCTACTCTCCGCGATCTTACTTTCGAGCCTGCTATCTGCTTCTGCGGAAGACAAACTCCCGGCGATCATTCCCGAGGATCCGAAACTGGGTCGGCCTGTCGATTTTGAGCGGGATGTCTATCCCATTCTCGATGCCAAGTGTGTCGCCTGCCACAATGTCGCCGTCGATGAGAGCAAACTGGTGCTGGAAGATGTCGAGGGAATTTTGAAGGGTGGAAAACGAGGCCCGTCTGTGATTGCGAAAAAACCGGACGAGAGTTGGTTGTTCAAAATGGCTGCCCGGATAGACGGTCCTGCGATGCCTCCACAACCGAACTCCGTCGAGGCTCCACCCTTATCTCCCAAAGAGTTGGGGATCATTCGACAGTGGATTATCGAGGGAGCGGCAGCAGGTAGCGGAGCGGCAAAGATGGTCATCAACTGGGGACCGGTTCCTACCAAAATTCAATCGAGTTACAGCTTGGCCCTCTCTCCACAATCACGATTGGCTGCCGTTGCACGAGCCAACCAAATTCACGTCTACGACATTGCTAGCCAAAAACAGATCAACCAATTGACAGACTCTGCTCTCGCAGGATTAAAGTTCAACGACCAACCACTCTATCCCAAGGGAGCCGCCCACCAAGACTTCGTCCACGCACTGGCGTTTCACCCGTCTGGGAAAATGTTGGCCAGCAGTGGATACCGCGTGATCAAATTATGGGAGCAACCGCAAAACGTACGACTGTGGGAAAGCCCAGCACTCAGCGGCGAAATCACCGCGTCTGCGATCTCCTCGGATCACAAACTGATCGCAAGCGGTCTCTCCGACGGCAAGGTTTTGTTAATCGATGCTGCTACCGGAAAGACGCTCCGCGAGTTCTCTGGATTAACGGCCACCGTCACGGGCGTTGCATTCAATTTGGACGGTTCCCAGATCGTTGCAGGAAGCCACGACAAAAAAACAATCGCCTGGAATGTTGCCGACGCTGCCGTGGTAGGAGAGATTGTCACACCCGTCGAGATTGAGTCCCTGACAATCAATAAAGATGGCAACCGACTGGTGACGGGGCATCGTGATAACATTATTCGCGTGTGGGAATTGCCGGGAGTCGCCAAACCGAAAGAGGGTGAGACCGACATCAAACCACTCGCCGAGCTGAAAGGACACAGCCAACCAATCACCACACTGGTCGCGCATCCGACCGATGCCAACCAATGCCTCTCAGCCGGTGCTGATAACACCGCCCGCCTTTGGCGTCTCGACAACGGCCAGATTTTACGCACGTTTACCCACAATGCACCCGTCCACGACACTGATATCTCGCCCGATGGAACTCAAGTCGTGACAGCCGGGCAGGATGGTTTTGCGCGTGTTTGGCGTGCCGATAATGGCCAGAAAATCACAGAGGTTTCGGGAGATTTGACAGCGTTCCACGCTCAAGTTCTCAAAGCTGAAGCGGCATCAGTCGCCAAACAGAAAGTGGCAATTGCTGATGCTGCGGTGAAAGCGGATGAAAAATCCGTCACCGAACGGACTGAAGCTCTCAAAAAAGCGAGCGAAGCTGTGACCGAGGTCGATAAAAAGCTGAAAGAAGCCCAAGACAAAGTCCCACCGACACAAGAAGTCGTCAACAAAGCCAAAGCCGAATTCGAAGCCAAAAAGGATGACAAAGCGTTAGAGAAGAAACTGAAAGACGCGGAAACGGCACTTACGAAAGTCCAAGACGAATTGAAAAAAGCGGAAGAAGCGAAGAAAGTCGCCGACAATGCCGTCAAGCTTTCAGGTCAGTCTCTGAAGAAATCTCAAGCCTCTTTAGAAGAACGCAAGAAAACTTTTGAAGCAGCAACTCAACAACAAACATCAGCCGATAATGAATCCAAAGTGGCAAGCGAAACACTGAAAGCAAGCGTCAAGCCGCTGCGTTCTGTCGCGTTTTCTCCAGACGGAAAATCATTTGCAACTGGTACTGAGAGCGGTCACTGGACAACTTGGAATAGCGCAGACGGGCAGGGCATTGATACTTTTCAACGATCACAATCACCCGTCACATCGCTCACATTTGTTTCAGAATCAACCGTTCTCTCTGCGGGGAAAGACAAACAATTGGCAATCTGGAATACACAACCCGATTGGCAATTGGTCGCGCGACTGGGACCACCAAAAGATAAACCGCTCGATGTCGCAGATTCTGTGCTTGAAGACCGCATCGTTTCACTCGATTTCAGTCCTGATGGAAAATGGCTCGCGTCGGGTGGTGGAGAACCATCACGCAGCGGAGAACTCATTCTTTGGGATATCACGAATCGTGCTGTCAAACAGAAAATCGAAGAGGCACACAGTGATACCGTTTTAGGCGTCGAGTTTTCTCACGACGGACAATTTCTTGTTTCGGGTTCTGCCGACAAATTCGCCAAAATGTTTTCTGTCGCAACGGGGCAATTAGTACGTGCCTACGAAGGGCACACTCATCACGTGATGGATGTCACCATCAAGAAAGACAATTCCGAACTTTCGACCGCCGGTGCCGACAACGCGATTAAAATCTGGAATGCAGAAACAGGAGAACAAATACGAACCATCAGCAACTATTCCAAGCAAGTGACGGCAATCCAATATGAAGGCGATAAAGATAACATTTTGAGCTGTGGTGGCGATAAAACGGTCCGCTATCACCGCACATCGAATGGGCAGAACTTTCGCAACTTTGGTGGATCGACCGATTATCAATACGCTTCTGCTGTCTCGCGGGATGGCAAGCTGGTTCTGGCGGCAGGTAATGATGGAATTCTGCGTCTCTGGAATGGCACGAACGGTCAGGCAATCGCAACTCTGGAGCCGCCGAAAGCGGAAGAAACCCAGCCGGTTTCCACGCATAAATAATCGCGAAACCGATCCTGCACGTCAAATTTGATTGGCTTGCAGTCTCTAACGCGAATCGCGACACTTAGAGTCCGTAAACACTATTTTGTCGACGAAAACTACGAGAAACCACATGTCTCAAGAACTTTATCAACGCCTGCTGACTGAACTCGAATCACTCGTCCTGATCGATCCTCATACTCATATCAATCCCCACTCTGCGGCTTCCACCACGCTGGCAGACATTATGGGCTATCACTACTACACGGAACTCGCTCATTCCGCCGGATTACCCAAAGACCAAATCGAGCAACCGGGAATTGAGCCGAAAGAAAAAGTCGGCCGACTGGTAGAGAAATTGCATACTCTAGAGAACACCGCACAGGTGAGTTGGTTGTTGGAAATTTGTCGGGAATTTTTTGACTTTGATGGAGAAATGCTCACACCCGACAACTGGGAAACCGTCTATGACACTGCACTCCAAAAGATGGCTCAACCAGATTGGGAACAACAGGTTCTCAAACAGAGCAAGTTGGAGAAAGTCTTTCTAACAAATGACTTTGACGATCCCTTGGAAGGGTTTGACACCTCGTTGTACATCCCTTGTCTGCGTACTGATGACCTCGTCTTCCATCTGACAAAACCTGAAACGCAACAGCGATTGCAAAAGGCAACCGGACTCGGTTGCGGTTCCGCGGAAGAGCTGAAATCCGCCATCGGGAAACTGTTCGAACACTTCGTCGCGAACAACGTCAAGGCGTGTGCGATTTCGTTACCTCCCGACTTCGCGCCCGCCCCCATTGATGCGGTTCGTGCAAACACAATCGTCACAAAAGCGGGGCAAGGAAGTGAGCTGTCAGCCGATGAAGCCCGCGACTTGTCCTGTTTTGTTTTCTGGACACTTGCGGAATACTGCTCCGAGTACAAACTCCCGTTTGATTTAATGATTGGTGTCAATCGGCGTGTGTATGAAGATGGAGTCTTTCAGGGACAGGATCTTTACGACAAACGAACATCGTTGATCCTGTACTCAAAATTATTTAATGCGTTTCCGCAGGTCACGTTTCCCGTATCAGTTCTGGCTCAAACCAGTAATCAAGAACTGGTCAGTTACAGTTGGATTTTCCCGAACGTCGTCACCAACGGTCACTGGTGGTATTCCAACATTCCGGCATACATCGAACTCGATTGCCGTAGTCGCCTCCAGGCGGTCCCGCAGACCAAACAAATCGGTTACTACAGTGACATGTATAAACTTGAATTCGCCCTACCAAAGTTTGCCATGTATCGACGAATCCTCGCCAGAATCCTCTCTGAGGATTTCGTACAAGGACGCGGATGGTCGGAAGAAAAGGCCGTCTCACTCGGTCATTTGACACTGAGGGGCAACGTCGAAACCATTTTTAACATGTGATCTGGAGACATTCTGACGGCCAGTTGTTGTGTGAATACGTGTAGATCGGTAATTGCGTCCCCTCAGCTTGCAGCTTAGAATAAACCTATTATTTCCTTCTTTTTGCGGAACGACCTCTCATGTCGAAACTGGTTCTCTTGCAAGGTGGACAAGCCACTCCTTTTGCCTTAACTGAAGAGCAAAATGTAATCGGACGACTTCCAGAATGCGCGATTCAACTACAATCCAACATGGTGTCTCGGAAGCACGCTGAAGTTGCCAAGTCCGACAGCAAATTCTTGGTCAGAGATCTCGGTAGCGGTAACGGCACATTCCTGAATGGAAAGAAGGTTGAAACACCGACGGAGTTGAAACACAACGATCGACTGAAGGTCGGCCCGATGCTGTTTCGATTTGAAACCGACGAGCCACAACCTTCGGCTGCCGAAATTCAGGAATCTGATTTCCTCGCTGATGATTCTGAAGGCTCCACCATCATGGCGACGGCCACCAATCTCGATGGCTTCGGAATGCTGGATGTTGCTCCTGAGGCGAAGCTAAAAGGTGTGCTCGAGATCAGTCGCAACCTGGCGGGGTCTGTGGAAATTGATAAGATTCTCCCCAAAATTCTCGACACTCTATTCCGTATTTTTCCTGGATCAGATCGTGGATCAATCGTGTTGAAAGACACCGAGACCGGAAAACTACGCCCGGCAGCCCAAAAGCATCGAAATCCCACAGAGGATGAAAGCGTTAAACTCAGCCGCACCGTTTTGAACAAAGTCATTCAGGAGAAGGCCGGGATCCTTTCTGCCGATGCGAGTAGCGACCAGCAGTTTAGTGCGGCGGAATCAATTTCTGATCTTTCGATTCGATCAATGATGTGCGTACCGATCATTGACCTCGAAGGCGAGGCCATTGGCGCAATCAATATCGATACTCAAAACCCCATTTCTCAGTTCAAACAAGAAGACCTCGAAATACTCTTGGCCATCGCCGGACAAGCAGGCATCACCATCGCCAATGCCAGGCTTTACGAATCATTCCTGCAAAAACAAAAGCAGGACAGCGAGATGCAGATCGCTCAAAACGTCCAAGTGGCGTTGCTGCCCGAGAGCCTTCCCGAAATCGAAGGTTATTCATTCTTTGCTTCTTACCAATCGGCTCAAGCGGTGGGAGGAGACTACTATGACTGCTTTAAGCTTGCCGACAATCGTGTTGTTGTTTCCTTTGGAGATGTGGCCGGGAAGGGAGTTCCTGCATCGTTAGTCATGTCTCGGATCGCGAGTGTCGTGCAATGCACACTGATCCATGAAACCGATGTGCAAAAAGCAATGATCACAATTAACGACTTGATGAGTTCACATAACATCGATGGACGGTTTGTCACTTACGTGCTCTGTGTCATCGATCTTGAGACACACGAACTCACGTTCGCCAATGGCGGGCATATGTGCCCGATCATTCGTAAGCCGGATGGTTCTCTGCTCGAGATCGGCGAGGAAGAAATTGGGATCCCGGTAGGAATTATGGAAGGCTATCCGTATGAAGTGGTCTCGTACACTCTCAATCCGGGAGAGACCGTCGTGATTTACACCGACGGCGTCAGCGAAGCCATGAACTCCAAAGAAGAACTCTACAGTATCGAACGGCTCAACGAAATCATCAGTCAAAACAGTAGCGATCCCGAAGAGTTGGGAATCGCCATTCGCGAAGATGTTCGCAAACACGCGGGCGGATATCCCCAAAATGACGACATCACGCTGATGACCTTCGGAAGAACGGAATCCTGATTCGCCCGATCACGAATCAGGGGTTCATCCGTTTTTCGTGATTGATCTCTGAAGGTTCGGCAACCTTGCGATACCCTAGGGCATTCAAGACTTCCAAGACTTCACTCCAAGTCGGAAATTGACGACCGCTGAGACGTTTGTAATCGTCCATAGCCTTCATGAACTCGACTTCTTCCGCATCATAATCGCGTTCGCAAGTTGTCGGGTCGATCTGTTTCCGGCGTTCCTGTTTTCCTTCTCCCGGTCCACGATCCTCTCTCCGTCAATCAACTTTCAATACTCCGTCGGACACTTGACTCCTGGGTTTCGTCTCGACACTCATGTTTGGTTGCTCCATTGGTCATACGGGAATTCTCAAGGTAAGTGCCCCAGTTTGCTGAGACCTTACCGATCCGAATGAGTCAACCGGATACTGCCGGATGACATCGCTCACCAACTATGACACTTAAAACATTCGCTCGCCACAATATTCTACAGATTAAAGGGTTACCACCCATCGCCACTCAGGGATTCCCCTATAGCGATCCGAGTTCCCTCGTGATGAAACAATATCAAAGATCATTCATCGACCGATGTCGCTCCGAAACAGAGGCTCCAACCACCATCCACACACTGCCAAAACAGATACCCTCCATCAAATAAACCGAGTGTATCGGCTGCGACACTCAGTGATTGACGAGCACTTTCCCGCTTCACAGCAGGAATGTTCAGTAGTGCGAACAACTCAGCGGAAGGCTCCTGAATCACTTCTCGAACAACCTGAAAGTCGACCATGATGCCCAACTGCGAATTCGCCAATCTTCGGTTCTTCAAAGCCTCAAATGGACTGTCGGATAGCGTCTCGTTGGCTTCCAGAACGGCTTGCCTGACTCGCTCTTCGTCTGAGGCGATTAAAAGGAGTGAGTTCGTCACCACAAAAGAGGGCTCCCACCCGAGTTGAGATTGGTACCGATAAACACGATCACCTTCAGAGAGTTCTTCTGAAATGACATCCTCTGCGACACGCCTCTCTGAGATCGCAAGAAATTTCAGGCCCGAATGTAGCAGATTTTGCAGCGATTGTTTCAAAGTCACCGTTTGGTCGCGAACCGGTTCCAAACTTGTGCTCATCAAAAACTCGACGGGATGTTTTGATTGTGAATCACCACGTCTGATTTCCAGCATCCACTGTGCCCCCATAGCGGGAAGAACGTCAAGATACGGATCTTTGCCGATGAGCAATCCGGCAAGTAAGTCGCGAAAGTATTCTTGTTCCTGATCCTTCTCTTGCGATAGTCGACGGTCAATCAAAGTTCCCAGAAGACCAAGCCCTCCACGGCCTGTCATCAATGACATGGTTTCGGGGGAAAGGGAATCCAAGATACCCGGCTGAGCTGGGAATTTTTCTCGGTACGCGATCACTTGATCGGGTTCTTTCCCTGTTTTATAAATAAAATGGAGTGCCGCATGAACTCCCGCTTCCGTATCGACTTCCAGCAACAGACTCTCCGCGCGTCTGAGCTGATCGAGGAGCACTCCCTGTGGACCTCCGACTTGTGGCAACTGAATCACGCCCTTCCATAACTCAGGACGAACCCACACACGCATCCAGCTAGATTCACTCGCTTGTGCAATTCCCTTTTTCCAGGAAGGTTGTTGCGATAACCCAGGTTGTTGTGAACTTTTCGGATTTTTGGACAAATCACGTATCAATTCTTCGCGATCGCTGAGTGCAAAGAAACCTTCTTCGAGAATGTAATAGACGGTGATCTTGTGTGTTGCCCGCTTCCAGTGTCCGTCTGCCATTTGAGTGACATCGGCATTCTCCATCAGATGCCACAGATCTAAGAGTCGTTCTGCCTGTTCAAAATCAGCAGGTCGTGTCATCAATACTCCCGCCGGCCTCTGATCTGCCTGTGGATAGATGGCCACAAGAGCTTGCTCTCCCACCAGATTCAACAGAGAGTCTGGGATCGGCGATCCCAAGATGCCTTGGAGTTGAGAGAGAGTTTCTTTGAGTTTGGTAACATCCGACGCTCCGATCCATTGTTGATAGAGTTCCAAAGATTCCAGGCGAGTCCGTAGGTTGGAACTCTTTAGCTCATTGACATGAGCGGGGAGATCGTCAATCACCACACACAGGCTCGCATCGGCTTTGACGCGTTCCAGTAAATCGGCTGCTGAAACACCACCAACAGAACCGAGCAGCACCACCAAACAGGATGTCACGATGAACGCCTTCATCTTCAGTCTCCTTTGAAGGCACACAACCAGACGATGGTCGCAAAGATCATGAAGTGATCGTTTTTCAGGAAATTGCATCTATCGTGATCCTCTCTCGGGAAACAAAGCTGTCAGAAAACCAACGGATTGTGTGAACTCTTCTTTCAATGGTTCCAACTCAGCGGGAACAAATTGCAAATGTCCGCCTTGCAAAGACTGATCGTGGGTCGCCAACTGTTCGTGTTTAGGATCGGCAATTGCCGCTTTCAGGGGAGCAATTGTCGACTGAGCCTGCCCTAACAGACTTTCGTAGGCATTGCGGGTTTCAAGAATGACTTGCTCCAGATCAACACTCTCGGAAGTCACCAAATGGTTTTCGTTCACCGCAGGTCCATTCACTAACATCGTGGGTGAATCATCCTGCGTAGCCTTCGGCTTGTTGAACAGAACGATCAATACCACAACTGATGTCGCCAGTACCGTGATCAACGGGATCCGAGAACGGCCCAACCTCTGCGTGGAGAATTTCGGAGGTTCGTCGCCGTCAAGAATCGCGAGAATCTGTTCTGTAAGGTCGGGGGAATCTTCGAAACTCGTCCACTCTTCGACGGCATGGTCGAGTAGCTGATGGTCTTCGCATGCAGAACGACACGCATCGCACTTTCCCAAGTGTTCACGCCAGTGAATAATGGGCAGAGGGGTGCGAGCCTCAACAGCCGCTTCCAATTGATGCTTCAGTTCATCACAATTCATAACTCAACTCCGGAACAACGCCACGTTGTCTTAAAATTTCGGCCAGTTTTTTTCTGGTTCGATGTAACCATGTTTTGATCGTTCCTTCAGGATGTCCAAGAACTTCACCGACTTCAGCACAGCTTAGTTGGTGTTCATGGAATAACAAAAAACACTCACGATGCTCGGGCGATAACTCCTTCAATGCCAAATCCAGCTCTTCCGCCAGATCAACCCGTCCGGGATTCTGATCGAGGGCTCCTGGTTCCACGGAAAAATCTGTGGGGAACGGTTTTCTACTTCTCTTCATAAGAGCTGTCCGGCAACGGTTGGCAGTAATTGTCAGTAACCAGGGCTTCATCGGTCGCTCAGAGTCCCACCGGTCCAAAGCCCGAACCGCCCTCACTAAAGACTCCTGCGAAACATCTTCTGCATCTTCGTAACTCCCCAACATCCGATAACACAATGAAAAGACCATACGTTGATAGCGATCAACATATTCGCGCAGCGCATCACGATCACCATCAAGGCAACTCGTGACAAGCTCTGCGTCGGTCTGCATCAGTGATCTTCCCGCTCGATTCTTCGGCAAGCTCTCATTCGACTCGCAACGCGCAATCCGTGAGAATATCATCGATTTGTAATTCCGTCTGATTAACCATACTCAGCGGCCTGGCGATAAGTTTCAGGCGTTTTCAGAAGACGTAAAAAAAGCCTCTTTTGATAGAAAGAGGCTTTAACAGTAAGAACCTTTATGATCGTCTATTTCTGAATGCACTCTCGTGCGGCCAGACGGGCCGACTTCCAGGCATGTTTGATTGTGTAGGCTCGTGCCTCAATTTGCTCTTCTGTGTAGGGACGTGTCCCTTCGCTGGTCGGTAAACCGGCTAGCGACAGAGTGAGTGGCATGAGGTCCAGAAATTCGCGATATCGCCTTTGTGCATCCTCTGGTTTTTTTACTTCGTCTGACATATTTCACGTTTCCAAAATAGCAAATTTGAAGAGGGGAGGGCTTCAATCTTAAAAAGATGAATCCTGACTCCGAACCTTACCGACGTTGCCGCATTTTGTTCAAAAGGTCGGCAGCCGTGTTGGAAGGATTTTCGTCATCAGAATCCTTATTCTTCTGAGCCCCGCCACCGGAACCAACAACCACATCTTTCGCCCCTGTCTCCGCAGGATCAGGTAAGCTAATTGACGGCATGGCTCCTGATGCTTCGGGAGCCTGTGGCGTCTCTTGCTGAGGCTGCTGCTGTGGTGATTGTTGTTGATCCGCGGGCATCGACTGCTGCGGATAGTACGGATAACCTGGAGGAGGGTATGGCATTCCCTGTGGTGGATAGTAACCCGGTGGATATTGCGGGTAGTACCCTTGTTGCGGCATGTTGAGCCACGGTTGTTGTGGATTCTGTGATTGTTGATTGGGGTCGAAAGTCGGAATTGTTCCGGTATCACCGGAACTCTGTCCGCTGAATTGTTCGGTCGGGGAGTCCACGTCGGGATCATTTCCAAGCGGTAGTTTGACATCGACCATCGTCTGAGATCCCGACTGTTCGAGATCGGCATCGGTCAGAATTCGAGAATCTTCATCAAGGTTGAAGTCATCGGCGGGCTCAGCGGCTGCTTCCTCGTTTTGGAGCAACACAATTTCGAAATCGAGATTCCCGATGCGAACACGGTCGCCCGATTCCAGAACACGTTGACCTTCCAATCGCTCGTCATTGACCTGGGTTCCATTGGTACTTCCCAAATCACGAACACGTAGTGTGTAATCATCAAGTGTGAAGACACAGTGATGACGACTCACCATGTCGCTGTTTGGTCTCAGATGGCAGTCACTTTCGCGACCGACCAGAAACTTCTTCCCTAAGGCAATCGACTTTCCGGCCTGCTTGCCTCCGAGCACTTTCAATTCCGCTTGTAACATTCGAGTAACCTCGCGTTGTGAATTAAAACGAAACCGTACTTTTGTACGACTCTCCCGCGACTTGGGAAATCTCCCGTCCACGAGAAATTAATCTGATTGTCTGTTTGTGAAGAAAAAATGTAACGCGAAAGGATAGTGACTCAAAAAACGGATGAGTTTTCAGAGAGTGGTACTGATGCCCCTGCGTCTGAAAATCTCATTGGAAAAACCGAATTAAAAACGATCCGATCTTTCCGTAATCAATCAATGAATAACAACTACTGTCACCGTATCACTGTCCCTCTTTCTTGTCAACAAAATTCTGAGATACAGAAGTAGGGGTAACCCCTATTTTCAAAGGTTCGAACGTGAATCTTTATGATGGCTCAAATCTCCTACCAGGATAGCGGTATTTGTCCTGAACTAACGCTTCAATCCGGGGGCCGAGAGAGACGGGGATCTGGACAGTTTTCAGGCAATTCCCAAAGAGAATGAACATCGCCTGTACAATATCCTCACAAAGTTCAGGGACGTTGATATTTTCACCTTTTGACCTCAGTTCATGGATTCCGGGAAACTGAGGAGCGTACTGAGAACGGCCCACCAAAATGCTCCCATGCTGGAGAATAGCCCCTTTTCGACGTCTTTGAGCACTCCCGACAATTTTATGAGATCCGTGAACTAGATCACGCTCGTCACCGCGAGAATAGCACAGGAAAGGTTCACCGGCGGGAAATGACTTGGGAACACCTCGAAATTCGCAAGCAAATTCCTGACGGGAGAGAGCCTCCTGAATGATCTGATGAATCTCTGAATACAGGTCTGAAGGGTTTTCTTGCCATCTGTTTTCTGATGGCAACGAACAGGAATAGGTTACTTCATGATGGTGCAGAATCGCTCCACCACCTGTCAGGCGTCGCACAACGTCGAGAGACTTCATCTGTTCAGGAATCGTTTCAGGCTGATAATCTTGAAAGTACCCGAGTGTGATTGTCGGAGCAGACCATTGATACAAGCGGAAATGGCCGAGTCGCTCGCTGATGGCTCGTTCCAGCAACACTTCATCAATGGCCATATTCTCAGCACCGGTCGCGGCTTCACATTCCTGAAAAGTCTCACAACGAATCGGAACGGACATCATGAACTCCCCGTTATTGCGATTGTGCCGACCACTTCAAGACCGGCTTACGTGCAGCGGCAACATCGTCGGGACGGCTGTGCATTGTGGAGTGTGGTGCCTGATGAAGAAACTCGGGTTCTTCAGCGACGATCTGGCGAATGGCATCCGCGAACGCATCAAGCGTGGCGCGAGATTCCGTTTCCGTAGGTTCGATCATCAATGCTTCTGCCACGACTAAAGGGAAGTAGACCGTCGGCGCATGGAAGCCAAAGTCGAGCAATCTCTTGCCCACATCCATTGCCGATATTCCCTTTTCTTTTTGCAGAATTTTGGCCGAAGCCACAAATTCATGCATGCACCGGTCACCATTGGGGACTGGGAGAATGTCCTTCAATTTTGCAAGCAGATAATTGGCATTGAGGACCGCGATTTCAGAAATCTCTCTCACACCATCTGGCCCAAGCGTGCGCAGATAGAAATAACCCCGCAGCAATATGCCCACATTTCCAAAGAACGACCGGACTCGGCCAATCGATTTTTCAGGGTCCGTCAATGAATAATACGGCTCACCGTCGGCTCCCTCTGATTTGGTCAGAACTGGACCGGGTAAATACGGCCCCAGAAAATCACGGACAGCAATCGGACCTGATCCGGGTCCGCCTCCACCATGAGGACCAGTGAATGTTTTGTGGACGTTATAGTGCATCATGTCGCCACCGAAATCACCGGGACGCGTAATCCCGAGAATGGCATTCATATTGGCACCGTCAATATAAACCAGTCCGCCCGCTTCGTGCATCAAACGGCTGATCTCGGCAATTTCTTTTTCAAACAATCCGACCGTGTTCGGATTCGTAATCATAAAGACAGCCGTATTTTCATCGATATTGGCTTTCAGCTCTTCCATGTCAACCAGACCATCAACCGTCGAGTTGAGTTGCACGCAATCGAAACCGGCAATCGCCGCGCTGGCAGGATTGGTTCCGTGAGCACTCGCAGGAAAGAGAACCTTCTTTCGATCTTCGCCTTTGTCCTGGAAATACGCCGCAGCCGTCAACAACGCCGTCAACTCACCTTGAGCACCCGCAGCCGGCTGCAACGAGACAGCCGGTAAGCCGGCAATTTCGCCCAACAGTTCCTGCATTTCATACAGAATCGCCAACATCCCCTGAATCCGACTCTCGTCGAGATAGGGATGTAAGTCGCCGATACCGGGAAGTTTTGCCCAGCGTTCATGTCGCTTGGGGTTGTACTTCATAGTACAACTGCCGAGCGGATAAAAGTGAGTATCCACCGACATATTGAGCTGGGACAAATTCACAAAATGACGCACGACATCTGCCTCAGTCACTTCTGGCAGTGGAGGAGGCTGGTCGGCAAGCTGGTCGGCGGGCAAAAGATCTGCCAGCGGTTTGACGGGCACGTCAGATTCGGGGAACTGGGTGGCGCGTCGTCCCGGCTGCGAAAGATCAAAAATCAATTTGGTCGCTTGTTGGTTACGCATGTTGCGCGAGAATCCTTTCCGAAATTCCGTTCGCCAGAACTTCAGCGAGGCAATCGATCTCCTCGCGTGTTCGTTTTTCAGTCACAGCAACCAAGAGCAGGTTTTCAGTGCCAGGGACCAAGTCGTCAGCAAACAGAGATAATTTGGGACCGAGCCCCAAACCCGATTCTGCGGCTCTTAAAATGACTTCTTCTGCGGGCACCGGACAACGCAAAACAAACTCTTTGAAGAAGGGACGATCAAAGGCCAGCTCATAACCATCAATCGCAGAAAGCGTCTCGGCCGCGTAATGAGCTTTCTGACAACAGAGTTCACCAACTTCTTTCAAACCTTGTGGACCAATCAATGTCATATAGATAGTGGCACGTATTGCTAACAACCCCTGATTGGTACAAATATTACTGGTCGCTTTGTCACGTCGAATATGTTGTTCGCGCGCTTGAAGATTGAGAACGAAACAAGAAGCACCGAGACGATCAGAAGTTGTTCCGATCACACGCCCCGGCATCTTTCGCATGTACTCTTCTCGACAGGCCAAGATCCCCAAAAAAGGACCGCCATATTGCATCGGAATGCCGAGTGGCTGTCCTTCAGCCGTCACAATATCGACCCCCAAATCCCCAGGGCGTTTAAGGACGCCCAAACTTAGCGGATCGACGGAGCAAATCAGCAACGCTCCTTTGTCGTGGGCGGCTTCTGACAACTCGGCGACCTTTTCGAGGTTGCCATAAAAGTTTGGATTTTGAATGATGAGAGCAGCCGTCTCCTCGTCAAGAGAGGCAACCACATCATCCAGATTGACGGCCCCCTCGGGAGTATCAATGACCACCAGTTCAGCCCCTTGCAACTTCAGG
>JAQWSQ010000078.1 GCA_029243145.1 Planctomycetaceae bacterium | reverse complement strand
CGACCTTTGAGACATCACAAAGTCGGACGGCCGCCTGGCTCGGTGTTGCCGCAGCCAACTTCAAATAATCATTCATAAATCGACGATTGGGAGTCAGACCGATTTTACGTCCAGTGGGAGATTTGTCATCTTTGAAATTCTTACGAAAATACGCAGAAAGTTGAACATTTGATTTCTTCTTCCTGTCCATAAACTCGACGGCAAAGCCCCTCAGTCAGCGTGATATCAGTCAGCGTGATAATTGCGATAGATCACATCCCACAATAGAAGAGTAGGTTGCGAGGGTGACGATTATGGCAACCGGTCTCTGGCCAATTGGTTTTATCTGCCTTTTTTCAGGAGAAAAGTAGAATTCTTAATGACGAAGTGTGGTGAAATTCTAAACCGTTCTCAGAAGACACGAAAGGAATCTCTATGACGGTCAATCTGATTAGTGCAGATTCGTCGTAAAACCTTCGCACTCTCTCTAATTTGACTGATTCTCAGAAGAAAGCATCGCTTTTCGAGATCACTCTGTCTTGGTAAACTGTTTTTTCGAATGAACTTTTATTCGGGGCTGTAGCTCAATCGGTTAGAGCAGCGGACTCATAATCCGTTGGTTCTCGGTTCAAGTCCGAGCAGCCCCACTTGTTTTTGAACTCGCCGGATTAGTTGCCTGTTTTGTGGTTGCATTTGGTATCATTTCAGCAACTGAGCCATCATTAAACGAGGTTCTGGAATCAGAGTCAGTTAGTCTCGTCACTCAAATTGTGCAAAATCAACTTGGTGGCACTGTGACCTGTAAAGCTGTCTCTATTGAAAAAGAGGTGTCAGACGGCTTTTATCATGCCGTCGCTTACATGGATAATGGTAACGAACTCAAAATCGCTATTGAACTCAAGGGAGATCAAATAATTGTCAAAATCCCAGACCAATGATCAATAACACCGAACAAGGCGCTGCACTGGACGGGGATTCCGCTGCGCTCCATCCCCGCCAGTGAGCTTTGTCGTTATCCTCGCTCAATTGGCCGTTAACCATCATTACATACGCATGAATAAAAACTCTAGAAGAACGTTTCTGAAATCGCTTGCAACTGCTGCAACATCGATTGCACTTCCGTCATCGGTGTATGGCAAACTTAGCACCATCTCAGAGTCAATCAAACTCGGGATTATTACCGACACGCACATCGGATTCGTCGATGATGCGGAAGAGCGATTTAGTGTGTTCATGCGCGACATGGATAAATTCGGTCCAGATGCGTTACTTCAACTTGGAGACTTTGCTCACCCTATCAAGAAGTTCCAGAAGATCGCAGATACATTCAACGCCGGAGCCGATGTTGCCATCCATGCTATTGGAAACCATGATCTTGACTTCTCACACACCCGCGAAGACTGCGTGAAGGCATGGGGAATGCCAAATCGCTACTACACCAAAACGGTCAACGATCTACGCATTATCGTGCTTGATGGCAACGACAAAGGATCACCGACGCATTCACGGCACGGCGGCTACGCATCCTATATTGGGCCGGATCAGCAAAAGTGGCTTGCTGAACAGCTTTCGGGTTCGGATTCGGCGGTGTTGATTGTGAGCCATCAACCACTTGCAGGACGCATCGAGATCGACAATGCCAAAGAAATACAGACAATCATCTCTCGCCACAAAGACAAGGTAATCCTATGTCTCAACGGTCACAGTCACGTCGATCAGCAAATCGACGTTAACGGTGTTACTTACCTTCATTGCAATTCTGCATCCTATTTCTGGTTAGGCGGCATGGTCCGCTTGGCGAAATACAAAGATCCTCTCTATGCAACGATGACTATTGATCCAAAGAAAAAGGAAATCAGGATTGATGGAATTCGGAGTAGTTGGTTAAGCGGAACGCCAGAAGACGCCAAGTTTTTCACTGGCAAAAATGCAGGACTTGAAAAGATCGTTGTGCCCGAAATCCGCAATCGTATTCTGCGAATTTGATCGCAAGGATAACAAAAAAATGCACCGGAGTTGCCGGCAGGGTCGAAATTGAAATCAACGTCGCCGGCGACAACCCGGTGATTTTGGACGTTATGTTGCAATGAAAGTCAGCAGTCCGTCCTTCACAGCCGACGGGTCAGTCAATTGAACTAGCCGTTGGCGACTTAAAGTTCGTGTTACAACGTGAACGACTTAATTCAGAATACTCATCGGCTACAAGGAGTCCGGCACATGGCGCAACACGAATACAAAGTCCTCTCCGGATCCCCAACCGGGATGCGGCTTATGTTCTACGCGTCCGAAGAATTGAAGGACGAAATTGGTCCCGGAAGCTATGAACGGAAATTGAATCAACTTGCAAAGGATGGCTGGGAAGTCATCAACAGCAGTACGACATCAATCGGCAATTTCCTCTTCACAAAACCTGTGACAACAACGATTCTGCGACGCGAACAACAGAAAACACCTGTATGACTCCTCGTGTCCGAATGCGTGAGCAGATAGCAACATAACCAGGCGCTCAACCTGAACCGGTGCTGCCGGGCGGGGTTTTTGGCAGAAACTGTTTCCTCTGCCCGGCAGCACCGGGCAGGTTAGCTTGGTCGTTAGCCAATATCGCCTTCGAATTTCAGTCAATCAGAATACCGCCCATATTCAATATTCTTTCATATGGTTACAATCATGGACACAAGATCTTCCCTTATATTAGGCATTTGCATTATATATAGCTGCAGCAGTTTCTGCAGATATCATGAAACCTGGAGCTTTCCAATTACATCATGACAGCGATAAGATATATATCTTAAATACGCAAACCGGCAAGGCTTGGGTGACTTTTTCAAGTGGTGGAGTAGACTCAACACATTCAAATGATTTCTACAATGTAAAGCCCAACTAAGAAATGGCTAACAAATCGTGGAACCTGACATTTAATACGCAGCGCTCCTTAAACGCAGGTTCACTCCACCGTTAGCCGAACCGGAGATCAATAGATGAGCGATGTCGCTCCCACCCCAACGTCGGTTCGCCCATCTGGCTGGGCATCGCTTCGGGCGGCCACGCGCTGCCTGTTGATCGCTGTCTACTTCGCAGAGGGTTTGGGGTTGGC
>JAQWSQ010000071.1 GCA_029243145.1 Planctomycetaceae bacterium | reverse complement strand
CTCTGGTGCGCCAGGTTAAGCCTGGTTGATCTTTTTAGTTGAAAGGTACTGAACATGGTAAGTGCTCGTTCGCCGTGAAGTCGAGCGGGCGACTGTTCGCGAGTAATCCGGCAGTCGAAGCCCCGCAAGACAAAGGTGTCAGCCGTAACGCAAGTGAACCCGATTCGGCCTCGTTACGCATTCAGGGAGCGGTCATCCTTCCGGAGTTGGTGAAGCCAACACCGACCGTGAAGCAACGAGCAATTGCAGCGGTTGGGCTCCTCGGGGTGGTTGGGGACAGCGGGCACCGACAGATCAATCGAGGAACCTGGGAGGTCCGTTCAGACGGTGGTTCGACCATCAACTTTCTTTGGGAATGCATAACCAAAGGGAGGTCTGTTCGGAAGTCGGAGGGGCTCATAGTAGTGAGAAAGCGGAGTAATTTTCGTGGAGCGAAGGAGCCCTGTTGTCGTCGTGGTAATCGGCTTGAGCATACGTTCAACTTGGAGAGCAATCTCCCACAAGACGGATTAAATTCCCACGTAATACTCAAGAACATTGCCTGCGTTGGAAGGCCGAGTGGCTTACTCGTCACGCATGCCTCTGACAAAGGTCGGCAAGAAAGCCGGATGCGGGAAATCTGCATGTCCGGTTTGAGGAGGGGGAAGGGTCGGCACCGCCGATCCTTCCCTACTCTACCGGTTTAAATTCATTCCCCTGCCGACTGCACTCGACGGCGATAATCTTTTTCACCCTTTGCGTTTCGACGGCTTTGCGTCAAAAAATTGATCACTCAAATCCATCTTGCCAAACTCGCACTACCAGAGTTAGCGTTCGTGGTTCGTTGGTATATTTCAGGAACCGTGAGCTAGCGCTCAACGGCTGATTGGGATGAATAACGATTCGGGTTTAAAGTATATTCGACGCTATCAGCCGGAAATGGGAGGTGCTATTTCTAGCGCCTTCGTCCTGCATCTTCACAACAGCGAAGCGGACTCAGTTGCTCGCTAGCGTCCGGTTCTAAACCAGAACACAAACTCGATCTTTGGCAATTTGAACGTCATTACAACTCATTTATGAGAGTTGGGTGCCATGCTCTCACCGCAACGCGGGGTGAGCATGTTCGCTGGCGGCTCAAAAAACGAATTGCGTGTTGAAGAATGACGACCGCTGCAACGTGAGAAAGGAGGCGATCTCGCGTGACGTGGAAGGTACGTCCACAGAAAAAGCGATGTCTCTCCAAAGCGAGGTCATCAGCGTAAATCAATGAGAGCTAACGACTTCCTCAAGAGTATGGAAGATTCGGAATCAAGATTCGGGAAGATTTGATTCAACATTTGGTCAAGATTCGGTCGAGGTGTGTCCCCGATTCTCCGAATCTTGACATCTTGAAACGGGCGTTGAGTGTTCGGAAACAGGATCGGTGGCGGCTGGTGAATTTTGTCGGATGGCCGGTCGGCGCTCTGTGAAGCAGAAGCTCCCAAATATTTGCATACCCGCGACAAGAGTGGACATCACACTCGGTTGCACCAAATTTCCTCACACAGTTGGGCGAGCCAGAAGCGACACCCAACACAGAATTAGAGGCTATCCGCTTGTGGGAGTCGCCGCGATGCCGGTTTATAACGGTCGGGGGAATTGTCTCCCCTCGAATTTGTCTCGAGTCGTCGATTCCTGATTGGCGATGGGGTTCGCGGCAAAGTAACCTATAAACTCACCCTAAACCCCCTGTAGTGACAATTTACTCCACTGATTGGCTGTAACGATGAATAACCGCTGGCTCACTCTGTGTTTGATTTTGTGTCCTGCTGCTCTGTCGGCTGCTGAACTTGGTTACTACCGCTATCCCGCCATTCACGGGGATACGGTCGCGTTCACCGCAGAAGGAGATACCTGGGTCGTCTCGGCTGATGGAGGATTCGGCGGACGACTTTCAACGCACCACTCTCTGGAATACCGCAAGGCGATTTCTCCCGATGGTGAATGGCTGGCGTTTAACGCGCAGTACGAAGGACCGACTGAAATCTACATCATGCCCGTTTCGGGAGGTCGTCCCAAACGTATGACCTTCGAAGGGGAATATATTCAGGTACAGGGTTGGACTCCCGATGGAAAGATTCTTGCCGCCACTTCTCGATACTCGCCACTTTCTCGAAACAAACAACTGGTGGAAATTGATATCGAATCCACCTCGCAAACTTTGATCCCCTTAGCTCAAGCGGCAGAAGGTGCCTGGAACGATGAGAAGTCTGTCCTGTTTTTCACGCGACTGGGAAAACAATCGAGTTGGACAAAACGATACAAAGGGGGGACCGCTCAAAACTTGTGGAAATGGGAACCGGGAAGTGAGGAAGCCGTCCCCATGTCGGCCGATTATGAGGGAACCAGTCGGTCGCCCATGTGGTGGAACGGTCGTTGTTACTTCGTGACCGATCGTGATGGCACTATGAATGTCTGGTCGATGACGGCTGACGGAGAGGATTTGAAACAGCACACTAAGCATGTCGGTTTTGATGTGCAGGATCCCAGCTTGGGGCAAGGACGAATTGTCTACCAAAACGGAGCCGACTTGAGGCTCTACACAATCGCCGATGGCAGCGACCGCGTGATTGACATCGAACTGGTTTCGGATTTTGCTCAAACTCGCGAAAAATGGATCAAGAACCCGATCAGCTATCTCTCTCACATGGCCATTTCTCCGAAAGGCGAGCAAATTGCGTTGGTGTCTCGCGGGCAGTTGTTTGTCACGCCGGTTGGTGGAGGCCGCATTCAACCGATCAGTCGAAAACAGGGAGTCCGCTATCGTGATATCAGTTTCAGTCACGACGGGAAATCGTTGATTGTGGTTTCGGATGAATCGGGAGATTACGAATTCTGGAAATTCGATCTCACCGCAGTCGACAAACGAAAGCAATTGACCAAAGACGGTGCCGTCTTGCGATATGATCCATTAGTCTCGCCTGATGGAAAGCGAATTGTCTGGACCGACAAAAATTTGAAACTCTGGAGTTACGATTTCAAATCTGAAAAAAGTGAACTGATTGCCGCTTCCAATAATGGGTCATTCGGGTCAATGGGCTATTCTCCGAATGGAAACTGGTTGGTCTGGTCTGCGAATGCCCCTAACGACTTCGCCCAAATCTGGTTGTACAACTTCGAAACCAAGCAGAAACAGACACTCACCAGTGACCGAATTGATGCACACTCCCCGGCTTGGAGTCGTGATGGAAACCGATTGTTCTTTGTCGTCGATCAGCGTTTGGCTTCGGAAGTCTCTTCGCCTTGGGGTATGAGGCAACCGGAACCATTTTTTGACAACGTCAGCTATATTTACGAACTGCCTTTGAAATCGGGCTTGCGCTCGATTTATGAACCAGAGAACGAAGCGACGAAACAATATCAACCAACCGTCAGTAAAGATTACGATTTCAAGAATCTGTCGCTTCGCCTGAAAAAGGTTCCCGTTCCGGCGGGCAACTATCGCGATTTAACAGCCACGGCACAAAACCTTTTTTTCGTGCATCGCGAAAAAACAGGGTCGAAACAATCGGTGCTGCGTGCATTCAAGCTGTCTTCGCAGCCGGGGGCAGTACGAAACATTATTAACGGTATTTCATCGTACGAACTCTCGGAAGATAGCCGCAAGGTTTTTGCGCGAGCCGGCAATAATTTGTATGTCTTTGATGGCTCGATTACTGCGGGGATCAATGCGACTCAGACTCTCGTCAAACTCAGTGGGTGGGAGTTTTCAGTCGATCCTCGTGAGGAATGGCGTCAAATGTTTGTCGATGCTTGGCGCATGGAACGAGATTACTTCTATGATCGCGAATTACACGGCGTTGATTGGGAGGCAGAATTAAATCGTTATCTACCACTCGTTGAACGCGTGACCGACCGTTCCGAATTGAATGATCTGATCACTCAAATAGTGGGAGAATTGGAAGCGCTTCACATTTTTGTTTCGGGGGGCGATTATCGGACAGGAGGAGAATCTATCGATCCCGGTTCACTGGGTGTCGAACTCTTACGCGATGAAGCGGCAGGCGGTTATCGAATCTCTCGGATCCCTGCCTGGGATACCGATTATCCACACGAAGCGCCTGCTTTGTTGCAGGCCGACCCTGAAGTGAATGTGGGGGACATCATCGTCGAAATCGATAATGTGTCTGTGCTCAGTGTCTCTCATCCCGCCATGCTGCTGAGAGAAAAAGTCGGGGAAGATGTGTTGGTCGAGCTGAAGTCAGCCAGCACCGGCAAGCAACGTCCCATTCTCGTGAAACCGATTTCAATCTCATCGTATGCAAACCTGTTGTACAACGAATGGGAATTGACACGTCGGCAAGAGGTGGAAAAAGAATCAAATCGCGAGATTGGATACATTCATTTGCGAGCCATGGGAACGTCGGACTATGCGGCATGGGCCAAGCAATACTTCCCGGTGTTTAAACGACAGGGTCTAATCATCGACATGCGATACAACAACGGCGGGAACATCGATAGCTGGTTGTTAAGTCGCTTGTTGCGAAAGGCGTGGTTTTATTGGAAGCCGCGAGTTGGTCAACCGTACTGGAACATGCAGTACGCTTTCCGCGGGCACATTGTCGTCCTTTGCAACGAGTGGACAGCTTCAGACGGAGAAGCTTTCTCGGAAGGTGTGAAACGATTGGGAATTGGTACGGTGATTGGAACTCGCACTTGGGGCGGGCATATTTGGCTAAGCCGCAACAACCCCTTGGTGGATAATGGCATCGCCACAGCCGCACAACTGGGCGTCTTCACCGATGACGGAGAATGGTTGATTGAGGGACGCGGCGTCGAACCCGATCTCGTGGTCGATAACCCGCCGCATGAATCTTTTCTGGGCCGCGACCATCAACTGGAAGCCGCCATCGATTACCTTCAGAAGAAAATTCAAGAAGTACCGATTAAGCAACCCGTGGTTCCTCCGTATTACCGACGGGAAGACGCACCGCTAGAAGCAGAGCGTGATCACACAGTTCCGCCAGCCATTGAAAAAGCCCGGAACGCGGTCGTTCCTTGATCAGGACTCGGCTTTTTCGTCGGCGGTGCGATTGCTCTCAACGGGTTTCGCATTTTCCGCATACTGGGCGGCAGGAATTTTAGGGCCACGTAACAGTTGCTCTTTTGTATCACGTTCGAAACGAAGCATTTGTTCGCCCAACAATTCAATGCGCGTGTTGACTTCGTCGTTCGATTGTTCCAAGCCACCCGAAATGAGTGTCACGATCCCAAGCAACAACAGCATTTGACCGGCAGTTGTCAGCATCCAGCCTTTGGGGGTCATGTCAGAGTTTCCACCAAAGTAACCGTAAACAATCAAGGCCGCTCCCGCCGTCAATCCCAGCACTCCGAGATACGATAACCATTGTCCGGCGAGCACCAGCCAATTGATGCCTCGCTTTTCTTGTGCGAGTCGTTCGTCGATTAATTGCTGAATATCGATATGAGGTGCGGAACTCATCGCCACAGGTTGTGCCGCATCGACTCGTTGAGGTTGGAACTCTGATTGTTCCGCCACGACTGGTTCTGGTTCGGAGATCTCGGCTTGCTGTTCTTCATGTTCTTGGACATCATTTTCCACAGACACTTCTGCGGCGATTGGTTTTGGTATCGGGTCCGGCGCTTTGACCTTTTCCGGTTTTGCTTCTACTGGTGGTTCTTCGGGAACGTGAGCCGCATCGAACCGAAACTTTGGTTTTTGTGCGAGAGGCAACTCGGGCTCGACCTTGGCGATTGGTTCGATCACTTCGGGAGGTTCAACGATTTCTTCATTCACCCGATCATCGGCAGGTTCTTCTGTCGAATCTTTCTCGTGATCTGCTTCACTCTCGGAGAGATGGCTGGCTTCTTTGCCGGGTGGAGAAGAGAGCGGTTCGAGCAACGGTTCTTTCGACCAGCGGTCGAGAAGTTCCTGTGCGCTGCGCAGGGGATCGTCGGGAGGATTGACATGCTTTCCGGGCAGAATCTCTCCACAGGTTCCACATGTGACTGATCCATCCACGGCGACTTCTGCCGCGACTTCTGTTTGACACTTCTCGCACCACATATTTCGGGGACTCCGTTCCCGCTGTCTCGAAGCTTCTGCTGTTCACTCCAGACGCACCACGTGCGCAGAGATCGGCTGGCAATTATCGTCAGATTAGAAAATCGGGCAAGAGCGGATTCCAGGCACCCTGCAAAAGACTCAACACCCACGAACACAATGGTTTACATCAATTTGTGACAAAATAACCTTTGAGTTCTCGCAAGACAAAATGAGCTCGTTTCAAAAACGTCTCCTGACTGCGAACCCAGCCATCGGGACGAATTTTGACATTGATGCGGGTATTGGTGAGCAGACCTTTATCACTCCGTTGCTGATTCCAACCCTCACCCAGTTCTAGATCAATCAACACAGGACGATCATCATCCTGCCGTGCCCAGTAAGGGAGTAAACCCTTTTTACCAACTCGCATAGAGACATGACGACGGTCAACATGCAACAACTTGGCATGCATGTCGTACAGAAACCCTCCCAGCTTGTACACGATCATGTCGGAAGCCACCATCGCCTCGAAGTGAGTTTCCACATCGAATTCACCCGTGATGAGCTTCGACATATTATCTTCAACGGCTTTCATCTCGACGGCAATCTCGGCAGAGCTGAGACCTACTGAACAGTTTTGACCGCTTTGTTTGGCTTGATACAAACCATGTTCGGCACGGTTCATCACTTCCGTAAGATCATCCCCCTCTTCAAGTGACGCAACTCCCACACTGACGGTCAAAGAGTGGAACGGCAAAACATCGAAGCGAGTTCGATCAATCAACTTACGGAATTGATCTCCTCGCTTGCGGGCCTTTTCGAGATTGATTCCCGGACAGGCAATGGCGAATTGACCGCCTCCATATTGACAAGAGAGTTCGCGTTTCCCACACGCTTGAGACAACCGCCGCGAAATTTCTGTCAGCAAATCGGTGCCAATCTGTCGTCCAAAGCCTTCGTTAATCGCTTTGAAATGATCGACATCCAGAAACAATACCGAGACCGGCTCGTGATCGGGAGACGCGGGGTCAATCAGGTGCTCGACAAAGGCGTCCCATTCTTTCCGGGAAACCGGTTGAGCCAAAGGATCAGTTTGACCAGGATCGGGGGCGGGAACTTCTTGTGTTTCGAGAGTTGGCGTTTCTTCGGGCAACTCGATGGTCGCCGGTATTTCCGAACTCTCTTCAACGCTTGTGATCAATTCTTCTTCAACATCCAATTGTTCGGCATCGTCTTCGTGAAACTCATCTGTCACAGGAACTTCAACATCTGAAATGTCGCTTTGAAATTCTTCTTGCCGTTCTTCGAGTTGCTCCGAAACAGAATCTTCTTCGACGGTCTCTTCAGAAATCGCTTCTCCAAGAAGGACCGGTTCTTCCTCGTCAGCGACTTCGCTCAGAACTTCGCCAACTGGTTGTTCATCGAGAGATTTCTCGGCGACTTGTTCCACCAATTCAATATCGGATTCAGCCAGCGGTTCCGGTTCCGATGGGACAGAGTGTTCGTCCTCTTCCCCGAATTCTTGGACTTCTTCTAATGGCGATTCTTCATCCAGTGGCTCGACATCATTTTCGAGAGTTTCAGAATCCGGTACATCCATAGCGGAATCATCGAGGCTTTGTTCGGACGCTTCTGCATCGCTTTCGATGCCAGCAAGTGCCCGTTCGGTCTCCTCGGTCTGTTCTTCTTGTTCTATGTCAGCAACTTCTGTTTGCTCAATGTCTTGTTCGTCAGAAACCAGCGAATCAAACCGGTTGAAAAGCTCATCCAGATTTTCTGAAACCGGGCTTTCAGCGGCATCATCCGTGGAGGAATCTTCCTCAACCAGACCACTTGGCGATTCAGAAATCGCCTGCTATGACTCTTCGATAGATTGTTGGTAGATGTCTTGTTCGATGAAATCGTCGGTCAGATTCTCTTCCATGGGTTCTTCGAGAATGTCAGTTTCGGACTGCTCCTCGACGATTTCCGAAACCTCATGCGCTTCAACACTTTCTTCTGAACTCGTAGCCATCGCGTCTTCAATATCGATCTCTGCCGAATCATTGGAGACCGTTTCTTCTGCCTTTTCGATGACCGCAGCCACCGAATTCTCCACAGCACTCGGCAGCACGGTCAACCCTGTAATGCCAAGTTGCTCTTCGATGGCAATCAAATAGGAATTATCGAGTTCGGGGACTTCAGAGAGGGGTTCTGCATCGTCATCCAGCTCGTGGATTGTGTCGACTAAATCGCCGATCCATGCGGTAGTCAGCATCAATTCAGGCTTCGAAGCTTCGCTCTGATCGCCAAGCCCTCGGTGAACTTCTACAATCCCCAGTAACAATCCATCACGACCCATAATGGGAACCGAATTCACTTCGGTTTCAATCATCTTGTCGGCGGAGTTTTTGAGATAAAGCGTGAGGTGTGCCGGCTTGGCGGATTCGAGTGTTTGATACAGTGGCGTCTGCGAGTCGGAGAAGGCAAGCCCTTCTTCGTTGCAATATCCCATCAGTTGGTTCGTCCAGTGCTTGTTCCGCATTTCCCTCATTGAGTGACCAAGCCGACTTTGACACCCGTAATTCCAGAGCAGAAAACGTCCCGTGGCATCGAGAATGAAAAAGCCCTGACAATGTTCTTCCAGGTCATGTAACTCGAATAAAATCTCGAGGAACGTCGCGTGAACGATATTCAATGTTTCCTCATCCATCCCGAGATCTTGCTGTTGCAACAGCAAGACATCGTATTTCTCGACCTGCTGATCGCGACCGGATAGCCATTCTTCCAATGATTCTAGAACGCGATGTTCTTCAGGAATTTCTGCGAGTGTTTTCAATCCCGCAAGAATCTCAGCGACATCGTGTTGACCATCTTTTCGATGTCGAACGGCATCAAACAAATTGGCGAAATTGAATGCGGCCGCCCCCAAGTATATAGAAAAAGGTACTACGCAGACAGAGGGAGTCAAATTACAGGCTGATTATGGTCACAGAAATTTGTCAGATAAGACAGAGAGCGAAAGAGCTTTATGCGGGTTCTAACGATTAACCTAACAGTCTGTTGATCAACGGGTTCGTTCGCCACATGATTAAGTTTTTTAATGGTCGGCTAATTCACGAGACCGTTCTGTCGCCTGCTGAACGGCGTTCATCACAATCCCTCGAAACTGCCCATTTTCCAGAGCATGCAACCCGGCGATTGTGGTCCCACCGGGCGATGTCACAGCATCTTTTAAAACTCCCGGATGTTGGCCCGTTTCGAGAACCATTTTGGCAGCTCCCAAGACTGTCTGTGCGGCCAGTTCTGTGGCCGTCTGTCGAGGTAGACCCATACGGACTCCCCCATCAGACAATGCCTCAATGAATTGATACACATAAGCGGGTCCACTTCCCGAAAGACCCGTAACAGCATCCAGCAAAGATTCCTCCACCCGTCTCACTACTCCCACTGTCGTTAACAACTTCTCTAGCAAGCTGGCATCTTCGGCGGTGGCTTTGGTTCCCAAGCTGTAACCGCTGGCACCCGCACCTACCAAACAAGGCGTGTTGGGCATCACTCGGATGAGACGACCGGTATTGTTCAACCCCTTTTCCAAGGTGTTAAGTGTGACTCCTGCCGCGATGGAAATGACTAACAAATTATCGGAGATCCCCGACTGCATATCAGTCAGCAGGTGCGGAAGATGCTGCGGTTTCACGGCAATAATCACGACATCAGAGTTTTGTAGCACCTCAGTGGGACTCTTCCAGATCTGACCGCCCGTCAGTTCCGCAAACGCCTTCAAAGCGTCCGCAGAAACATCAGTTGCCGAGACACGATCCGGTTCGAAGACACCGGCCTTGAGCATTCCTGCCGCTAATGCAGAGGCCATCTTTCCAGCACCAATAAATCCAATACGGCAATCGATTGCGGAGATCTTTGACATGAAAAAGCTTTCTTAACAGCAGGAAAGATACAGAAATTATAGCGAACAAACTGTTGATCTCTCAATGATTTATGACTTCTGCAGCGAGTTGCTGGAACGGGTTTTGCTTCTGTCTCTCATCACCACTACAATCGTCATCTTTCAATCAATGCTCATTGATGTGTCTAAACTGAGAATGTGATTATGCCCGAAACACCACAAGAAAAGTTACCTGATCCCCAATGGGATCCCGTTTATTTGCACGCTCGTAAAGAAGCGATGTTGATTTTGGGAGTCTGGTTTCTTGCCTTACTTTGGACGTTACCCGTCAGCTATTACAACGGCTTCGACTCCCAAATTGAGATCGAACAGGTCACCTTTATCTGGGGAATGCCGAGCTGGGTCTTCTGGGGAGTTGGACTTCCCTGGATGGTTGCAAACCTGATTACCGTCTGGTTTTGCTTCTTTTACTTCTCTGCGGACGATCTCGAACCGCCCGAATCGACAATGACTCCCACAGAAATGACTCCCAGAGCGCAAGAAAGAGAGGGTGACGCATGATTCCATTTTTCCCATTGGCGGCCGCTCAATCCTCCACCGCTCTGATCGTCTTTCTCATTTACACGTTGGCCGTGTTTGGCTTGGCCGCGTTATCAAACTATTTAATGAAGAGTAAAAGCTTTGTCAGTGAATATTTCTTGGGAAGCCGGTCGCTAGGTGTCTGGGCATTTGCGCTCACATTTGCAGCAACCAGCGCCTCGGGAGGAAGTTTCACAGGATTCCCGGCAAGAATTTATTCTCATGGCTGGATCCTCGCATTGTGGATTGCGAGCTACATGGTCGTACCGATCTGCACGATGGGTTTTCTCGGGAAGCGTATCAATCAAGTTGCCCGACTTTCTGAGGCGATCACGGTCCCGGATGTCATTCGGGATCGATTTCGATCACCCGGCTTGGGATTACTGTCTGTCTCGCTGATTGTGTTCTTCATGTCTTTTAATCTGGTGGCGCAATTCAAAGCGGGAAGTAAAATTTTGATTACCCTGCTGGGAGACAATGACCTCTTTAAGCAAGGTGTCGCCTGGACACAATCCATCACTTCGGGTTGGGGATTTCTTGAAGGTGTCGCTCCCGATTACTTCCTCTGCTTGTCGCTCTTTGCGGTGGCCGTGATTGCCTACACAACTTACGGCGGTTTTCATGCCGTCGTGTGGACCGATGTGATGCAGGGGATCGTGATGGTGATTGGTGTGGTCATCATGCTGCCATTGGCGTTATATCAGGTGGGAGGCACAGGGAAACTTGCCAGTGAATTCAAGGAAATGACACCGCCAAAAGTGGGGTTTGTGAAAATCACGTCCTCAGTGCCGTTATCTCAGCCGCAAACTTTGAATGCCCGCTGGGTCGTACTCGATTCTGATGACGAAGACGGAATTCGACTTCTAAGACTGAACACACCTGTGGTTCTTCCTGCTCAGTCGGTCGGCGAATCAGCCGTAACATCGCAAGAAATTCGATTTGTTCAATTGACGACACCAACTGAAATTGAACGGCAGTTACAACGACTGAAAGAGAACGATGAACTTGCCACATTCCGCAACGACATCAAATCGATTCTGGAAGCAAGCCTTGCCACGGAAGAGACCTCAGAGATCAAAACCGCCTCACAAGAACTCGAACAGCTTGATACGGCGATTCTGAATAACATCCCCGGTATGAATCTTGAATTCGAAATTCTAGTGGAACGTGAAGATGCTTACGGAGCCGACAAGCCGGGTGTGTACGCACTGGGGCCCGGTCCTAGCGGGCCAGATTTGGCGCAGACTTCCGCAGAGGAATTGAAAAAAGATGAAGCCTCGTTGCTGACTTCGTTGGGCTTTTTGCCTTTTTCTGTAGCCGTCTCGTTCTTCTTCATGTGGGCTATTTCTGGAAGCGGTCAACCGAGCAATATGGTTCGTTTGATGGCATTTAATAACTCCGTTACTTTGAAGAAGTCGATCTTTACCGTCGCCATGTACTATTCAATGATTTACTTTCCACTCGTGTTGATCTTCTGCTCAGCACGAATTTTACTGCCCGGTTTGGAACTCGATCCAGACAGCATCATGCCCCGAATTGCTATCGAACTGACCGCCAATGCGGGACAAGCTTGGTTGGCGGGTCTGTTAGTGGCGGCACCCTTCGCGGCAATCATGTCGACGGTTGATAGTTTTCTACTGATGATTTCATCAGCCGTTGTCCGCGATATCTATCAACGAAACATTAACCCGGATGCCTCAGAAAACCGACTCAAATATATGAGCTATCTCACGACGCTCGTGATCGGCGTGATCGCGATGGCAGGCGCCATCAATCCTCCACGGTTTCTACAAGACATCATCGTCTATACGGGCAGCGGCCTCTCGGCCTGTTTTCTCGCGCCGGTTGTTTTTGCCTTGTACTGGCCACGCATGAATCGGGAAGGCATGTACGGTGGGATGCTGGCCGGTTTTGCGGCACATTTTTCCATGTACGCGGCAGGCATGTCGATCAACGGTTCGTTCTTTACTCCGTGGAGACCGATGGGAGTTGATCCGATTGTGATCGGATTGCTTGTTTCGTTTGTGAGTGCATTTGTGGTCGCATCCTTCACGCCACCACCCGAAGAATCATTGGTGGATCGCTACTTCCGTCGAGGCAAACCAACAGAACCCAAATCGAATTAGAAACAAACCACGATTCAGTCAGCCATCGCCGTTTTGGAAGCTGAAGTCGCATCTTCCAACTTTTCGAGTAAATGACTTTGACTGTACTTATCCCGAATAATGATCGGCTGCTTGGGATTATCGCCGGGAAAGATCACCGTCAGTGGAACACTGATGCTGTCAAATTTTTTCAGCCACGATTTCAAAAATTCATCTTCGTTCGTGAAGTCTGCATAGAGAGTGACGATCCCGGCTTTCTCAATCACTTCCAATGTTTCCGGTGTATTCAAAGCCTCGCGCTCATTTTGTTTACAGATCAAACACCAATCAGCCGTGAAATCAACCAGTACGGTTTTCTTTTGACGCAACGCGGTTTGCAATGCCGACTCCGAAAAGTCTTGCCAAGGCAACCCGTGTTCGCCGTGGTTCAGTGGGTCCTTAGTGGTCTGTTCGGATGAATTCAGAGCCGTGTTATCTTGGACCGTATTTGTCACTGGACCACGATCAGTATCGACTTTGGCAACTTGTGATGCCCCACTGGGAATCTGGCTGAAACCAAAATAGACAATGACGGTAGTCACTAGAGTCGCGATCACTCTCACTCGCATCTTATGATTGATATGAGTCGCAACATCATAGAGGTTTCCGATCATCCACAAACCGAACGCCAGGCCCATCATCATGATCATCGAAGGCACAATCAGATCAGTACTCGTATAAGAGATAATCCAAATGACGGCTCCCATCAGTGCAAAGCCGGAAAGCTCTTTGAAACGAACCATCCAGGCTCCCGGTTTAGGCAACCAACGAATCGTGGCGGGAAAGAAACCTGCCATCAGATAAGGTGAAGCCATCCCCAACCCCATCACTGCCCAGATCAAGTAAATGATGTGGGTTGGCTGTTTGACTGACCAGCCGAGCGTCGCTCCTAAAAATGGACCGCTGCAAGGTGTGGCTAAAAAAGTGGCGAAGATTCCGGTTAAAAATGCACCCGGCAGTCCTTCTTTTTGAGCCCCGCCTCCGGCCAGTCCGGGGATCGGAATCTCAAAGACTCCCAACAGGCTCAGCCCCATGACAAACACCAGACATGCCATGAAGAGGTTGAACTCGGAATGTTGGAAGAGAGAGCCCCAACCCATTTCCAGAAACGCCGCTAAAGTCGCCAGACAAAGGAAAACAAGAATGACTCCCGCCGAATAGGCAATATTCAATTGCAAGACTCGCATCCGATCTTCGCCGGCTTGTTTGACGAAGCTGAGAATTTTAATGGCCAGCACCGGCAAAACGCACGGCATGACATTCAAAATCAGACCACCCAAAAATGCGTAGACGAGATATAATCCTAAGCCACCCTGATCTTCTTCGAGTTCGAAAGTCTCAAAATCGATTGGCTCAAATGTTGTAAGCTGTGAGATCGGTTGAGCCGCCGATAATGTTCCCAGTGCGAAGGGAAGCTCTTGAGGAGACAAACATTTTTTGTCGGTACAGGTTTGATACAACAGTGCTCCCTGAACTCCGTATCCCGTTTCGGCAGCCGACTCGTCAACCACAAACAGGCGACTCCAGGTGATGGTGTCATGGAAGAGATGTTGTTCGACGGTTAAATCTTTGGCGAGTTCATTTTGTTTCACCTCGGCTTCTTGATTCGGGACAAACGCAGCATCAACGGCGATCAACCCCTGAAAACTTTGAAGATCGAATTCGGTGGGTGTCCCACCGGGGCCTTCTTCTTGCGACTGTGCGTACGCATGCCAACCTTTATCGAGTTTCATTTTGACGCTGAGTGTGACTTCTTCTCCCGGTTGTGCATCGGCCGGCAATAAATTGAAGGTGATGACAACGGGGCCCGGCTTTCCAAGATTCTGAGGACGACCGTGTAGCGAATAAGTCGTCAACATCGATGGTTCTGAAGACGGCTCAACCACCAACGATTCTTCAATCGATTCGTTATAGGGAATGCACTGCGTGTTACAGATTTGAAAACGAATCTTACCCGCGAGTTTGATCGAAGAGACCCCGGGAAGAATGCGATACTTGCGCGACCATGTCACGTCTTTGGTAAATTTTTCGAGGTCTTGTTCGAGCGTGGGATCAAAGGCTTTCTTGGGAGCGTGATCGGGAACAAACTGTTTATCGACGGGGACCAGACCCGAGACATCACTCAAACTGATGGATGTCCTACCGGAGAACGAATCGCTTTGGGAGTATGTATAAGAGTCTCTAGGAATCTTGACGGCTAAATTGAGCGTCACAATGTCGCCAGCTTTGGGAGCTTCTGGTGCTTCCAGACTTGAGGAAAAGACCGGGCCAGAATTGCTGTCCAAGAGTAAAGGAGGTCCTCCACCGAGATTCAAATTCAGGTCAAGCTTGCTGTCCGGTTGACCGAGTTGGAATAATCCCGGTAACTTCTGAGGTGGCTGGTCCTCTTGCGCAAGTAATGAACCCGATAGAATCAGGGTGACAGAAAGTATGCTGAAGAAGATTCTCATGCTCAAACCTGAATGTTTTCGCGGTGGGATAAATCGAATTCTGAAGCCGATTAACATGGCTTGAATTCTTACGTTTCAGAAAACCATTATGTGGGGCAAAGCGATAAAACGGAATCATGTCGCTAAGTCTGGTAAGTATCGACATCATTGCCAAAAGAGTCTGTGAGGTAGAGAACAATCGTCGTCACACGCGGTACCCTACCCTCACCTTCCAGAATGATAGATCATCCGCAAATGATTTGACAATAGGTGTTCAGGGTCTCTCATTCCGCAGAAAACAACCACTAATCGAAACGGTTGCCTCCTGGCGCCTTTCGGTCAACCCATTCTCCTTCTCGATCAACCAGATATTTATCGATGAAATTCGAGAATACGGATGCTGCTCGAGAGTCCTGAACCGCCATTTCAATTCCTCGTGAATCTCCGTTGAGTTCCAATTTGAAAACTCGAGGTCGTTGCTCGGCTGACTTGAAAGTCTGATAGACAGCATCTGTAAACCCTTTGTCTTCTTGGTCATCCACTGAGGAGAGGGTCAGGACGGCGAGATCTTTCTCCTGCTGACGAAGGGACGCGATGGCGTCACCAAGTGGTAAGCCGGGAACCTTCTTCACTGGGGAAATGAGGACCAGTGATCGTACGTCTTGACCACGCGGCGTTCTCGCCGAAAACACGGCAGAATCGGGCCAAGGCTTTTTGGCCCAATCGATGACAGCAAAGATCAAAGCCACCGAACAGCTTTCTTCGGAGGCCACAATCGACATTTTTCGCATATTGAGACGCTGGGCCTGATGCTCTTTGAAAATGAATTCTTTGACGGCCGACATGTCTGAAGTGGTCATGGCCCGGTAATCAGCGGCTGTCAATTTGAGGGAGCTGGTTCCGGGAGGCTTGCTCTCACCCTGCTTTCGCAGATCGACGGTGAGACAGGCGATGCCTTTCTTTTGTAAATCTTCGGGCCAGTTTTTGTCCTTCGCCTCCCAGTAGCCGCGATGTTCTCCCTCGCCATGAAGAAAAACAACAACGGGGGATTCTTTTCCTTCAGCAGAAGGGTAATAAGAAATGTTGATCGGCCAATTGTCCTGAGTGATCAAGAGTTTGGGGATTCTCTCGGCACTCGCCTGATCCGAAAGAATCAACAGCGTGAGTATCGCAACCATTGCCGATCCAAACGCCAACCGTTGAGTAAGCATGATCTTCTCCTGCAGAATGCCAGACGAAATCCTGTCGAGATTGCGCGAATAACGCTGTCTGTCTTGGCGATGGGTGGTTTTCACGACATTTATGATAAACGCTAGAAAGAGAATTTCGCAGAGAAAATCGCTTTCAGTTGGAGAAACCGTGCGTGCATGGCTGTGAGACTGTTGACAGGAACGACTTGGAATTGCCTAATAAAGATTCAAACTCTTTATCCACAAGGTGTTATTGAGATTCTCTGTGCTTTGACAAGACGCTGAACGGAACTCTTCGACACTCCTCCACACGACCTGCCCTATTCAGCGGGAACTTCCAGCCGCTGAGACGAAGCATCATGCCCAAATCCATCGACCTATTTGACGACGCCACAATGAGTTTCGGGGATCACCTCGAAACGCTCAGAGTGCATCTGTTCAAAAGCTTGCTGGGTTTAATCGTCAGTGTGTCGGTGATGCTGTTTTTTGCGGATTCTGTGGTCGATATTATTCGCCGACCGATCGACAAAGCACTTCGCGACCATCACAGCCAGCAGGCCCTACAATTCGATGAGGACGCCGAGAATCTTCAGAGCAAGCCGGTCTGGGAACGACTCACGGAGTATTGGGACTATTTACTGAGTGGGGAAATTTTTGCGGTTCCGAAAGACAATGCTCCCGAAGCCCCCAAACGCAGCGAGATCGATGTCACATTTTCGCGCGCTGATTTGGCAAAATTGATTTACGAAATCGATCCCGAGGCAGAGATCTCGTTCGATCTTCCCGATAAGGCGGAAGAACCAAAATCAGACGACAATGAAGCAGCGACCGAATCGACAGAATTTACTTTGAGATTGAAATCACCTGCGTTTCTCGATCTTCAACAGACCATCGATAACTCCAATCGACCGATCACGTTGAATGTACAAGAAGCATTCATGATCTATCTCAAGGTCGCCGTTGTGTCTGGCTTGGTGTTCGCTTTTCCCTGGATTGCCTATCAGATGTGGTTATTTGTGGCGGCCGGCCTTTACGAACATGAGAAGCGGTATGTCTTTGTCTTTCTGCCGACGAGCATGTTTCTGTTCTCGCTGGGAGCCGTCTTTTGTTACTTTGCCGTGTTCCCGTTTGTCCTGGAATTTCTCCTCGAATTTAATGCCAAGATCGGGGTCTCTCCACAGCTTCGGCTCTCCGAATGGATCTCGTTTGCACTCGTATTACCGGTGATGTTCGGCATCAGCTTTCAATTACCTCTGGTCATGTACTTCGTGGAGCGCATGGGATTTGTCAGCGTAAAAGCGTTTCGAGAAAAACGACGATTGGCGATTTTAATCATCGCGACGCTTTCGATGTTTCTGACACCCGCAGACCCTATGAGCATGATCATGATGATGGTCCCGCTAATCATCTTGTATGAATTAGGGATCTATTTCTGCCGAATGAGCCCAAAGATCAACCCGTATCAAGCGGAATCCTGATTAAGTAGAAGTCGCGTTCGAAGTGAGCGATTCTTCAGAATCAGGCGAGACATTGGAGGACTCTTTGCTACTGTTCGCCTCTTCGTGTTCTTCCGCGTAGAGCAATGAGTAAACGAAAAGCATACCGGCTCCCGTCACGAGAAACACATCGGCGTAATTGAACACCGGCCAATGATAACCCCAAAGCTCAAATCGCAGAAAATCGCGGACTGCGTATTCGAGATCACCGGCTGCATTTCGGCACCCATGTAATGCCAAGCGGTCATACAAATTGCCCAGCGTTCCTCCCATGATGGAAGCCAGCGAGAGGGTCAGCCACAAGCTTTTCGCGTGACCCTTAATAAATAACCAATACAGAACGGCAACAACGGCAACCAAACTCAGTGCCGCAAAACCCAACGAGAGACCCTGCCCCACACCCCACAACGCACCATGATTAAATGTTGTGTGCTGGCGATAGCGAACGCCGCCATTAAAGAATGTTTTCACCCACGGGCTGATTCCATCCGGGAACCCGAGTTTGGTGAAGACCGTGTGTTTGGAATAGAGATCCCACCCGCAGGTCGCAATAACAATCACCCAAAATAGCAGTTGCCTGCTGGCGGGAACTGATTTCATATCGAAAGTTCTTCACGTTTCCGTTCGCATTCGATGCAGTTTCGTGCGTAGGGAATCGCTTTCAGCCGCGTTTTGCGAATCTGTGATTTGGAAGGAGCACGACCTGCTTCTTTACAGCTTTCGCAGACACCATAGGATCCCTCCGCAATCCGCTCAAGAGCAGCATCAATCTCAGCGAGGATTTCCTGGTCATTTTCCACGAATCTTAAGGAAAAATCCTGCTCGTAAGCATCCGTGCCGAGCTCAGCAAGATGCGTCGGGCTATTTTGTCCCGCAGCACCATCGTGACCCGTCAATGCTTCATCCGTCAGTTGTTCGACATCTCCACGCACTCGTGCTTTGATGCTCAGCAACATCTCTTTGTATTTTGCAGATTCTTTTTTGTTCATCGAAATCTCTTTGACTCAGCAGTTTCCAGAGGAAATGATATTCGGGAAAGGTGGACATTATGAAGCGACCATTCGCGCGGGTCAAGAAGCTATCCCGTGTCGCGGAACCAGACCTCACTTCGACTGCTGTCTTTTTCCAGCAATCTGGAAAGAATTATGATACCCGTATCTCCTTATCATAATTCATCTTATAACATAATTTGAGAAGTATTTGATGTTTGCCGGAAGCAGACAAAATGCCTAGCATAACTCTCTAAAATTGTCGCCAATTTGATGCGACCCTACGGTAAAACTGATTGTCGACTCTTTATTCTTGTGTTCTATACTCTCCTCAAATCACATCGCCTGATCAGAAAGAACAATCTCATGCCTGCCAAGACCCACCTTGAAGTTGGAAAGTCGGCCCCAAAATTCACGGTGCCCGGTTACCCGGATGCCAAGTATCGTCTCAGCGAGGCATTAAAAGAGGGACCCGTTGTTCTGTATTTTTATCCTCGCGATGATACGCCGGGATGTACCAAAGAGGCGTGTGGATTCCAGGAAAGCCTTTCACGTTTCAAAAAACTGAAAGCAACTATCTTTGGCGTCAGCACTGACGATGTCGCATCCCACGAGAAGTTTGCTGCCAAATATGAGCTGAACTTTCCCCTGCTTGCCGACACCGATCATGCGATTTGTGAGAAGTACGGCGTCTGGGTGGAGAAGAACATGTATGGAAAGAAATCGATGGGCATCCAGAGGGCGACCTTCTTGATTGGAGCCGATGGAAAACTCGCCCAAATCTGGCCGAAAGTGAAAGTCGATGGACACATTGATGAAGTCGCAGAAGCCGTCAATAACCTTAAATAGAAGTGTCCAATATCTCGGAACTTGAGCATAACCTTTCAAAAACCAAAGTGTTTTGAAAATTTATTGCCTTTTTCAACCCAACGAAGCTTACTACTTTGGACTTAATAGTGAACGAAAGTCCTTGTTATCGTTACAGTTAGGGAGCAAACTAATTTTGGTCCAAGAGTGATTCTAAAACAACCTTAAGGGTTTTCCCTGTGTGAGAGAATCTTGACGTTCTCTTCTTCACACGTAAAATTCGACCAGTTGAGCGGCAACCCGTATTTTAGCCGCCATCAAGTATCGCAATTGGTACAGGAGATGAATTGACCTAACTCAAGGAGGATTAGAAATGCTCGTACTTAGTCGAAAAGCTGGTGAACGGATTCAAATCGGCAATGATGTGACGCTGACAGTGGTTTCTGTCAAAGGTAATCGAGTGCGTCTCGGCATCGAAGCTCCGCAAGAATGCCGTATTGTGCGAGATGAAATACTCTGGGAACACGAGATTATTGAATTTGAACTCGAAGAAGAAAAATCGGAAGCAGAGCTAATGACCTGCTGACGAATTTCCTAATCATAAAGAAGCACCTCTTGATCATCCAAGTGGTGCTTTTTTTATGGACGAGACCTCTGCATCGAATTCCATATTCGACGCGAATACTCGTCCATGGTGGATTTCATCATCCGCTCCAACCGGGACCATTCTTCTGCATCAGGTTTAATCACAACCCAAAGATCGGCGGCTTCACGCCGAGTTTTCCGCTCGGAGCCTATCAGCAAATCGATTAAGGTCGAGACGACCTGCGCTCTTTGCTGCGAGTGTTTTGCCAAAGCTTTGGCAGCAACCAAGCGAACACGATCATTCTCGTCATCGAGAGAAGAGGTCAAACCAGTCACTGCCTCTTCCGAGAGTGAAGAGTTTTGCCCCAAGGCAATGAGGCAGAATTCTCTGACCAGAGGCTCTTCATCGCGTGTTAATCCTGTCAACAATCGCTCGCCATCAGTGCCAAGTTTTGCAAGCGCTAAAGCTGCTTCACGTCGGACTTCTTCAGCGTCATCAAACAAGAGTTTCTCCGCCACTGCCGATGACGCGGGACTTGCAGAAGGCCCAATTGCCCCCAACGCGATCACAACTTTCGCCCTCAATAGATCATTCGAATCATATAAGTAATCCATGAGCACGGGCACTGCGATGGAAGCATCGGGACCAATCAAAGCCAACGCGTCGATGGCTCCCCTTCTGATCTCCAGTTGCTGATGAACATCAAGCTTCGAAGACGGAAACTTCAGTTGCTCAAGAATTGCGGGAATCACATCGGCATGGACTCCCCCGATGCGTGCCAGCGCTTCAAGACACGCCAGTCGAGATTCCAAATGTGCCGAAGGAGCATTTAAGCGCGTGATCAATTCGGGAGTCGCCTCCTTAGCAGCCGGACCCAGCAATGCGATCGCTTTGGCGGCCCATGCAGCCGGTGGATGTCCTTTTCGCGCGTCTTCTTTCAGCAGTGTTTTCAATGTCGATAAGCTCTCCAGACCGGGCTGGCCCAACCGGCCGATCATGATTATGGCTCGTCGACGAATTATGAGGTCAACAGTCCTGTCGGCGACCAATTGTGTGAGTCCAGGAATTGCCGCAGAGGCTCCCGGAAGATCGGGGCCGAGCATTTTCAATCGAGCTCGCCATTCCTCAGCCGTCAAACCGTCATAAGTTTTGGTATCGGCGTCAGATATCGAGGATTTCTCTGCGGAAGTATCCGTTTCTTCCCGAGTGGGTGAAGCCGCGTTTTCGGCCCGACAGCCGCAGAGCACGGCCAGAAACGTCATTATCGCCGCTCGAACGACCTTCAGTCTGAAAGAGTTCGAGGTTGTTTTGACAGTTTTGATTACTGAAAATCCAACTCGCATCGGGGGTCAATCTCTGGTTATACTTGGTTCTGTTGTAGAACAGGCGCGGATGGAATCGAACAAAGATTCCGTACTTATCCTATATCAATTCTCCCACTTCTCGTGCGGGGATCAACATATACTCCAATTCTTATGGCCAATTCATTCATTGTGCGTTATGGATCGATGCGATCCATCGGTGAGTTTTCCGCTCGCCCCAGCGATCAATTCCTCAGGAATCAACAGATTCTCGTTCGCACTGATCGAGGTATCGAATGGGGAGAGGTACTTTCCGAAGCGAGTGAGATGACGCGAAAGTATCTCAACTCCAAAAAAAGTGCGGGGCGGGTTCTGCGCGTCGCCGACGAACAGGATCTCAAGTCTCGTGATGAACTCGAAAGCAAAGAGCGTAGCGAATTTTCCAGATGCGGAGATATGATCGCCGAATGCAAATTGCAAATGCAATTGGTGGATGTTGAACACGTGTTCGGTGGGGAACGAATCATTTTTTATTACCTGGCCGAGAATCGTGTCGACTTTCGAGAATTGGTCAAAGATCTCGCTCGTGAATTCAATACTCGTATTGAGATGCGTCAGATCGGAGTTCGGGATGAAGCCAAACTACTTGCCGATTATGGCGATTGTGGCAAGCCAGTTTGTTGCAATACTCATCTGAACGAAATGCCTCCCGTCTCGATGAAGATGGCCAAGATGCAGAAAGCGACTCTCGATCCCAATAAAATTTCGGGACGTTGCGGACGCCTGAAATGCTGCTTGCGGTACGAGTACGATACTTACAAAGAGTATCAACGCGAGCTGCCCAAAGTGGGCGCCACCGTCATGACCCGAGAGGGTCAGGGGCGTGTTGTCGCTCAAGAGATTTTGGCTCAGAAAGTATTGGTCAACTATGAGGGCGGGACGACAAAAATGACCGACGCGAGTGATATTGTGACGGTTGTGTCTGGAAAATCAAAAAACCCTTCCGAATCTTAAACTCTCACCCAGTGAATCTGCTCTGGGAAAACAGGTCCGATTCTGGGGAGATTAACGTATCGAGAGATCAAAATTGGCTCGTTTTTGTGACAGATACGAATTCCCACTTTTCAGTTGCCGTTTCAAAATCTATACTGCACAGACAGGCTCATTCGTCTGCCTGTATTGAAAGTTGAGACTTTCCCACCCGATCTTCAACGATCACATGGGTTTACATAAAGCGTGAAATTATGACAACGTCCTCGTTACGTCGGCATCAATATCCTCGAAGCGCTTACAAGTTTGTGTTCGATGCGTTGCATCAAACGCAACGGCGGATTCACGCTCAACAAGCCAATGAGGAAGAAGAAACACACATCAGCGGGTCCCAGCTTCTCGAAGGAATCCGCGAATTGGCCCTCAAACAATTCGGTTTGATGGCTTGCACCGTCTTCCACCAATGGGGCATTGAGTCCACGGAAGACTTCGGACGGCTCGTGTTCGAGTTGATCGAACGTGGCGAGATGAAAAAGAACGAATCGGATTCTCTCTCCGACTTTTGTGGTCTCTACTCGTTCGAAGAAGAATTTGATCACAAATACCTCATCAGCACATCAACCGCCTTTGAGGTTTGAGTTGAAACAGGTGTCGGGGTTTTCTGTTTGACCGGGTTTTTCATGGATGATTCAACCACCAAAATCAATTCTCCCGAGCAGACTGGCGTGAACTCATCACAGCTTGGTCCTTTCTGGATTGTGATCGGCCTCTTTGCTTTCTACGCATGCTTCCTGATGGGATTAGCCTTCGCGACCGCCAACCCGGTTTTGATTAACGCACGACAAATTGAAAACTCCCAACTCGTGTTTGTAGGACAAGTTCTGGAAGTCGGGGAATCGACGGTTGAGTTCCAGTTAAAAGAACTGCTCAAGGGAGAATGGGATCAAGAAACGATTCTGGTCAGTGGCTTCAAACCGAATCAGGTTGTGGAAGGGGAAAACTGGGTCGTCCCGGCACTCTTTCTGTCGGCAGAATCGACTCAAATTACTCCGCTCAGCTTCCACCCCAACGCGAAACCGACGAGTCTGGTCTACCCGTCTGACAAAAAGACCGTCGACAATCTGAAATCGCGACTTTCTTCGGGCGAAGACTCTCCGTAGAATGGCAGAAGCTCTCTTCGCAAATTCGTCGTTGAGAGGGAGTTACGAAACAGTCCTGAAAGACTGTCATCATTGCCTCGCAGGAGAGTGTGCGTGAGTTTGGAAGATCGCTACCAGCTATTGGAAAAGATCGGCACGGGATCGTATGCGACCGTCTTTCGCGCCCGCGATCTCGAACTCGGTCGCGAGGTGGCTATTCGTCAAATTAACGAAAAGTTTTTGGACGAACCTCAGCATCTCGAACGGTATTGGCAGGAATCGCAACTTCTCGCCTCTCTGCAACACCCGAACATCGTCACTTTGTTCGACTTGGATCGCGAGAAAGGCTGGGTGATCCTCGAATTGATGCAAGCCAATCTGCGAGACCGAATCAGCGGTCGACAGATGGATTTAAAATCGTTGCGAACGACGCTTGCTCACAGTTTACGAGCCCTTAAGTATCTCCATTCGCAAGGAATTGTTCATGGAGACATCAAACCGGCCAATTTGATGCTCGATGCCCGCCGTCGTATCAAACTGGGTGACTTTGGATTGGCGCGACGTGCCAGCGACTCCGAAGGAGAGTTGCTCAAGGGAACGACAAAATACATGGCACCCGAAACCGTTTCGGACGATTTCGGTGAGATTGGACCTGCTAGCGATTTATATTCGCTCGGTTTCAGCGCGTACGAATTATTGTGTGGAACCAATTTTGACAGTCTGTTTCCTGGCTTGTCGGCCTTTGGAAGCAACGAACAAATTGCCTGGATGATGTGGCATGCGGCTCCCGACCGAAAGTTGCCCGAAATCAATCGTGTGTTAGAGGGTGTCCCCGAAGACCTTCAGCACGTGATCCAGAAACTCACCACAAAAGATCAAAAGAACCGATACAAATCGGCCGATGAAGCACTTTCCGATCTGAATATTGATGCCAACCTGACAAGTGTTCGACCGGCACTAGACGCCTCGGAATCTCTTGATCAGGAAAACGACGGAGAAGGCAACCGAACTCCCGCCGAGAAAAAAAGGCTGATGATCATTGGTGGAGCATTTGCGCTTTCCATGATCATTTCACTTTCGATGTTTTTCATGGGAGGAAATGATGATTCAGCAGACGGTCAGCAATCGAAAGCACCCCGCTTGGTGGGATATGTGAGGGACATTGATCTCGAGAACAACGTGATTATTTATAACGATGTTCATTTCACAGGAGTTGAAGAAATCAAAGTCGGGGAATCACCGCTGATCTATTTTCGTAATAACGACGAAAACATTTTGCTGAGAGAAATTGAGAAACTTGACCGTGTCATTATTGAGAAACGCGAAGTGGGGGAAGGCAAGTTTCAATTGTCGATCACCGTTGATCGCCCGGAAGTAACCTACGGTCGATTGGTGTCGCGAGACATGCAGCGTAAACGCATCACCATTGAGATTGAAGAAGGCCCCGAACGAGGTTCTCTCTCTTTGCGTGTCCCGGAACGTCCACGAATCAAAATCAATAACCAACAAAAGCAACTCGTCGAACTCAAAGACGGCGACATGGTACGCGTGCGGCATCTTCCCGATGTCACCGGAAGTAGCGGAAGAATGATGAGCGAGTTGGTTTCACTGCGACCAGAAGAGATGACTGGATACATTTCACAAATCAAAATGTCTTCCCCGCCCGAATTGACGGTCCGTTTCGGTCGTTCAGAATCTTCGGGAACCGCCACAATATTGCCTCTTGCTGAAGACGTGCTCATTCAACAAAACGGTTCTGGCACTGAAAAACTGAATATGGATGTTGCCGATCTTGAAGAAGGGGATCGCATCCGAATCGTTTATGATGTGGAAATTCGCGAAATTCTGGTGACTCGCGAAGAACGTCAAACTGGTGGAGTCATTCAATCGATTGAGGATGGCCAGTTTTCGTTGACGCAGGATGACCGACAAAAAATTTCGTTCTCGCTGGACGACTCCAGCGAAGTCACCGTGAACAGCAGCAAAGCAACCCCCGGTGATCTTCGACAATTTGATCGATTGATCATCTCTTGGGACGATTCTGCAAGTCCCCCTCGACCAGTGGCCGTCGACGCCAAACGTCCCATCCTCAATGATCGCTGGGCGATTCTTATTGCCAATGAATCTTACACCGATCAAACATTGACCCCAGCGAGTAACGCGGTTCGCGATGTCGAGTTATTGAAAACCGCTTTAGTCAGTCGTTATGCGTTTGCAGCAGATCGTGTCGTGGTGCTCATCGACGAAACCAAAGCCGAAATCACGAAGGTGATCAACGAAACGGTCTCGTTTTCACGCCGTGATTCACAAGTTCTGGTGTTCGTCAAAGGACACGCTTATCAAACTCAGGATCAGAATATTTACCTGGCGGTCAAAGATACCCATCGAGACAACCTGGCCGAGACAGGTCTATCATTACTGAAACTTTTGGAGCCTCTGGAAAATTCCAGTTCAACCAATAAGTTTTTGTTTCTGGAAGTTTGTAGCGATGAAGCCAAACAAGGTCTGCAAAGCCAACCATCTTCGGGAGAGGCACTCAAGTATTTGATGCCGGGAGCCAAGTCGACCACTTTGATCGCTGCTTGCCAGGCCGATCAGAAAAGTCTCGAACATCCCGACGAAGGATACGGCTTGTTTGCACTGTGTCTCGCAGAGGCTTTTCGAGGTTCCGCGGACAGCAATCACGACCTTCGATTGACCGCCGAAGAACTTGACAAGTTTCTGACTGATTGTCTGCCCAGCAAAACACCCGCCGGAAAAACTCAAACCCCCACAATCCATCAGCCATCCCCTTAACAGCCCACATTGGTATTTCTGTTATAATTTTGTATCAATTCCAATCATTCCACTCGGGACACACCATCATGATTGCCCGCTTGATTCCTGCGATTTACTGCCTCCCTGTTCTGCTCCTGAATCTTTCAGCATGGGGACAACCTCCCGCCGAAAAAGAGCAGAGCCCTGCCGTAGAGTATCTCGAATTGTCCGAGCTTGAGTCCGAACACATGACCAACTTGCGACAGGTCACCATGGGGCTCCCACGCGCGGGTGAAGGTTATTTTTCAAGCGACGGCGAATGGGTGGTCTATCAGGCGTATCCCGTTGGTTATCCGTTTTATCAAATCTATGTTCAAAAATTGGACGAACGGGTTCCCCGTCGCATCAGCACTGGTCGAGGACGTACAACTTGCGCCTACTTCACACCCGACATGAAATCGATCATGTTTGCCTCGTCCCATTCCGATCCTGAAATCGATGCGACAGAATTGAAAGCCCGAGAATTGGCCGCTGCCGGTGGCCGACGCCGTTACGAATGGGACTTTGATCCTCATATGGAAATTTATGTGACAAAAATCAACGGGACCGGTTTGACGCGTCTGACGGAATCTGCCGGATACGATGCCGAAGGAAGTTACTCATCCGATGGAAAGCAAATTGTGTTTACCTCAACTCGCGATGGTGACCCCGACATTTTCATCATGGATGCCGATGGTGGCAATGTGAAGCAAATCGTCAATCAACCCGGTTACGACGGCGGACCATTTTTCTCTCCCGATAATAAATGGGTGATCTTCCGCAGTGACCGAGAAGAAGAAGACATGCTTCAAGTGCGGGCGGTTTCTGTTGATGGAAAACATGACATTCGCCTCACCAATAACTTGAAGCAAGTCAACTGGTGTCCGTACTTCCATCCCAGTGGCGATTACATCATCTGGTCGGGAGCCGACTATTCCCGCGGTCCTCGCGGAGCCAACTTCGATCTTTGGATGATGGAAACAAGTTGGACAGATACCGAATTCCAAGGTGGCAAGATCACACAAGTGACCGATCATATTGCCGCCGACGTGCTTCCGGTCTTCAGCCCCGACGGCACAAAACTGATGTGGACTGCCACCAAACGTGGGCCAGATGGATCGGCTCAATTATTTATCGCGGACTGGAAACGCGGACTGAAATAAATCTCTGATCGATGTGCGTTCGCCCGTACTCACGACGACGACAACCCGTCTTCAAAAGGAACACTCATGTCTGAACAAAATCGACGGCATTTTCTGACAACGTCTGCCGCAGCCTCATCCGCATTGATCCTCAATCGGTCTGCACAAGCAGAAACGGAAACAACCGCTGCCGGACGAAAACCGGTTCGGATGCTCGTGATGGGTGTTAACGGTCGCGGCAAACAATTGATCAAAGGGTTTCTTACGTTCAATCATGTCGAAATCGCTTATATCGCCGACCCCGACAAAAACGTCACCGCTTCGGCAGTCAAAATGGTGACCGATCGAGGTCGTGAAGAACCAAAAGTGATCGACGATTTCCGCACAGTCCTCGACCAGGACGACTGGGATGTCCTCGTTTGTTCGGCTCCCGATCATTGGCATTCTTTAGCGACGATTCTGGCGTGTGAAGCGGGCAAAGATGTCTATTGCGAGAAGCCCGTCTCTCATAATGTCATTGAAGGCCGACGCGCTGTGGATGCAGCTCGCAAATACAAACGGATTGTCGGCACTGGGACACAACGCCGCAGTGGTGCTGATTTTCAGAAGGCCATCGAAACCGTCAAATCTGGTCGTTTGGGCGATGTGAACATGGCGCGCTGTTGGATCAATAGCACGCGACCAAACATTGGCTATAAAGACGTGACCGAGCCACCTTCATCTCTCGATTTCAATTTGTGGGCCGGACCCGGACCTGGAAACGATTACAAAGAAAACCTCATTCCTTACCACTGGCATTGGCGCTGGGATTACGGAACGGGTGAATGCGGCAACAACGGCATCCATGCCCTCGATATCGCACGCTGGGGAATGGGGATGAATGCACCCACTCGCATTTCGTGCGGTGGCGGAAAATATTTCTTCGATGACGATCAGGAAACACCCGATACACAATTGGCCCAATTCGATTTTGACGACGGCGTCATTCAATGGGAGCATCGCACTTGGTGCCGACGAGGCATCGAAGACTCAAGCTTCGGGATCGCTTTTTACGGCTCCGAAGCCTCACTCGTTCTTGGTAGCAGCGGCTACAAAATTTATCGCGGGACAAAAGAGATCGAAAAAGAACCGGGTGCCGAACGAGAACTCGCTCACCTGGGTAACTTTCTCGATTGTCTGGAGACGCGCGAGCCTCCGAATGCGGATGTCGAAATCAATCATCGCAGTACCTCGTTGTGTCATCTGGCAAACATCGCCTGGAGAACTCAGAAGACACTGCAATGGGACGGCGAAAAAGAACAGATCACTAATGATGTCGAAGCCAATCAACTTCTCGGTCGCACCTACCGCAAAGGATTCGAACTACCGGAAGTGTGAGCCAGTTTCGCGCAAGCAAAAACCGGCTTTCATTCTGAAATGAAAACCGGTTCTCACATTGTTTCAAACGTCTGTTGTTTGAAGTGATTCAGTCTTCCGAAACGAACGGCAGCATACCAATGAAGCGGGCACGCATGATGGCCGAGCGGACGGCTCGTTGATACAAAGCAGAAGTTCCGGTTTTGCGACGAGGCAAAATTTTGCCTTCACGGTCAACCAAGGACTTCAACAGGTTTACGTCCTTATAGTCGATGTAGACCGGGCGAACCGGTTTACCATCGGGACAGAAGCGGCATTTCACCTTCTTCTTAAGTCGTGAACGTTTTTTCCGCAATTTGCGGAGATCGGATTTTGAAACGGTAGGCATCGTTGATTCTCTCAATACGGGTTCGAGTGGAATATCGCTCCCTGACTCAATTGTCGGCAGCGTCGAACTTGGTGAAATTTTCTTTCACCAATAAGCTCCTCTCGCGATAGAGCAAGAGAGGGATTATTCTAGGCGGAGAGGAAAATTGCAACGCTGAGGGCTCGAAATCCTGTGCAGGAAACAGTTTCCGTGGGAGACAAGCTGCTGAATCGTCTTGGAAGAGTGACATACTACCCGAGACATTTTCCACAATCATTCTTTGTAAACTCATAACTCTTCAACTGTTAGGCGAATCTCTTGCCGGTCTGGCTCCAACGATATCTCGATATCCCACCTTCTGACGGGGGTGAGGGGACTGCTTGGCGGATTCTATGGGAATCTCCTTGGCCAGTCTGGATGCCCGACTGGTTCGGCTGGTTATCGTGTGTCTGCGTGGTGGGCTTAATTCTGTTTGTGATCAGTCGAGATGCAGGAAAATTAGCACGATCATCTCGCATCACGTTGATGGCTTTGCGTGTGGCAGTTTTGATTATTCTGTTGGTACTGATCTGCCGGCCCGTGCTTTCGGTGAACCGCACCATCGATCCGCTCATCGTGATTTTAGTAGATACCTCAGAAAGCATGTCTCTCAAAGATGAATACAAGCAACGCAATCTTCAAGCAGCCGCAAAACAGTCTCTCGATGCTATCAATTCCAATTTGCCGACACGTCTCAACATAGGTCGTGGACTGTTATTGGCCGATGATGCCCGTTTTTTGAAAACGCTGCTGAAATCTCACAAAATCAAAGTTTACAGATTTTCCGAGACAGCGATCTCACTGCATGCTGGTGAACTCACAACCGAGCAGGAACTCCCCGAATTACTGGAAACGTTGCGGACGCTCGAATCATCGGGTCAGGAGACGAAACCTGGCGATGCCGTTAAACAGGTTCTCTCGGAATTAAAGGCAACCCCCCCTTCATCGATCATTCTTGTCAGTGACGGGATAGCAACCGGTCACACTTCGTCTGGTATGGGACGTTTGAGCGACGCGATAGAAGATTTGAAGAAAGATCGTGTTTCGGCATGGACGATAGGTATTGGCAGTGAGACGGCTGCTCGCGACATTCGGCTTGCCGAAGTGAGAGTCCCCGAGATTGCCTTCCTCGATGATTTGATCACCTTTGAATGCCTCCTTGATCATGTGGGATTCAAAGGCGAAACCACAGAATTGATTATCGAAATTCGAGAGAATCAAGAAGTCATTGTTTCGGACAATGTGACCTTCTCGGATAGCAAAGAGCCTCAGACAATCACTCTCGAATGGCAACCCGATTTAACCGGCGAGATCGAATTCGTCATTCGAGCGACACCGCTCACGGATGAGACAGACCGAGACAACAACCAATTGATTCGCAAAGTTCTCATTCGCGACCAACCCTTAAAAGTGCTGTTGGCCGAAGATCGTCCTCGCTATGAATATCGCTATCTGAAGCATTTTCTAGAGCGCGAGCCGAGCGTTGATCTCGACTCCGTTTTACTGGGTGGAGACTTGCAGCAATCCTTGCAAGATCCCTCCGGTCAAAAACTGGCCGGACGTTTCCCCGTTCGGAAGGACCAAATCGATACTTACGACGTGATCATTCTGGGTGACCTTGGTCCACAGGACGTTGGCCCGGGGGTTGTCAATTTATTGAAAGAGGCTGTGGAAGTTGAGGGCTTGTCCATAATTTTGATCGGTGGACCCCAAAAGAATCCCCAGTCCTGGAAAGGCTCTGCATTCGAATCCCTCTTTCCCATCGAGATCGAACGAGCTTCGTTTGCCCCTCCACTACGATGGCAAGACCGCGGCTTCCAGCCACGACCCACAATTGCCGGTCTACAAACCACACCCGCATTTCGCTGGGGAGATGACCAACCCGGAACTTCGTCTTATTGGGATGAATTGAGTCCGTGGTATCGCTTTCAGGCTTATCCCCATTTGAAACCGGGAGCTGTGACCTGGTTGACAACCGAACCACTGGGAGAAGACCGACCAGGACTCCCCATGTTGGTCGAACAACGATTCGGAACTGGCAAAGTGCTATTTCATGCGACTGATGAAATGTGGCGGCTCAGATTTTTGACGCAGGACAAGTTCTACGGTCGCTTCTGGTTACAAACACTCAGATATCTGACTCGTTCTTCCGCAACCGATCAGTTGGGAGAGCTCACGACGGACCGTCGAATCTACGAACGAGGTGAGGCCGTTCAAGTTCGCTTGAAATCGTCACTCGTCAATGAGGCAAACTCTCCTCAAATCACTCTCACGGGCCCGGAATCGTTTCGCAAACCATTAATTGCCTCGGATTTGCACCCCGAACTCTTCACCACAGAACTCACCGGTCTGCCGGAGGGAACCTATCAAATCGCTTGGACATCTGCCGAGACCAATCAATCCCTCACAACCGATTTTCGGATTGAACTCGCACAACAAGAACTCAAGGATCGAAATCTCAATCAAAAAGAGTTGCAGGAAGTGGCTGAAATAACGGGAGGTCGATATGCGTCAATTGATACCGCAAAACGAATTCCTGAATTAATCCCTCCCGGGCAAAAAATACTGCTGGAGGCGTTGGCACCACGACCTTTATGGAATCGGTGGGAACTTTTGGTTCTGCTTTTTGGTCTCTTAACAGCAGAATGGATACTTCGCAAACGCCATCAACTGATATAATCATTGTGTCGATCAATATTGGTTATCGAAAAGTTTTTCAAACATGCCTGAAGTGTTGCGTCTGAAACTGACTGCCGTCCGACGACGTCTTCGCTCGTCGTTGTGGAGGGGTGGGATCTGCGCATTGATCGCCGGTGTCGTATTGATTCTGCTGGTCTCAGGACTGCTCGACTGGTTGGTCATCGGTAATAGTTTGAGCGGTCGATTGGTATTATCCGCATCGGCCTTTGGATTCTGCTTGTGGGTGCTGGTTCGCGAATTGTGGAAGCCTTTGTCACACCCGCTTTCTGATCGTTGGTTGGCGCAACGGATCGAACGAAAAATCCCCGAATTGGGTGGTCAGTTAACGAGTACCGTGGAATTCACTTCCGAACAATATCATGCACGCTTCGGCTCGGAGTCGTTGCAACGCAAAAGTGCGGATCGAACCATTCGAAAACTTCTGACCCTCGATCTTCTGCATGTCATCGATCTGCGTCCTGTCCGATTAAGAACATATTTGGCAACAAGCTGCGTGTTGCTGGCCGCAATCATCGGCATGGTTTTTCCCTCACATGCCGTGACTTCCCTGCAACGTTTGGCGCTGCCTTGGCAACCCATTGAGTGGCCACGCGAAGTCATCTTGCAAATCGACACTGTTGACGGAGAAGAGATCAAACAAGACGACTTTGAAAATCGGTTGTTTCCGCGAGGAACGACCTTGGAATTTCATGTCACCAATCTACGTGGCGATCTTCCCGATGATTTGGAACTCACGATACGAGATGCGAAGGGAGAGATTCGCCGCGAAGCAGTGCCGAGAATTTCGGGGAATGATCGACAGGCGGCTGTGGGACAAATCCTCTTGCCACTGAAAGACTCATTTGAGTTTCGGATAACGGGTGGCGATGATACTAAGTTCCCCTGGATGCGCGTTAAAGTCGTCCCTCCTCCGATGCTGTCTGACTTGCAAATGGAACTGATTTCGCCGGAATATTCTGAGCGTGAATCGGAACAAATCTCTGCGGGTCCATCATTCGTCCAAGCCCTCATTGGTTCGCAACTATTGATCACCGGAACGGCAAATGTCCCTTTGAGAAGCGCGAATCTTGTCACGTCCGAAAGTGATTCTAATCCATTGGAAATATCGGGGGAGACCGCCCAATTTTCGGGGGTTTTGCCAATCACAACCGCGGGGAGCCAATTCTATCGTCTGCAACTGACCGATGAATTGGGGATTTCCAACGACTCGGCATTGAGATTGGAAGTCATTGGAATCGCCGATGCCTCACCCCAAGTTCAAATTGTTTCTCCCGAAACCGATCAATTCGTAACTCCCGACGCACGTGTCGACATTTCGGTATCGGCGAATGATGATGTGGTCATCACCTACTTGGAACTCTCTCTCAGTCCTCAAAACGACCAAGTAGAAGATAAGACCTGGAGACAAGAGTTACTCAAACTGTCCGACGATCCCCAGAAGAATTTCCAATCCCACTTCACAATCAGTTTACGAGAACTCGGATTTCAGGAAGGTGATGTGCTGCGTTTGAGTCTTGTCGGTCGCGATCATCTTTCTTTCGAAGAGGAGCACATCGGCATCGATGAGCGGTTGTTGACGTTGATCTCATCAACAGAAAAGCAACGAGAACTGGCTGAGCGCTTACAAGAACTGGTCGATCAGATTGAACGCATTGCCGACCGCCAAGAAATATTGAAGGAGACGTTTGAAGAATCGGGTGCGGAGAAAGAATCCGTACCCAAGTTGATGTCTGACCAAAAACGGCTCGAACGGAAATTAGTGGACGACGAACAATCTCTGCAAGCAGAACTCCAGCAATTGGTAGATGAAACAGAGCTTAATCAACTCGAACAACCACGATTTCGCAAGCGTTTAAGTGATTTGCAACGAGACTTTGAGCGGTTGGAAGCTAGAGAATTCCCCCTATTAAATCAATATCTTGGTCGCTTGAGCAGCCAATCACTCACCTCCCAGCCTGACACACGAACTCACATTCTGCCAGATGACCAAACATTGGCAGATCCTGCGAAAGTCGACGAGTGGTTAAAAAAACAGCCGAGGGGACAGCAGTCTGCGTTGCTGGCTCAACTCACCGAGCGACAACAAAACAAGATCGAAACACTCTTGAAAGACATGTCCGGGTCTTTCTCGGAATGGAAAAAGCAACAATCGATTCAGGATTCTCTGGCAGACTTAATCGAACATCAGCGTGAGATTGCCGACGAGACACGACGACTCAATTCTCGCTTACTCGGAAAATCCACAAACCGTCTCTCTGATGATGAACGCAACAAGCTTCAGAAACTCTCTGCCGACCAACTTCGTAATCAAAGTCGTTTGCGCGAATTTCAAGAAGCAATTCAAGAGGAGGTGGACGGAGAAAATCCTCAATCGATGGTGAAAGACTTATCCGAGAACGTCGAAGCTTCCAATGCCGCCACACAAATGTCTGACAATCAACGGTCACTTCGCGACAATCATTTGAACGAAGCCATCGAGAGAAATCAGTCTTTGTTGCAAGAATTCCAGGAATGGGACGATCAACTCAATGATCGCCCCGTGACCGATGCCGAATTAAAAATGCAATTGCTCGACGAACAATCTCGCAATCTCGATCAACTCACTCGCAAACAGCAACAGATCGGCGATGAACTTCTTAAAAACAACGGTGATCCACAAACGCAAAACGAACTCCAATCTCGCCAGGACGAGTTGAATCGGGAAGCCGGTCGTATTCGCCGCATGCTTGATCGACTGCAACTCCCCAAGTCGGCCGATGCTATGGAAGCGGCAGAACGCCCCATGCAGAAGCTCTCGGAACAGATCGAAGAGAATCAATCCACTGAAGATATTTCCCAAGAAGCCGAACAGAAACTGGCAGACGCACAAGACGCCATCGAACAGGAACGACAGAGTCTCGAATCGAGCCATCAACTCGAGCTATTAACCGAGCTATTACCGAGACTATTACAGATTGCCATCCATCAAAAACAACAGAATCAATCAGCCAGTTTACTCTTGGAAGAATTCACTCAGACATCGCGTTGGAATCGCTCGTTACTGAAAAAACTCAACGACATTCGCTACGAACAGCAAAACCTCCTCAACGAATTGGACGAATTACGAACGGCTTTGGGAGAAATCGAAGCTGTGGAATTGGCCCTCAATCATGTTTTGGAGACCATGACACAGAGCTATCAAACGCTCGATTCCCGAGAGATTGAAACAGCCGCGGTAGACTCCATGCCTCGCTCGCTTCGTCAACTCGAAATTCTTCTCAATGTGTTAAAGCGGATGGCCGACGATCAACAAGCAGACAACGAGAACGACCCCTCAGATCAACCTGCTGGAGACGAAGACGAACAGGGCAAACAGCAAACGATCTATGTCGAACTTCTCTTGTTGCGGGCCGTCCAGCAGCAAATTCAGGAAGAGTCACGAGAGCTTTCAACACGCGAGTTTTCGGAGGGATCGAACGAACAAACGCAGGATGAGTGGAAACGGCTAGAAGCAAAACAAGCAGAAGTTTTGCGATTGCTGCAAGACATTTTGACGCGCCAGCAAGAATCACAATCACCAGTGGATGAGGTCATTTGATGAGTCATGCCATCCCGCAACTCGTCCTTGCGATTTATGTCGCATCTTCTTTCACTCTCGCGCATGGCCAGGCACCACCGCCTGACGTTGAGCAAATTCAGCGCGATGCCAAATTGCTATTCGAAGATCTGCAAGCTCATCGCATTCAAATGGAAGAAAGAACCGTCGATGATTTGACACTCCAACTGCAAAGCGAAATCTTGACCGTCTGGGATCGACTTCTCGATCAAGCCGATCAACAAAAACAAAAGAACCAACCCAAATCTCAACCGCAACGGGAACAACCCCAGGACGCTGAGAAATCGCCAGAACAGGATCCCTCTCAGCAGCAGTCCACACAGCCTATGGGTCAGCAGCCGATGCCCGAGAATGGTCAAGAGCCACAAAGTTCGGGGGATGCGGAGGGACAAGCTCCCGGCAACGAATCGAAAGAGCCCGCGGACCGGGCCTCCGAAGAAATCCGTCAACGCGAACAGAGTCGTTTACTCGAATTGCGCCAAGCAGAACGAGAACGTCTTATGAAAGAAGTGTGGGGAAAATTGCCTCCCCGTATCCGTCAAAAATTGCTGAATGCTTCAGATGAAAAATATCTTCCCGCCTACGAAGACCGAATTCGTGAATATTTCCGACGTCTTTCCACCACTGATCGAGAGTGATTTTGTGACACTCTAACCTTTCCCTCAAAGAATAAACGCACCCTGATTGTCGAAGAACATCGAATGCATTCTTAGCGGTTGTTCCCGTTGAGCAGATTCCACAGAAACGTCCATCGCTGCGTCGGACTCTGTTTTTGGGAGCAAAATTGCTATCATGAGGGATATTCCACACTATTCCATCTATCGAGACGACCTTCCATGTCAAACACTGGCGACGAAAAACCGATGCGATTGCAACGCTATTTAGCGGCTGCGGGTGTCAGCTCGCGCCGCAAAAGTGAAGAGTTGATCACAAAAGGTCACGTGCAGGTTGATGGCGAAGTGGTGACACAACTGGGAACACAGGTCGTTCCTGGGAAAAATGAAGTCCGTGTCGATACAGAAATCGTCAAACTCAAACCCAAAGTCTATTACCTGCTCAATAAGCCATCGGGAGTCGTGTGTACGCACGAAGATCCCGGTGGACGCAGGCGTGCCATCGACTTGATTCCTCACAACCCGGCAGTTGACCATCTTTTTACCGTCGGTCGTCTCGATGAGAATTCCGAAGGGTTGTTGCTTGTCACCAATGATGGGGAACTGACGAACCGCATGACGCATCCGAAGTTTCGTGTCTTACGAACCTATCGTGTGTTAGTCGCCGGTGATCCCGATTACTCTGTGATCAAACAATTGCAGGATGGTTTGTACTTTCGCGAAGGCCGCTTCAAAGTTCACCATGTGAAAAAACTGAAGAAGCAGGGAAAAAGCACCCTGCTGGAACTGCAACTCAGTGAAGGGCAAAACCGGGAAGTCCGACGCTTACTCGCACGCATCGGTCATAAGGTGATGACGCTGACACGCGTTGGCTTTGGTCCCATTAAACTGGAAAAATTGGCCAGCGGTGAATTTCGAATGTTGACACATAAAGAAGTCAATGAGTTGCTGGAGTTTGCATTCAGCAAGCCGGGTAAAGAGCCACGTGGTCAAGAAAAACATCGCGTGCGCCCTCGTAAGCAAAAAAATAGCAATCCCAAAAAGTCGACTCGACGCAAGTAACAGGATTTTGACATGTCTGCTGAAACCAATCTGCCAGGACTGGTTACCACTGCTCAACAAATATCGGCCGTCGTTGTTGAACAGGAAAGAATTGCCACCAATACCTACCGGTTACGATTGAAATGCCCCGAACTGGCGAGGCAAATTCGTCCCGGTCAATTTTTCATGGTGAAAGAGCCCGGCACAAACGACCCCCTTCTCGGTCGGCCCTTCGCTTTGTTTGATACTTATGAAGAAGACGGCATCACCGTCGGAATTGACTTCGGGTACGTTTCCATCGGTAAACTCACCAACCTGATGACACACTGGTCTGCCGGTGATCCCGTACAAATTTGGGGGCCGTTAGGAAATGGATTTCCCGATCCGGGTGATGGGCATTTGATGATGGTCGCAGGTGGAATTGGGCAGACTCCCTTTTTGGCAGTGGCTCGGGAAGCGCTGGGATTAAAAAGCTACGGCAATCCACCGCGAGAACTCGCCACCAAGCCTGCGAAATTATCACTCGCCTATGGTGTTCGATCAAAAGATTATCTGGCCGGGATCGAGCAGTTCTCAATGGAAGGACTCGATCTGCAAGTCGCCACCGATGATGGATCATTCGGTCATCACGGCTTCGTCACCGAACTCCTCCAAAACGCCATTCATTCTGAGACACCTCCCGATCAAGTCTATTGCTGCGGTCCTGAACCGATGATGGAAGCCGTGCAAAAGATCTGTTTGCAGGAGAACGTGCCTTGCTGGTTGTCTTTGGAATCTCCAATGGCGTGTGGTTTCGGCGCTTGTTTTAGTTGTGTGGTTCCCGTTCGACAAGCTGACGGCAGTTGGGATTACAAACGAAGTTGCGTCGAAGGCCCTGTCTTCCCCGCCGAGACACTCATCTTTGAAGACTGACTCTGCCGCACGACTCGAAAGATCGATACAACCGGACATAGAACCCCGAGTATCCTCCACGCGTCTCCTTGTATTAACGGGTATGTGATTGCTAAAATAGAGAGACGTGGCAAAGAATGCCGATTAGAGGAAGGATTCCCACCCCATGTGTGACTCTGGTTAGCTTGTCTAAGAGGAGATCACATCCCGCCGTGCGACCTTGTGTCGTTGAATGAATCCACGCCCCCTTTTCCACACTCAGAGAGGTTTCCATGATTCGTGTTACACTCGTTACATTGTGCGCATTGCTGTTGAATTTCGGGGGCTCAAGCCTCGATGCTGGCAAACCAAATTGTTGTGCTCCTCAACCAACCTGCTGCACTCCAGGCACTCAGAAAACCACCAGCTTTCGCTATCCGTTGCCTTACCATATCGCTCTCCAACGAGCCGATGACGCCGACAAAGCCGAGGCTTTGAATACCGAACTCGCGACCAAGCTCGAAAAGTTGGAAGCACAACTGGCCTCCACTCAAAAGTCACTGAGCGAAACGCAATCCAAACTTGTTTCGTCACAAAAGTCGTTGAAGTCAACGCAGCAGTCGCTCGCAAAGGCTGAGACAGAACGCAATGCAGCCCGTAAGCAGGCCCAAAACCAGAAGCAGGCGGCTCAAAAACAGGCTCAACTCGCCAAAGCCGCCAAAGAGCGTGCCGAAAAATCGGAAGCCGTCAGTAAGTCTGCCCAGCAGCAAGTCGCCAAGATGACCAAGACCGTCGAAGAAGCAAAAGCGGCGGCTCAAAAAGAGACGACCGAGTTGAAAGCTCAACTCGCTTCCGTCACTCAAGAGCTAAACAAGATGAAGGAAGAAGAACAGAAAAAAGCACCGGTCCCGGAAACTCCGCCCGCGAAAGTAGAAGAGCCGGCCCGCGTCAAAGAAGAATCAACGGATGATTCCAAAGACGACAAGACCGAAGAGTAAAGTTTACGGCGGACACAGACAGATAATCATACGAACGCGAGGTCATTATTGGCCTCGCGTTTTTTTATGGACACACCGAATCTGAGATTTCATTCCCCCGAATTGAACGCCGGCTCGGCGATACCTGTCTCATCAACCAACCAGGGAGTCCACACAAGCTGAACCTCATCGGTGCGGATGTCGCTTTTGCGGGGTGTCACTTCAAGTTCTTCGAGACCCAACTTCTCAGGATCCCAATGTTCTTCGAGAGACTTAACTTCCTCGTTCAGTTCTTTTTCGAGAGCATCTTTATCTTGTTTGAGTGTGGAGACTTTCTCTTTCGCACGTACGACATCATCTCCCTGCTCAGACGCTCGCCCCATTGATCGTGCTGAGGTCGTGGCTTTAGAAACATTCGTACGTGAAGCGATTTTGCGTCCAAACAATGCTCCCAGTAAAGTCGATCCGATGCTGAGATACGAGTCGTTTTTGGCTTTCGCGTATTGAGACTCTTCCCGTTTGACGGCTGCTTCAGCCGTTTCAATGCGACCTTGCAACGTCGCTATTTTGGAGCCAAATTTCTTGCGTAACTTTTCAACATCGAGATCGCGTTGTTCCGACACTGCTTGTCGAATCCTCACGCGAAAATCGCCTTCCGTTTCTCCCGGTTCGGAATAGAGCTTCAAATCAGTACATTTCCAAACACTCACACGTTGGGTCTCATAAAACTCAGCCTTCAACCGCGAAGTCCACCGTTTCAGGTTTGTCTTATTGAGCAACTTCAATGGCACATCGGCAAACACGGCTTTCGGGTGAGGCTCGGATGTCCATTGAAACTGATGCGAATCGACGGGAGTCGCATCGTCCCAATCCGGTTCTGTAATGTCATCATTGAAGGCTTACAGCAGTCCCGTTTCTCTCCACTCGTCGACTTTGTAAGTCGAACGCACAAAATGTAATTCCCCCGTTCCCAACATCATGGGACGATAAACCAAGCGACTCGATTCAGAGATCGGCTGTGAGAGATCCAGAAAAGTCTCTTTGACGTCATCGGGGATGACAGGTCGTACAGTGGCCGTCGAAGATGTCATTTGGGGAGCGGGTTGAGCTTTGGCTTTTGTCGCTGAAGGAATGTGACCGGGAGCGGTCGGAGTTGGCTTCTCGGCCACTTTTGGACGCAGCGGATCCATCAAGGTCCTGATCTGCTGACGTGTGAGGGGACCGCGCAGATAGGATAATGCCCAACGCGTCTGAAAAGTGACAGGTCGGTTTTCATGCACGTTATTCATCAGAAAAACACGCCGTCCGAGACCGGCAAGCGTGGCTTCCATTTCGGCTTTATTAAACTCCTGCCCCGCTTGAATTGACGCTCCTTCGAGACCTTCCAGCACTCGGGCTTTGTCCCGTTCGGTTTGCAATCGACCAAGGAACCAGGTCCCCGTGTTGGACAAACCTTTGTAATCGAGATCGACGGGGTTTTGAGTCGCCAACACGCATCCCAATCCGTAAGCGCGGGCCTGCTTCAGTAACGTCAGCATGGGTGTTTTGGAGGGAGGGTTCTTTGTTGGTGGGAAGTAGCCATACAATTCGTCCATGTACAATATTGCCCGCAAACTCGATGTTCCCGGTTGAGTTCGTACCCAGGAGAGAATTTCGTTCAGCAAGATTGTCACAAAAAACATGCGTTCTGGATCTGAGAGATGGGCGATCGACATGATCGAAAGGCGTGGCTTCCCTTCCTTCGTGTACAGCAACCGTTTGATGTCAAGCGGTTCGCCTTCCAGCCAACTGGCAAATGTGGGAGAGGCCAGAAGGATGTTCAGCGTCATCGCCAACTCGGTGCGATCTTTGGGAGGATAAAACGTCTCCAGATCGAGCACACCGACAGAATGAAACGGCGGATTCTGGATCTCTTTAATCAAGGAGGGAATATCCATGTCACGACCAGCGAGCCACGCCGTCTGGAGAATATTCGAGATCAAGATATGCTCACGACTATTGAGCGGATCTCCATCAATGCGAATGAGTGCCAGTAGTCCCGACGCCGCCGAAGACACGCGTTCCCGGAACGCTTCACGGTCGTCCAATATTTGTTGTGCTGGCGCATTGAAAGATCGCAACACCGTGATCGGCAAGCCGGCAGTGCTTCCCGGCGTGTAGATGGCCATGTCGACCGCATCACGGAACCGTTTGATTCTTCCCGGTGACTGACCCCAGGAAGCGAGTCCTTCTTTCCACATGTTAGCCGTCTTCTCGGCATACTCATCGGGAGACATCCCTTCGCGGGCCGCTTCACTCTCATCGATCCACGGTCGATAATCCTGCGGTTTCATGTCTGGGAACGTCAAAAAGACGTTACCGAGATCTCCTTTGGGGTCGATTGCGATGACAGGGATATTATCGATGGCGGCCTCTTCGAGTAGAGACAGACAGAGTCCTGTTTTCCCGCTCCCCGTCATCCCGACACAGACCGCATGAGTCGTCAGGTCTTTGGAATCATAGAGAATCAAATTATCCCGACACTCGCCGGCTTCCAAATCGTATTCTTTGCCAAGATAGAAGGCGCCAAGTTTTTCGTATTCCGGTAACGCAGTTTTCACGATGGTCACTCAATCGGCCAGTAGAATGTAAAAAGAATGACCTTTTGATTTTCCTAGGAACCGGGTTCAGAGTCCAGCCTTGAACACGGAATCCTGACAATTCGTCAGCCATTCGCGCTGGAAATGAGTGTGAGAGAAAAATGTATCCGTATTGAGTCCCGATTCGGTTATGCTAGAAATGGAAATCATTCCAGAAAGCTCGATGAATTATGACTGAGAATGAAGGCTCTCTAATTTTTACTCTGCTCAATCAAGCCCGAGAGGGGGACGATCATGCGCGTGATGAATTATTCGAAAAATGTCGAGCGTATGTGGGCTTCATGGCACGATCTCAGATGGAAACATGGATGAATGCCAAAATCGATGCGTCTGATCTGATTCAACAAACCATGATGGACGCCCATCAAGGATTCGATCAGTTCCGCGGAAAATCAGAAGCGGAATGGATCGGTTGGTTGAAGAAAATTCTGCAACATAACACCGTCGACTTCTGCCGAAAATACAAAGGGACCGAAAAACGAAACGCCAATCGTGAAGTTTCGTTTGCGCAATCGCAATCACAAAGTTTGTTCCGAGGAGCGGCAGAACCCGATGGCAACGAAGAGACTCCCAGCGAAGTGATCATGCGGAAAGAGAACGAAATTCTGTTGGCAGACGCTCTCTCGAAACTACCAGACGATTATCAAGAAGTGATCTATTTGAGAAACATGCAGCAACTGCCATTCAAAGAAATCTCTGAAAAAATGGAGCGATCTCAAGGGGCCATACAGATGTTGTGGTTGCGAGCCATCAAACAATTGCAGGAGCAAATGCAGCATGTCGAATGATGTCGGCGACCGTCCGACCCCATCTGATGAGTCCGAAGAATTGCTGTTTGCGCAATTGGAAGCCTATACCCAAGCGCTTCAGGTGGGAGATCGTACCACCTGCGAACGCATCTTAAATGAATCACCAGAGATCGAACCCTTCATCGGGTGTCTGGGAAATTTGAATGAATTCAGCGTCGTCCGATCTCGTTCACTCGCCGACATCAATCTTCCTGAGTACGCACCTATCATTTCCAGTGGATCGGGATCGAATTCCTCGTTTGGCTCATCCATGCTCAAACCGAACCAAACCTTCGGAAAGTTTGAGATTGAAGAGGAACTCGGCCGCGGTGGAATGGGTGTCGTTTTCCGTGCACGTCAGACAGATCTCAAACGCGATGTTGCCATCAAAGTGATCCGCTCGCATCAACTGGCTGATGACGAAGAATTACGGCGTTTTCAAGTCGAAGCCCAAGCTGCTGCCAGATTGAAGCACCCCCACATTGTCGCCGTTCACGAGATTGGTGAAGTCGATGGGCAACACTACTTTGCGATGGATTATGTCAACGGGGATACGTTGTCCGACCGGTTGAGATCTGGACCACTGGAAATCGAGGAAGCGGCCACATTATTGATTCCCATCGCTCAGGCGGTGCATTATCTCCACGAACATCAGGTCATGCATCGTGACTTGAAACCATCAAATATATTACTCGATGAAAACAATAAGCCATTGGTGACTGACTTTGGGCTTGCCCGAATTTTTGGAAACGACGATGACCAACAGACGCAAACCGGAGTGATTATCGGTACGCCCAGTTATATGTCTCCCGAACAGGCAGCCGGTCGCGTGAAGCTAATCACGAATCGCAGCGACATCTATTCGCTGGGAGCGATCCTGTACGAAATGTTGACCGGGAAACCACCCTTCAAGAAAGACCACCCGCTCGACACGATTGTCCAAGTGATTGAACAGGAGCCGTTGTTACCTCGACGCTTGCGCTCGGGGCTTCCTCGTGACCTGGAAAAAATCTGTCTGAAATGTCTCGAAAAAGATCCCGACAAACGGTACGCAACAGTCGAAGAACTGGCAAATGACCTGGAACGTTATTTACGAGGCGACCATGTCCTTGCCGCTTCTCCATCTCTCTTCAGCCGCATGAATCGTTGGTCTCGCCGTTTTCCCGCCGCCTCTTCGCGCTGGGCTGGAGTGCTCGCTGTAGCAACGATCGTGCAAGGACGTTACTGGATCAGTGGTGTCGAGAGCCAGCTCTATCATAATGAGGTCATGACGATTCTCGGCGTGTGGGCCATTGTGATTGGGTTATTTCAATTCCTCGCGGCGAATCGAACCGTGAAAACTTATCTGGAATATGCCTGGGCCGCGACGGATGCGCTGCTACTCACGTTTGTTTTATTGAAAGTCCCCGAAGATTTGGGGCCGCTGGTCATTGGATATCCCATGGTTGTCGTGGCATCGGGGATGTTTTTCAATGTGCGCGTGGTCGTCTGTTCGACAATTCTTTCGTGCATGGGGTACCTAGGTCTATGGCGATGGCATCCCACAGAACCCTCTTTGCCACATTACGGAGTGATCTTTATGGTCACTCTCGGAATTCTGGGAGCCGTCACCGCCGCACAGGTACGGAGGGTCCGCGTCTTGAACCAGTATTATGAATCGCAGCAGTGATCGCGCAATGTCTGCAACAGTAAAGCAGCGTAGCAGAGGGAGAAAATAGACCTGCTTACGAATAATCTTTGAAAGTCTCATATCCCATGTAGCCAATGAGACCGGCACCGATCAAAAACATGATATCGAGCAGGAACTGCCGTCCATAAGGAATGGCAATGGCCATATCGAGAGCCGCGCTGACACCGACAATACCTGCCAGAACCAGGGCAACAATTACTAGATATCTCGAAACATTCGACATTCAGCCGTTCCGATCGTCTTCGGGCGAAATCACTATTACAAATCGTGTCAACTCAACATGTTTCGTCAACGAGGACGAGTATAGAACACCCGGGGGTGTTGAATCCACCCCGCATTCCAGAAACACGTCCGAATCAGTTCCCTTGACTGATTCAGTCCCTATAACCGGACCGGATTTCAGGGGTTTTCAAGGTTGGCAAAGCTCGACCATGTAACCATCCGGGTCTTGCAAAAAGAGCTGGACGGCTCCATCAGGGCGTGATTTGGGTTCGGAAATAATTGTGGCAGACTCCGCTTTTGCGGCCTCAAAACAAAACTGCACGTCCTCAACAAGGAACGCAAAGTGGTGATTGCGGGTCGTCGGCTCACCGGGACGAATCTCTCCGGCTGGTCCTGATCCTGGGTGTTCGAGAATCAGATGGATTTGTGTGTCTCCCGCCTGAAACCATTTGCCAGCGAACGTAAAATCAGGGCGAGGGACATCCTCCATTCCCAATAAGCCGCAATAAAAGTCTTTACTGGCTTCCAGATCTTTCACAACCAACGTGACGTGATCGAGGGCCTTGACCTGAATCGGTGTCGTCATTTTGTTCATGAGTTCGCCATTTCCAGATGTTCAATGAGTGTGGATTCTCTCAATTTTGCTCCGACCGAAAGCAGATTGCAAGTCGCAATCTTGTTCCTGAAACTGCTGAGTTAGATGAATGAAGCCGAAGTCGGAATGACAATCAATTCGGGGACTCGAGCCCGTGCTGGTAGACAGGCCACCATAACGGCTGTTGCCGCCACATCTTCGGGCTGCAAGATTCGGGCGCGATGTTCGGCAGAAACCGGAGTCGGGCGGTCATCCAGAATCGGAGTTTCAACTTCACCCGGATGAATGTTCGTCACGCGGATTTTGTTCTCATGCTCTTCCTCACCGACCGTCATACCAAGAGCACGCATTGCGTACTTCGAAGCATTGTAAGCGAGACCACCCAATGGATTCGACCGGATACCTGAAATCGAACAGATATTGATGATCACGCCATCCTGTCGCTCACGCATCCAAGGCAACACGGCTTGAACGCAATTGAACGCACCAGTTGCATTGATCTTGATGAGCTTGTCCCAATCGTCGGGATCAAGCTCAGAGACTCGTCTCTTTTGAATGTTTGTGCCAGCCGAATTAACGAGAATGTCGATGTGTCCAAGTTCGCCAGCCGCCCATGTGAACAACTCTTTGACACTTTCGCGATCTGAAACATCACAGGCATGATATTTGAAGTTGGTCCCTTCGGCAGTTTCTTTCAACTTCGCTTCACGACGGCCGGTAATAGCAACCTGGCATCCGAGATCGGCCAGTCCATGCGCAATGGCGGCTCCAATTCCCGTCGCTCCCCCGGTCACTAACGCAACTTTTCCTGCGAGTATCGACATCGTATTTTCTCCTCTGTAACTTCAGCGTTAAAACATGAATCCATGTGAAGTTCACATCATACCGCTGTGTCACATCCGATGCGAGCAGAGAAAACAATCTGCAAGACTGTCATCTGAAGATGATTACATGTTTGTTTTTGCGTCAGCCGCCTCGCCCAGCATTTTTCCGAGAGAATCGTTCAAAGCAACATCGTGATCATGATTCTGTGCATAGATGCGGAAGATCAGAAAGCTGGTCGGAACCGACCGAAACAGTTCATCATCCAACAACTCTTGAGCGTCTCCATACGCCGGATCGATCAGATAATTCTGACCACCCGCGGGAAGTCGCCCGCTTGGACGATGATAATGGCGGGCGACGTCAACTTTCAGCGGAATGTCTTTGATCGCTTTCGGCAATCGTTCTCGGACCCGTTTTTCCACAATTTCAGGTTCGGAAAAGATCGACATTTGCTCGGCTGCTCCTGTGTGAAAGAACATCGACTTCTCACACGCCATTTTCCAGCCAAGCTCCCGGCAGAGAATTCGATTCCAGCGTTCGCCAATCTCTTTTTTTCGAGGATCGTCACTATCGGCCCACCGTTTCACATCGACAAGAAAGGTTGATTCGGTGAGTTTGAGGTATTCATCCAGATGCTCGAGGGGATTTCCGGGAAATAGATGTTCCATGATCTCGCCGAAAATGTCTCCCAAGGATAAATCGAGAGAGCGTACCGCGCGATGAAAATAAATGGATCGGAAGAGATTTGCACGCGTTTCGATAAAGTTAATGAGAGTCGACAACCCACGAACATGGATTGTTAATCCCGAAGGCGTGAAGAAGCTGTAATGAAGTAGCCGTGAAATATCGAACGAACGAAGCGAGTAGCCTGTCATGTAGGCGTCTCTCAAGACAAAGTCCATATTATCGACGGTATAGATACCGCTGAACAATGCGCGCAATTTCCGCAGCCAATCGGGTTGCCCTTCGTGATCATCTCGGCTTTTGGGCCGACGGATCAACCAGGAAATCTGTCGAGGTTCGAGTTCTTCTAGAGGCTGTAACTCTCCTCGTGGGTTCCGACGGATCTGTCGCAACAAATCCCCTAATTCATGCTCAATGATATGAGCGCCGATGTCTTCATGTGTCAGGTCATACTGGTCGAGATAATGATCATCAAAGAAATGCCCGAACGGACCATGTCCAACATCGTGTAATAACGCCGCCATTCTCACCAAACTCTCGACGTAACCGCGAGAGGGAACATTGTCGCACGCTTCAACCAGCGAATCGTACCAATGTTCGATGACTCGGGACGCGAGATGCATTGCTCCCAAAACGTGCTGAAAACGCATATGTTCGGCGGATGGAAATACCCACCAGGCCGTCTGTAATTGGTGAATTTGCCTCAATCGCTGCACCCACGGGTGATCAATAATTTCCTGCTCGGAAACTTCACCTTCCGGTAAGGATGCTTTCGAGACAAAGGGAATGTAACCGTGTATCGGATCGTGGATGAGACTTTCGAGCTCAAAATCGCGGACCATGAGGACTTCCAGTCGTGAATCTCAGGAGAATTACTAGCGGCACGATGATAACTGATGAGGCCCCTCTTCGGATAGTTAAGTTTCATCCGCTAACCTCCCCCCGAATTCTCATGATCCGGTCCGACTGCCGTGCGTAGAGAGAGTGGTTCTGGTATTTTGAGGACCGTCTATTTCAAAGAATGATTGTTATGTTACCTTCGGAAGAAACTCCAGAATTTCTTCGCTTTCGAGCAAGCCAGCACGAGCGCGGGTCAACTCGACTCGTGCAGATAGAGATGTTTGCGCTGATCACGGCCATCGTAACACTCGCAATTCGACACGGCTTGCGACAGTCTTCCGATCAACAAACCGATTTACTCGGAATTTTGATCGTGATCGCGTCGTTGATGATTTCCGTCTCATGCATCACCCGCTATCGGTGGAGCTTGCGGCGTTCTTCGTTTTTGAAAGAACATTGGGCCAAGGTGAGCTTTGCGGGTCTCTTTTTCGTCGGCTCGATTTTTGTGTTCTCAATGGCGCATCGATTGCCATTTATCGATGGACCAGCAGGACAACGATTCGAATGGTTGTATGCCTATTCGGAAGGATTGATTCTGATCTTGGGGTTACTTCAGAGTCTGTCGGTCAGTCGGGCTTATGCTTCCAAAGGTATCAACCCGGCTCTCTTGTTGGTAGGGTCGTTTGTGGTGTTGGTGACGATTGGAACCTTCCTGCTGATGTTGCCTCGTGCTCGCGCTGTCATGCCCGGTGTTTCTGCCGCAGAGGGTGCTCCGTTTACGACCGCACTTTTCACGGCAACCTCGGCCAGTTGTGTGACCGGACTGATTGTCGAACCGACGGGAACGTATTGGAGTCGTTTTGGACAGTCCGTTATTCTGGTTTTGTTCCAGATCGGCGGACTGGGCATCATGACATTTGGTGCGCTGTTTATCGCGTTGGCCGGTCGGCATCTGCAAGTTCAAGAAACAGCCACACTCAGAAAATTGCTCGATTCTGATCGACTAGCAGACGTTCGACAATTGTTGATCACCATCTTGATTTTCACGTTTACCGCCGAGATCGTGGGTGCATTTTTGATGGCGGGATTGTGGCCGAATGCCGCTCCGAGCGAACAAGCCTTTCAAGCGATCTTTCATTCTGTATCGGCTTTCTGTAACGCGGGCTTTTCACTCACGGAGGACAGCTTTGTCGGGATGGCCGATCGCTGGCAGATCTGGTTTGTCGTTTCAGGATTGATCGTTGTTGGTGGATTAGGATTTGGCGTGGTCTTTAACTTGTATCGAGTGCTCCACACCAGAATTCGCGGTCCAGAAAAACGGTCCGCGATTCGTGAGGATTTTTTCACTCAAACTCGGCTCAGTCTGACATCGCGATTGGTCCTCTGTTCGTCAGTCAGCCTACTGGTGATCGGGACGCTGGGATTTGTCTTGTTGGAGTCATTTGCTTCAACGGGAGAAGACTATACTCGCGTCGCGTGGAGCGATGCCTGGTTTCAATCGGTCTCCTTCCGAACAGCCGGCTTTAACACGGTCGATCTCGGAGAGTTACAAACCACGACCAAATTATTAGCCATCGGCATGATGTTTATCGGGGCATCCCCAGGATCAACGGGGGGTGGCATCAAAACGATCTCGATTTCACTGGTCCTGCTCTCGATTTTTTCTTTACTCAAAGGAAAAGATCGAGTGGAAGTCGGACACCGCCGTATTCCCGCAAGCCAGATTCAACGAGCGTTTCTTGTCGTCACCTCGGGTTTGTTCATTGTCATGGTGACCACTTTTTTACTCGTCTTGTTTGAAGCCAAACCGGCACAACTAATCGATCATTTGTTTGAAGCAACCAGTGCCTTTGCAACCGTCGGCTTATCGACCGGCATCACAGCAGAATTGACGACACCCTCTCGGATCGTCATCGTATTGACGATGTTTATCGGTCGGGTCGGTCCGCTGACTTTGTTACTGGCATTGGCGGGCAAACAAAAACGTCCCACCTACGACTTCCCGGAAGAACGAGTTGCGCTGGGTTAATCGACTTACCGATTCCTATATTATTCGGATAGACAATCATGCATCGTATTGCCGTTATTGGTTTGGGACGTTTCGGAACTGCACTTGCGCGTCAATTATCAGTCAGTGGCGCCCAAGTGATTGCCATCGATGCTAATCAGCAATCTGTGGAAGAGATCAAAGACCAGGTTCCTGTGGCAGTTCGTCTCGACTCCACGGATAACCTAGCCTTAAAAAGTCAAAGCATCGATTCGGTCGATGTTGCCGTGGTGGCGATTGGTGAAAATTTTGAAGCCGCCTTGCTCACGACGGTGATTCTCACGAAATTTGGTGTTCCAAAAATTATCTGCCGCGCTCAATCGGTCTTCCACGCCGAAATATTCAAGCAGATCGGCGCCCATCAAGTCATTCAACCCGAATTACAATCGGGAGAACATCTGGGCCGACAACTGGCAAACCCTCGCGTGGATGAATTTATCAAACTCGGAGAGGACTTCTCCTTGATCGAGTTGCATGCCCCCAAACAATTTCAGGGCAAATCTCTCGCGACTCTTCGCTTGCGACAAGATTTCGGCGTCAACCTGGTGGCGCTCATGAGAAAAAAGACCGAAATGACCGAGGAAGGCGAAGTCACTCGCACAAAAATCATGGCCGTTCTCGATGCCGAAGAAACAATTTGCGATCAAGATGTCTTAATGCTGGTTGGTTCCGACGACGCGCTCGCCAAACTTCCGCAAGAATAATCGTGGGAACCTTCCTACAGTCGATCCTGTTTTCGAATGGGTAAATACGTGAGCCAAAGTTCGGGGATGGCACGTAACGCAGATTCTAACGTCAGTGACTCGCGTTCCATCACGAGTTGCCGCGGTTTCAATCCCGCTCGTAATGTTCGAATTCGCAGCGGAGAGATTTGCAACGGGCTGCCCACTAGCAAAACCGATGTCACTTCCTCCTCTGCTCTGAATTTTTCCAGTTGGCTTTGTAGTTGGTGACCGGCCGTTGATGTTCCCGCGGTCATCGTGATTTTCAAGTCATGCTGATCAGTGAGAGGTTGGAAATTTTCTTGCCAAGCTGCGGTCTTGTTTTCAGATCCGATCAGAAGCAGATGAGTGGATTCGGTGATCGAAAAATATCGACTCAGATCATGGGCGGCATCGGCTGAGGGATCTGATAAGTCATCCACGGAAAATAAAATTGTTAGTGAAGGAATCGCATCGGTTGTTTGTCCCAGACAATAAAAATGAGACAGAGGAACAACCAGTAGACATAAATCAAACGCAATGATCGCCAATAACAGGCCCCCTTGCCGACCACGTTCGATTTCACCCGGTTGAGAAAGTCCGGCAAAGATGACCGACAAAACTCCCGTCACCTGCAAGACAAACGGAACCCTGACGGGGGAATCGATCATGCCGGCCTCTTTCGCGGCATACCAATTCCAAACTTGCAGTAAGGAAAACCCTAGTAGCAGTCCAGTCATAGTCCAGGTGAGACCACGTACGATCTTCGGCTCTCGCTCGGTGAAACCATAAACAAGTAACAAGACTCCGAACAAAGCACTCCCGCCACGTTGTGCTGTCGAAGGAAACGGTAGATCTCCCAGCCACCAAACAGTGTAAGAATCACCCCACAGAAAAACTTGCAGGAGAAGAAGCATACCCCAGAAGACCCCCACTCCGCGCGAGATAGATTCCCAAGCGGGTCGTCGATCGATGGTAGACCTTTGTGGCTTTGTCGGCCTGATTACGGCTGGGCGTGCAGCAGTCGACATAAGACATCCTGCGGGGCAATTGGTTCGAGAAGACTGGTCCTCTCAGGGGAATTCTATTTCAGAAACAAATCGTCGTAGTTTGGGCGATTTTCTGCAACCTCAGCTCTCGGGTGAACTTGCCGATATCAGGGTTTGCCCTATCGCAAGTAATTCATCCAGTTGTTGATTACAAAAATGCATACCGATCACAGCTTGCTGGAAATTGGTATGAGTGGAAGCTTCTTTCGCGTCAGATTCAAATTGACGTGCGGCGGTTTTGAGCTTTCCGATCTTCTTCCTCAGCATGTGCAGATAACCGGGAGGATCGTCAATGCGTGTTTCCAAGGCTCGGGACGTATCAAAGACGGCTCGTACGATTCCCATCAACTCGGGAAAGTCTTCCACTTCTTCACTATGCTTGATGAAAGTCCGCACCATCCAGGCGTTCGCCATCACTTGCTGACAACGATTCACCACGTCTGGCAATGTTTGGGGGAGAGATTCATTCATTATTCTTACATCTGCCCATCAGCGCGATTACTCCACCACGGTAAACTCACACCGCCATCCATCGTCACAGTACTTCCCGTCATATAGTCGGCGTCGGCGGAGAGCATAAAGGCGATCCCTTTGGCCATCTCTTCGGGGGTTCCCATTCTCCCCCAAGGCAAATTTGCTGAACCTTCCTCAATTTGCTCTTCCGTGAAAAATTTTCGTTCTCCCGGAGTATCAATCCAACCAGGATGAATCAAATTGACATTAATCCGATGCTCGGCCAATTCAATCGCCGCGGTTCGCGCCATATGGTCAATGGCGGCTTTCGACATGTTATAAGCCATTGCCGTTGGGATTGGAATCACTCCATGCGGCGAGCTGACGACAACAATCGAACCTTTTGTATTGGCCTTCACCATCTGTTGAGAAGCTGCTCGCACTCCATAAAAAGCCCCCCACATGCTGACATCGACTGTGCGTCGAAAACCGTCCATATCGGCATTGATCATTAACTCTCGATCAGAATACGCCGCGTTAGAAACATAACCGTAAAGTTCGCCAAGATCTGTGACAGTTTTGGCGACCATTTCTTCGACAGCCAATTGAACAGAGACATCGGCTTGAAGCAGCAGGCATTTTCGACCGAGTGATTCAATCTCTTGCTTGACACTTTCTGCCTCCTCAGTATGCGAACGGTAGTTAAGCCCAATATTGGCTCCCTCGGACGCAAGCTGAAGTGCAACAGCACGACCGATGCCGCGCGAAGCGCCCGTTACGATGATAGTCCGGCCCTCAAATCTCATATCAAACGTCCTTCAAAAGATGTCGCTCATAGTCTGGCTGAGCAATATTTTAGCAGCAGAGCGTATTCGATGTGAGGAAGTGAACCTCACAATTGCCATTCCCCACAAAATCTTCAGATCGAAAATCGTGATTTCATAAGAACTTAGGTGTTCTGAATTCAATCTGGGCAGAAAATCGCTCGTCTGCTACGATTCCGGTCGCTCAATGAGACATTGAGGGCGTATTCGAACCCCAAAAACGATTTCATCCCGTGAAACTGAATCACACGAAATTACTGTGTCTTTCTCTCGGAATTCTGACCTGCCTTGCTTCCGGCTGTGTCAGCCCCTTGAATACGCGCTTTCCTCAGCCGTTTATCTATAATCAAAAAGCAGAAGCCGTCTCTTATCAGTATCACGACCCGTTTCCTGACGAAAACATCGGACCGGGCGTGGGAATTCGACCGCCCTCGTTCCGGACTCAAAGAGATCCGGCACGACGCGCTGCGGAAAATCGAATGCTGAGAGGTTATAATTTGGAAGGAGCCCCAACCGGCTCTTTGCCTCCCAAAACGAGTTGGGATTACCCAGAAGCCGTGCAGACCCAATAAACTCTCGATGATACTTCATCGGGAAGGAATACCGCCCGATGACCGATGTCATTTCTCGTCGCCAATTATTGTTGTCTTGCATAGCGGGAGGGCTTTCGGCATCGAAACTCTCTCACGGTCTCGTTGCTCAAGATACGAATGATGATGCCCGCCGATTGGTCACTCCCGAAATCCGTCAGACCATCGAACGAAGCTTACAATCTCTGACCTCCATGCAGCATCAAGACGGCTCGTTTGGATCGGGAACTGTCGAGAGTCATAGTATCGGCGTGACGGCACTCGTCGGCCTGGCCTATCTTGCCGGAGGCCATACACCCGGCAACGGGCCTTATGGTGAAACCGTAGAACGAATCACTGATTTTTTAGTGAAAAACTGTGACGCCAACGGTTTCATTCAAAAGTCAAATTCTCGCACTCACGGCCCCATGTACGGACATGGATTTGCGGTTACTTATCTGGCAGAGATTTACGGCATGACCGAACGAAAAAACCTGAAAAACTGTCTCGACCGTTCGATCAAGCTGATTCTATCTTCCCAAAATAAAGAGGGCGGTTGGCGTTACCAGCCCAAACCATCTGATGCCGATGTCTCTGTCACAGTTTGCCAAATCATGGCATTGCGTTCGGGAAAGAACGCAGGATTATATGTGCCCAAAGAAACCATCGATAATGCGGTCAGCTATCTGAAAGCCAGTCAAAACTCCGACGGTGGTTTCCGCTACCAAAAAGGGCGTCAACCAGAATCAGAATTTGCGCGTTCTGCCGCCGCACTGGTCGGTTTGAACTCCGCGGGAATCTATGAAGGCAAGGCCATCGAAGACGGCTTGAATTTTTTGGCACGATATCGCCCCGGCACCAAAGGACCGAGACATTTCCAAATTCAAAACTACTTTTACGGCCACTATTATGCAGTGCAAGTGATGTGGCATTGTGCTGGTGACGATTGGCCCTTGTGGTATCAAAGTGTGAGCGAAGAAATTCTCTCAATGAAACGCGACAACGGGTTATGGCGAGACAACATAATTTGCCCCGAATACTCAACCGCGATGGCATGTCTCGTACTCGAGATGCCATTCAACTTCTTGCCGATCTTCCAGCGGTGAGCAGTGAACTACTTAGCCGCGGCTGCCTCTTTATTTTTGAGTTCCGTTCCGGGATCAGCGAGTGTGACGGTGAACTTCGCCAACAGATGTCCGGCAAAACGTAGCAAGCCCGTGTCGAGCTGCCCGCCTCCTGTCACATTATCTCCATCCCGTTTCAGTGAGAAGGTCAGAATGTCATTGCCCGATTTGAAGGAACTGATGGCAATGGCCCTCAATTCATCCTGACTTACTTTGGGCTTGTTGTCTTCTTCTTCATCTGTCGTTGTTTCTTTGACAACAACTTTTTCTTCTGCACCAGGGTCTTCCAGGGTGATGTATCGTCCCCGCCATTCCACCCAAGGCCCCAACTTCAGGAACAACGAGACGAATTCCATGGACGGCTTTTCAATCTTGGTGTCATTCGCTTTGGTCACTGCTGTTTTGATGGCCTCAATTCCGTTTGCCCCGATGGCATACCAGAACTCATGCTCGCCAACTCCAAAGTACAGCGTGTCACCACCGAACATATCCATGTACGCAGCCTTCATATCGGCTGAGGCTGTAAATGAGTGAATGGTCACACCGGCATGTGTTTCGATATTTAATTTTACTTCACGATCGGGACGTCCTTTCTTAACCAACTCGATAGCCCGACTGACACTTTTGGCATTCTTAAAAGCGAGTCCCCCTTGCAGAGTGAACTTTCCATTGGCTGAAGGGGCTGCGAGAAAGTAACCGTCGAACCGACCTTCTTTTAATGTATCGATCATGGAAGCTGACAGAATTTTAACGATCTCGTCATACGCTTCTTTTTGGCTGTCGTCGAGCTTGTCGGAGTTTTTCACGTCGGCCAATCCGCTTTCGCGGTAAAGTTCCATAATGCCGACGAGGTTTGACTTTTGTTGCTCGTCGAGCGGAAGGTTAATACTGCCGTGGAGAATCTTTCCTTCAGGAATCGGTAATCCTTCAAAGCGTGAAGGGATTTGTCCCAATTGCTCCACTGCTTCTGCCAGCATCGATTTCTTATCGGGGACCAAATTGATCAATAGGTTGCCGGTCATTTTTTCGTTGTCGATTGACCAACCGATGACGGCTTCTTTCGGATCGGCAAAATAACGAGCCAGTTCGTCTAATTGCAGCTCGCTAACGGCACGACGCAATTCAAAATCTTCCTTGGTTTCGTCTTCTTTCTGCTTGACGGCAGCCATCAATTCTTCTTTGACCGATTCATATTCTTTGCGACGATCTTTGGCCGAACCTTTTTTATTCAAGAGATAGAACACAACATCGAATAGTGTTTTTTCATTCTTATCGAGAGCGTATTTCTTGATATCATCATCGATGGGCACGAAGCCACGCGCGGGAACAACTTCGCGGTCGGGACCAATCACACCGAAATCATCAATGACGCGGAGGATCCCTTCATAGGCGTTCGAAAGTTCGTAGTAAGTTCGAGTCCGACGTTTCGGTTCGATGCCAAACAGCTCGAGATTTTCCAGAAAGTCACTCAGTTCCGCGATGGGAAATGACGAACGATATTTCACGCCATCATCCGAATTAGCGAGATCCACTCGAATCAGACGAGTTGGATCGACTCCCAACAGGAACACATCATCGAGATATCGTTTGAGCACATCCCAAGGCTGTTCAGTTTCGTTGGGACGACCTTTCAACTCACGCACCAACTCTAGGTTGGGATTTAATTCCAAAATGAGTTTCAAATCGGCTTTAATCCCATCCGCGCTCGAAAGCACGATTGAAATCTTGGGATCCTTCTCTTCACCAAATAGTGAGACGAGCGGGAAGCAGGCAAGGCAAAGAGCAAATCCGGTAAGCCGGAGGAGATGTTTCACAAGAAACTCCTTTTTCGATTCATCAATCGTGATGTATTTCTGGGTGATCCGATCACAAACATCCTCAGATGTGAGAGAAATCACATCTCAGACGTTGACGTAATACTAAGACTATCAGCTTGTTATGGAAAGTCCGAAAATGCAGGTTTCAGACGGAAAATGACCAACAAAGAAGACAGGTTTGAGTTCAATCTGTCCAAAATCGATATCAAACGAGCCATATTCTCCTAATTCCACTATTTTTCCAGAACTAACAACACCGACCGTCTTGGAGAATGGAATTCTATTTCTCAACTTCGCTGGTGCCGGAATTAGGTTGTGAGATTTCCACGCCGACACAAATACCTGCCAACGTAGAAACTTCTTCCACTGGAGCCGGCAATTGCTTTTGCACCAGTTTCTGAAACGACTTCGCTTGACCAATCTGTCCGGCAATACGTCCCAGAAAATAATTTAACTCTTCTTTCATCACCGTCAGGTCCATGCGAGTTGAGCTGATCCTCTTGGGGAGTGCCTGAATCGCAGAGACCGTCAACTCAAGATCACCGACTTTCGCAATCGGCAACAATCGATCAAGCAACGACATCTCTAATCGTTCGCGATCAATTTTGCTGGTGTTTAGGGCCGATTCCAAATTGCTGAAATCTTTGGCAGCAATCATCCGGTCCAACTCGAAGAGAAAGACCAACTGCGCGTCGCGTGCCGGTAAGGTCGCCCCAATTCGTCGATTCAATTCATTCAACTGACTCGATGCGTTCGCCTGTTGAAGGGCGGCTTGGACTTCCGGTAACAGGGATGATTTGAGAAACGGCTCTTTCAAATCTTCGTCGGTCTGATCAATTCTGGTCTGCATCTCTTCCCAAACATTGACGGCCTGTCCCCACAACAGTGCCTCACTTAATAATGTTTCGAGAGTTTGTACGCGCAGATCAGCAGAGGCTTCCAGTTCTGTCAGTTTTTTGACGTAACTGTTAAATCGAATCCGAAGAGTGTTTTCATTTTCCAACCCCAGTTTTTCTCTCAACTCCGACTTGATGGCATCAGCTCCAACATCATTCTGATCATGGGGTCTTGCCGCCAATGCAGAGGGAGTTGGCCCGATTGAGCGCGCCAGTGTGAGAGCACGCTGCATGATGTTCCATGCTTCATCGTTTTCTCCCACCGCATCTTGAGCACGGGCCAACGCTAACAACGCTAAAATTTGATTGAGCACGGCAGAAGGGTCGGGGATCTCATAGTTCAGTAACTCAGCAGGAGCCGGAATCAAAAATTCGTTCCCACCTTGCAAATTGTCCAACTGTTGGGTGGCAACATCCAAAACTATTTTGGCGTCTTCCTTTTGACCTCCCGAGGCAAAGAACACCGCAGCATCAGACAAGATTCGCGTTTTTGCAGCAGGAGGTTCTGAAGCGACCAGCTTCACGAGTTGATCTGCCGTCAGTTCTCCGGTCAGTGCTTTCCACCTTGTATAGGCCAGCAATGCATCGGCACGAACTCGATCGGTCGGCGCGCCTTGAATCCAGGCTAAGGCTTTTTCATCCTCGCCATGAGCCAACAGCAACATCGTCACCGTCACCCATTCAGGTTGGGCCCATTTATGAGCAGAATGACTGATTAAAGGCGAGATCGGATATCCTTCCAAATCCCTCAAAACACGTAGCTGTGACGAGCTTTGGCGTAATCGGTCGAATTGCCGCTCATCAGAAATGTTTGCCTTTTTCACGGCTGTTTCCAGCCATTTGATCGCATCTGCCTGTCGCCCTTCCGAAACTAACAATGCCGCCAAACCACTGAGATCATCGAATCGAATTCGTCCGGCTGTGGGGGATTCTGCGGCGGCCTTTTCGGCTTCAGCAATCAACTCTTTTCGTTTGGTGGCATCTTTCTCTCTCCAGGCAATTTCGACCAGAGGCATGAGTCTTTTATTGAAAAAGGCTTCCTTCCGATATTGATCGATTTTTTCGAGTTGCTCTTTGGCGGGATCGAGTAGCCCGATTCGGGCGAATGCTTCTGCCAATAACTGACGGCAATCCGCTTGCCGATTGGTTTGTGAATTCCATTCTCGCTGTCGCGCGATTGTAGGGATGGTATTCGTCAAAAGTTCCCGACGATAAACGACTGGATCGAACGGTTTATTATCCTCTTCGTTTTCGTTCTTGTTGTCGTTTTCGAAGACGGGGTTGTATTCAATTTTCTCAACAGGTTTTTGATTTTGCTGATTGGCGAGATTCTCGATCTCGTTGGGATCCTGTGGTGGTTCTCTCAGAACAAAGAACCAGACGGCTCCTCCAGCAGCACCCAGAAAGATCACGGCAAATATGAGCATAAATAACGAGCTTCCAGACGACTCTGGCTTAGGCTCTTCGACCTTCTCAAGCTTGGGGGCCTCAAACACGGGGACCATACAAGATGGGTTGGCACATTTCACCGATTTCCCGGCAGCCGCTTCGGGGACATATCCCGAAGTTTCGCACATAGGACAAGTGACCGCGTGAGTTCTTCCGGGAGCTTTCCGCAAAGCAACTCGAACCGCGGCTTTTTGAGTACTCGTCTCAATCGCAAAAGGGTCTTCATCTTTGGAGGTCAGTTGTTTCTTCTGCGGTGGATTCTTTGCCTTCTTCTCAGTCGCAGATGCTTTGCCCCCGCTTGACGACATCGCAGCGCCGCAAAACGGACAGGTTTCTGGATTTTCGTCCAAAACCGATTGGCCGCACGAAGGACATGAAGGAAGATCCATTTGCTCGTTTCCAAAATTAAAGTCGCGGAAAACACCTCTGAACACAGAACGTGCCTGCTACCGAAAAGGTCCTCTCAGAGACGCCGCCTGACTTCAGAAGTTCCCGGAACCGGTACTTTTGACATCTCGCGTATCTCATGGAGATCTCAGATCAGGAAATCCTGACATCGTCATGACTTGCATCAATTGTGACAATCCATTGTATGCTGATCGCGGGCTCTCAGGCAATTCCCGGTCTGAAGAAATGCCTGAAGTTCATGCAGAGTTTCGACCCCATTTCTTCGCTGTTTCCACGGAATATCATCAAGAGAACTCCAAATTCAATCAATTGAGAATTTGAAATTCGGAAATTGAACTTCCCATAATCCTCGCTTAGGATGACCGATAGAGAAGACGATGAGTCGTCTTCATGTCAACATGGTGCGAGCCATATCCCAGGATACAGAGCGTTGATCGCTTTTTTTGCGTCATACGATTTGACCAGCCGTGGTTCGAGAATGTGTTAAGGGCTTCAGGATGATGCGCGACAATCGTGGCTGGCTCCCTTTTTGGTCAATTCCCATAGGCTCTGTCTTGGGAATTCGGATTCAGATTAATCTCATATTCTTTCTGCTTCCTCCTGTTTTATGTCTGTGGTTCGGTTTACGGCTCGGCTGTTCCATTTCTGCTCTCTTACTGCTCTCTGCTGTGATTCATGAGTGTGCACGAATCGCGATTTGTAATTGGCACGGTGAACCGCCGACTCAATCAATCTTGTGGCCTGCGGGTGGCTTGATGACCGCTTCGCGTCCCCGGACACGAGTTCTCGGAGCAATCGCCGGGATGACGGCGAATTTGTTAATCTGTCTACTAACGGCATATCCTCTGTATCAATCGGGACGACTCGGGACGGCACTCGACCCTGTGTTGCTCGACGAATTTCAACTTAGCCAATCTCCTGGGCAGAACATCGTCTATCTTTTATTCGCGATCAACTGGACTCTCACGTTGGTCAACCTACTACCGTTATTACCGATGACATCGGGAGTCCTCTTCAAAGAACTCGCCCATAAAATTTTCAGCGAAGAGAACGGCGAGATCATTTGGCTGCGCAGCAGTTGGTGCCTGGCAACCCTTTTGCTGCTGACAGGATTGACCTTAGAATTAACGATGGTCGTGGCTATTGCCGGCGTGAGTATGTTGGCGCTGATGATGCAATCTCGAGTTGCAACACGCTTTGCTTCCGAACCCAAAGAAACATTTCTGGGCTATGATTTTTCAGAAGGTTACACGAGCCTGAATCGTGATCCCACCCCTTCAGAACCGGAATCGTTAGTGCAACGCTGGAAAGAAAAACGGGAAGAACAGCGTCGGATTCGCGAAGTGGAACTCGACCTGGAAGTTTCCGAAAACCTTGATCGAATTCTCGCCCAGGTCCATGATGATGGGATGGATTCTCTCAATCAAAATGATCGCAAGCTTCTAAAACGTGCCTCCGAAAGATTCCGAACTCGAGAAACACTGCCAAAAACTTCTGAACTCGATTAACGAGGGCGCCGCTTGAATTGATCCGCTTTGGCAGCATCATAAGCGGGATTAACGGTCGGCATTTTTGCCCCCACACGTTTTCTCCAAGCGACCAACTGATGCTGTAATTCTTGTGCTTTTTGCGGGTGTTGTTGTGCCAGATCTGTTGACTCGCCGATGTCATCTTTCAGATTGTAAAGTTCGACGCGACCCTCATCGAAGTATTCAATCAGTTTCCAGTCTCCCGCACGAACCGCTCCCGCAGGTGACGTATGATGGTAATGGGGATAGTGCCAATAGATTCCTTCTCGACTGAGAGTTCCTGCCTCTGTCAATAAGGGAACTAAACTCTGTCCGTCAATCTGAACCTTCGATTGATCGACTCCCGCCAACTCCAGCATGGTGGGTACAAAATCAACACTACTGACCGGAGTATCACAAACGGTGCCCGCCGCTATTTTTGACGGCCAACGCACAATCAGCGGGACACGAATCCCTCCTTCGTAAAGAGAACCTTTCTCATCTCGCAAAGGTAAATTGACCATAACTGGTTCGCCCTGTTTGTCGAACCGTTGGTACAAGCCTCCATTGTCCGAAAAGAATATCACCACCGTGTTTTCACTTAACTGAAGGTCGTCCAGTTTCTTCATGATTCGACCGAGACTATGGTCGATATGCTCCACCATCGCCGCATACGTCGGGTTGTTCACTCGTCGCTTGTCCGTCTTTGTCTTCTGTTCATATTTTGAAATCAATTCTTCCTCGGCCTCAAGAGGAATGTGGACCGCATAATGTGGCAGATAAAGAACGAACGGATCACTCTGATGTCGTTCCAGAAAGTCTTCTGCTTTATCAGTGAGATAATTGGCCAGATAAGTTCCGTCAGGAACATCTTCTTGAGGAGTGGTTTTGAATTTGGGAGCAAAATGCCGACCTCCTGTTACAGTGAACTCATCGAACCCTTGCTGTCCAGGGTAATGCGTGGCAGCTCCGAGATGCCATTTTCCGAAGGAGCCCGAAACATATCCTGCCGGCTTGAGCAATTCTGCGAACGTCTTTTCTGCAAGAGGCAGGTTCAGATTCATTTTTGGGACAACCAATTTTTCCCACGGACGCCAATGACCGGGGATGAAATCGGTCAAATTCAAAGTGGCTGGATACTTGCCCGTCAGAATGCTGGCGCGAGTGGGCGAGCAGACAGGACACGCTGCATAGGCATCGGTAAACTTCATCCCTTGGCTGGCCAAACGGTTGATGTGGGGAGTTTCATGAAACGGATTTCCGTAACATTCGGGATCGACCCAACCCATGTCATCCACCAGAAAGATGAGAAAATTGGGTCGTTCTGCTGCCTCCATCAAGGGAGGGCCGATGAACAGTGCAATCATCATTAAGAAGGGGCGAAGTGGTCGCATGAGCGGTGACTTTCGGACGTAAGAGTGGTGATTTCGAGGACTGTTTAAGGCGAACATTAGTAAAAGCGGTCCGAATCCACGATTCAAGCACCCTTTTCCGGTAATCTGAGTAGGGCGTTATCTGGAAAATTTCTGTCAGCCTGCTTATGATTTATTGGCAGATGAGGCTTCATTTTTGCAATCCCTTTGATGAGGAAGCGTTTCACGATGCCGGAAGTTAAATTTGTGAACGAAAAAGTGACGGTTGATGTTCCTGCGGGTTCTAATCTTCGCAAGGAAGCTCGCAAAGCCGGTGTTCAGGTTTACTGGGGTCCCCATAAGATCTTCCATTGTCCCGGATTGGGAATGTGTGGCAGTTGTAACGTGGAAGTCACTAAAGGCGAAGAGAATCTCAAAAAACCGGGACTCTGGGAACGACTGAGCATAATGTTGTTCCGCCCCGACTTGTTCCTTGCCAGAGAAACGGAGAAAAAGAACAGTCTTCGTTTATCCTGTCAGACAAAAGTCACCGGGAATTGCGAAATCAAAACTCATCCCGACGTCAATATGAACGGCGAAAAATTCTGGGGCTAATGACGAAAGATCGGCAGCATGAGACAGATTCGCATTGCAGCCGCTCAGTTTGAACACAAAAACGCAGATCCCGAATACAATCTGTCCCGCATTTACAAATTGACCGCGGCAGCCGTCGAACAAGATGCGGAAATCGTCAGTTTTCACGAATGCTCGCTTCACGGCTACTCGTTCACACAGACGTTCGGCAAAGAACAACTGCTCGATCTCGCCGAACCGCTTGATGACAGCGCGAGTCTCAAGTCGCTAATCGACATTTCCCGAGAGTTTGATCGTCCAATCACTGCGGGACTCTTCGAACGGGACGGCGATCAGATTTTCAACACCTATGTCTTCGTCACCAAAGATGGCATCCTCGCACGCTTCCGCAAATTACATGCATTCGTGAATCCTCATCTCTCATCGGGAGAGGAATATGTCGTCTTCGAATGGTCGGGGTGCAAGTTTGGCATGCTGATTTGTTATGACAACAATCTCCCCGAGAACGTCCGTATGACAACACTCCTGGGAGCCGATGTAATTTTCATGCCACATGTGACGGGCTGTTTGCCGTCCGTCATGCCGGGCCGCGGAACCGTTGACCCCGAACTTTGGAAAAATCGGGCTCACGATCCTGTCCGGTTGCGACAGGAATTCGACGGGCCGAAAGGTCGTGGCTGGTTGATGCGTTGGTTACCGGCCCGCGCGTATGAGAATGGAGTCTATGCGGTTTTCACGAATCCCGTGGGGCTCGATGATGGCGAAGTCCGTAATGGACAATCTATGATTCTCGATCCGTTCGGTGAGGTGATTGCCGAATGTCGTCGGCTGGGTGATGATGTCGTCACTGCTGTGTGTACTCCTGAAAAAATCGAACAATCGGGCGGTCGACGTTACATCCGCGCTCGTCGCCCGGAACTGTACGGAAAAATGACCGAATCGACCGGTGAACAGCCAACCACAGAACCCGGTTGGAATCTCAGATACAAAGCAAGTTCTTAAGATATCTAGCCGGGACTTTCGAGATTTTCTTGACTGTTTCAGAAGACAGAGCGTATGTTGAAGTAATTGTAGTTATCACCTTATTATCGAATTCTGAATGCGATTTTGGTACTCAACAATTGGTCTTTCAAACTGGCGACTGTGCTTCACAGTCGCTCTGATTTGTTGCGCAGGAGCGTCATCAGCAGACGCTTCTTGTGGTGACTATCTGCATGTCAAAGGAATGCCCGTTTCTCTCGCTGAGACAGATCAGACAAAGTCGCATCTTGATCACCAACATCCGGTTGAACCCACGCCTTGTGCGAGCGGAAATTGTCGATCACGCGACCAACTTCCCATCGACCCGGCAACGTCTTTAGATTCTCGCATTCTGGAAGACATACGCCTCTCTCACGAAATTCATGGTTCATGGAAAGACTCACCCACTCCCAGTCCTGCCACTCATCGACCGGGTGATGATCAACCTCCAACATCACCCTTCATCGCTGCTCTCGACAAACCACCCCAAGCCTCTTTCGTCTGATCGACAGATTATTCTCCGGCTGATTCTTCATCGAGTCTCACCGGACATCCTGTATTGACGAAAGTGATTCTGATGTCGAATTCTTCCGAAGAGAAATCCTCTTCGCGACCCGTCAGGAAATATGTTCCTGCCATCGGTCCGCGATTAAAAGTTTTATTGAATATTGTCTTTTTTCTGGTCGCGTTGTTAGGAGCCAATTCTCTCTATCTCGCCGCCATCACATTAATGGAATGGTCGCGCGAACAAACGTATCAAAATCAGTTCTATCTGTTTATGTTCCTGGGACATGTCGTGTTGGGGCTGATTCTGCTGGTGCCGTTTGTTGCGTTTGGCCTCACCCATATGCTGACATCTCGCAAACGCAAAAATAAACGGGCGATTCGCGTTGGGTATGCACTACTAATCGTCAGTTCGCTGGTTCTGATCAGTGGATTATTATTGGTACGCATCGGTGATCTCGAGCTTCGTGATCCCGGTTCTCGGGACATGGTTTATTGGTTGCATGTGGGATTACCGTTTGTCAGCGGGTGGTTGTATTGGCTCCACAGGCTGGTCGGTCAAAAGATTCGCTGGAAGCTGGGACTCGCCTATGGAGCCATCGTGACGGTCGCCGTGGGGAGCATGATGGCCTTTCATACTTCCGATCCGCGTGAATGGAACAGCATCGGACCGGATGAGGGAGTCAAATATTTTGAGCCATCACTGGCGAGAACAGCCAGTGGAGACTTCATCCCCGCCGCAGTTCTGGACAACGACCAGTATTGCCTGAAATGTCATGAAGATGCCTACAAAGGGTGGTTTCATAGCGCCCATCACTTCAGTTCGTTCAATAACCCCGCTTATCTGACTTCCATTCGGGAGACTCGCGAAGTGAGTCTCAAACGGGACGGTCATGTGCGTGCGTCGCGCTGGTGTGCCGGTTGTCACGACCCGGTTCCCTTTTTCAGTGGAGCTTTTGACGATCCCAACTTTGATGATGTCCATCATCCGACCGCACAAGCCGGGATCACTTGCACTTCCTGCCATGCCATTTCCAATGTCAATTCTAATCGCGGTAATGCTGACTACACGATTGAAGAACCGCTCCATTATCCGTTCGCATTCAGCCAAAACGAAACTCTGCAATGGCTCAACGAACAACTCGTCAAAGCCAAACCGGCCTTCCATAAAAAAACATTCCTGAAAGACTTTCACAGCTCGGCAGAGTTTTGTTCGACGTGTCATAAAGTCCATCTGCCCAAAGCAGTCACCGGCTACAAGGATTTTCTTCGCGGCCAAAATCATTACGATGCCTGGCTACTTTCTGGTGTTTCAGGACATGGTGCGTCCAGCTTTTATTACCCTCCCAACGCCTTTGATAACTGCAACAAATGCCATATGGCACCGGAAGTTTCGAATGACTTTGGAGCTCGAAAGTTAGTGGACGGCGATGACCGACTGATGATCCACAATCACCAATTCGCAGCGGGCAACACCGGAATCTTACATCTGGTCGATGCTCCCGAAAAAATGATCGAAGCGCATCGCGAATTTCTTGCCGACACCATGCGAGTCGATATCTTTGGAATCAAGACGGGCGGCAACGTCGATGATGAATTGATCGCACCACTTCGTCCAGAAATCCCAACACTCAAACCGGGGCAAAGTTATCTGCTGGAAACTGTGATCCGCACATTGAAATTGGGGCATCTCTTCACGCAAGGGACCGCCGACTCGAACGAAGTCTGGCTGGAAGTGACTTTGAAAAGTGGTGATCGCGTGATTGGTCGCAGCGGGGCTCTCGACGAACGCGGTGAAGTGGATCGTTGGTCTCACTTCGTGAATGTCTTCATGCTCGATAAAGACGGGAATCGGATTAACCGCCGTAACGCAGAAGATATCTTTACTCCCTTGTACAATCACCAGATTCCTCCCGGTGCCGGACAAGTTGTCCATTATGGATTCACCCTGCCTGATAATCTCGACCAACCACTCGAAATCAACATCAAGCTAAACTACCGTAAGTTCGATCGCGAGTATCTCGACATCATTAAAGCCGAGACCAAAAACGACCGGACGGACGATCTTCCGATCCTCACACTTGCCGAGGATTCTATAACTTTGCCTGTGGAAGGCGCTCCGATTCCCGCAGTCACACCTGATCGTAAAATCCCACTTTGGCAACGCTGGAACGATTACGGCATCGGCCTGTTTCTCGAAGGCAAAGCGGAACTCAAACAAGCCGAAGCCGCATTTCGTAAAGTCGAAGAACTGGGACGATACGACGGGCCATTAAATCTTGCGAGAGTCCTCCATCGGGAAGGAGGCCGAACCGACGAAGCCGCAGCAGCGATTGTCCGCGCCTCCAAATATGACGATCCCGCCGCACCCGAATGGACACTCTCCTGGTTGAGCGGTTTGATCAATCGAGAGCAACTGCGACTCAACGAAGCCGAAGAAAACTTCCGCAGCGTACTTTATGGAGTGACAGAAGAACGCATTGCTCATGGATTCGATTTCAGTCGCGATTACCGTGTCATCAACTTACTCGGACAGACACTGTTTGATCGTGCCCAACAGATTCGGACAAACGAAAGGAAAGAGGATCGGAACGAACTACTGCACCAGGCCGCGATCGAATTTGAGAAGGCATTAGTGATCGACTCAGAAAATGTCTCGGCTCATTACAATCTTGGACAAATTTATGATCGTCTGGAAAAACCAGAACGTGCCGAGGAGCACAAAACGCTTCATCAGAAATATAAAGACGATGATACGGCTCAAAGCCGGTCCATTCGGCTTGCCCGCGAGAAGTATCCTGCCGCCAATCATGCCTCCGAACCACTCGTCATTTATCCGTTGCAACGAGCGGAAGCTTCGGGTTTAACAAATCGCACAAAAGATTCTACTTCCAATATTGAAGAAAATTCACCATGAACGACACTCATCAACAACCAGAACAAGACGATGCCATCATTGGTACCGTGTTTGTGGGATCGTTGATTGTCTTTGCCGTTCTGGGGATCGGTGGATTTCTTGCGTTTCAATACCTGAAACCAATGGAAGAATTGATCGAAATCGACAACACCCCGACCAAGCTTCCCTCCATTGCTGAAGCGGAAGACATTAAGCTCCCGGAAATTCGGTGGACCGATATCACAAAATCCGCGGGGATCGATTTCCTCCACCAGAATGGAGCAGCCGGCGAGAAATTACTACCAGAAACAATGGGAGGAGGGTGTGCTTTTTTTGATTTCGATAACGACCGAGATCAGGACCTGATTTTCATCAACTCCCAACGCTGGCCTTGGGCCGATCAAAACGAATCGTCCATTGCCACGATGAAACTCTACGCGAACGACGGTTCGGGAAACTTCACCGATGTCACGTCTCTCGCCGGGCTCGATATTTCTTTGTATGGCATGGGCGTCGCCTGCGGCGATTTCGATGCCGATGGATGGGTGGACCTGTTTATTTCGTGTCTCGGCGAAGATCGACTGTTACGGAATGACGAAGGCAAATTTGTCGATGTGACCGAGCAGGCGGGCGTCGGTGGTGAGCCCGAGAGTTGGAGCACTTCTTCCGGCTGGTTCGATTACGACCGAGATGGCGACCTCGATTTGTTCGTTGCCCACTATGTCGTCTGGTCGCGTGACTTCGATCTTTCGCAGGAATTTACAATTCTAGGTAACATCCCTGCTTATGGACGACCGCAAAATTTTGAAGGAACCTTCCCTTCGCTCTATCGAAATGATGGGCGAGGAAAATTTATCGATGTTTCAGATTCTGCCGGATTACGCGTTCTGAATCCCGCGACGCAAACGCCTCTCGCAAAATCGTTGGGTGTGGTCTTCGAAGATTTTGATACGGATGAGGATCTCGATATTTTTGTTTCGAACGACACCGTCCAGAACTTCCTCTTTGTCAATCAGGGAGACGGTCGCTTCGTGGAGATGGCCACTCTTGCCGGAGTCGCGTTTGATCTGCAAGGAGCCGCCCGCGGTGCCATGGGAATAGACACCTCCCATTTCCGAAACGACCCGACCATTGGGGTGGCGATTGGTAACTTCGCGAATGAAATGACGGCACTCTACGTAACTCGCGACAACAACTTACAATTTTATGACGAAGCAGTCTCGAACGGGCTCGGTTCCAACACCCGCATGCAACTCTCATTCAGTGTGCTGTTTTTCGATGCCGATCTCGATGGTCGGCTCGACTTATTACAGACAAACGGACATCTCGAAGAACAGATCAATAAGGTACAGGCCAGTCAAACTTACGAACAGGCTCCCCAACTCTTCTGGAACTCAGGGCCTGAAAACGAAACGGAGTTCGTCGCACTTCCCGCGAATAAAACCGGGGATGATTTCTTAAAACCTCTCGTCGGTCGAGGTGCCGCCTATGCCGACATCGACAACGATGGCGATCTCGACTTGGTACTCACGGCAACGGGACAACCGGCCCGCTTGATACGAAATGATCAACAACTCAATCACCATTGGCTACGCGTCAAACTGACCGGAAACGGACAAAACCTCGCAGGCATCGGGGCAACAATCACGATGTCCACCAAAGGCCGGCAACAATTCCGCACCGTTTCGCCAACTCGCGGCTATCTTTCGCAAATGGAATTACCGGTCACATTCGGATTGGGCGATGCCGATCTCGTAGAACGACTCACGATTCGCTGGCCCGATGGAACTGAACAAATCCTGGAGAACATCGAGGCTGACCAGTTACTTGAAGTTGAACAACCGTAATAATTTGAAAACGTCATGGCAAAATACACACGATCTCTCCGCCCATAATTGACAATGTTGCGCAATCTGTCGATCATCAGAGATGACAGTCACCTCACGATCTACCAATCGAGAAAGAAACATCGATGACATTCAAAGTGGACCCGATTTCACCTGCAGAAGTTGATACCAATTGGTTGATCGTGACAATTGCCGAGGAAGCGAATTTTCATCCACAGCTTCAAAAAATTGACGATGCCCTCAACGGGCAACTGACTCGTCTCAAAGAGAATGGCGATCTCACTGGAAAATCTGGCGATGTTGTCAAACTACTGAATGCCGATGGAATTGCCGCGACCCGACTGTTGCTGGTCGGTTTTGGAGATCCCGAAAAGCTGACACGGGCGGGATTTGAAAAAGCCACCATGACGGCAATTCGCAGTATTACCGATAAAGAATATCGTTCTGTGGGGATCGTATTAAACTCCTCAGCGACACACGACGTCAACCTATTAACACAAGCAGAAATCTGGGCGAAGTCGACCATTGTTGGTGGATCGGGACAAGCACTCCACAAAGCCGAAACCGATCGATATCCCATCAAAAATGTGACCTTTCTCATCGAATCACCATCTGTCGAACCGGAAGTAAAACAAGCCGTCGGTCGGGGTCGAGTCCTAGGTGACGCTATCAACTTAACCCGCGAATTGGTCAATCGCACTCCTGACGAAATCTATCCCGAATCATTCGCTCAACGAGCGCGACAGGTTGCCGATGAATTCAGCAATTTGAATTGCGAAATCTGGGATCAGAAACGCCTCCAAGATGAAAAAATGGGATCGTTACTGGCCGTGGCTCGGGGCAGTGATCGTGAACCGAGACTGATTGTCATGGAATATCTCAATGGTGGCCCGAACGCTCCCACGATTGCACTGGTCGGCAAAGGTGTGACCTTCGACAGCGGCGGCTATTCACTCAAGCCATCGCAAGGGATGATCACAATGAAATGTGACATGGCCGGTGCGGCGACAGTTTTGGGAGCGATGGCAGCCATCGCAGAACTCGGACTCAAAGCCAATGTCATCGGCATGATGGGCATGGTCGAAAACCTCGTCAGCGGAAATGCCTATAAGCTGGGAGATGTCTTGACCGCCCGAAATGGCAAGACGATCGAAGTTCATAATACTGACGCAGAAGGGCGACTGGTGCTCGCCGATGTCCTCTGTTATGCGGCGGATCGGAAAGTCGATTACATCATCGATCTGGCCACACTGACAGGAGCCTGCGTCGTAGCGCTGGGAACAGACGTCACAGGACTCTTCAGTAATCATGACAAATGGGCGGCCAAAGTTCAGGCGGCTGCGAACACTTGCGGAGAACCTGTCTGGCCGATGCCCATGTTCGATGATTACAACGAGTTATTGAAGAGTGACTTGGCGGATGTCAAAAACATTGGAGGCCGTTGGGGGGGAGCGATCACCGCAGCCAAGTTCCTCGAAAACTTCGTCAACGAGACCCCTTGGGTGCATCTCGACATTGCCGGTCCGGCGTTTGCGGAAAGTTCAAAACCGCATCAGGAAGGTGGCGGATCGGGAAAAATGGTTCACACACTCGTCGAAACGGTCTCACAACTCAAATAACCGCTAGAGTTTATCGCAATGTCAAAGGACATCGGGAAAACACCGTTTGATCCTCTTTCCGTTCAGGCGTAAGATAAATGGTCCTTCCCCAAACAGACTGACTCATTAACTCTGCAGATTCTCATTACCATGAATCGTGGTCCCACACTCGCGCTTGTTCTCTCGGTCGGTATTTGCGGTGGAATTGTTGCCGTGGCAACTCTTCCCGACCGCATCGAACGGATCGATCCCCCCACGTTAGCCGAAACACCCGAACCGGAGTCTCAAGTTGAAGTGCCTGGATCGGATGAAACAGTGCCGTTGGTCGTCGAGACAAAACATCAACCTCCCGCGGGAATGGTTTGGATAGCCGGCGGAGCATTCATGATGGGTGGCCAGGATGAACTGGCCAAGACCAAACGGGACGAAGGCCCTGTCCACGAAGTCGAATTGGACGGCTACTTCATGGATGCGACAGAAGTGACCAACGAAGAATTCGCTCGTTTCGTCGAAGAGACCCAATACATCACTTACGCCGAGAGGCAACATTCTCGTGAAGAATATAAAAGACAAGTCCCCGACATTTCGGTGATCCCCGACGAAAATCTCGAGCCGGGATCCATTTGTTTCAATCCCGATTTTGATGCTTCAGAAATTGATTTGAGCGATCCACTTTGGCCGTATCATGTATGGAAGCTGGTTCAGGGAGCCGATTGGCGACATCCTCATGGACCCGAGTCATCCATCGAAGGTCAAGAGAAAAATCCCGTCGTGCATGTCAATTACGAAGACATCATGGCTTACTGTAAATGGGCGGGCAAAAGATTGCCCACAGAAGCGGAATGGGAATTCGCCGCGCGAGGAGGATTAAAAGCACAATCCTATCCTTGGGGAAACGAACGAAACCCGGATGACAAATGGTTGTTCAATATGTGGCAGGGAGTCTTTCCGATTGAACGAAAAGTGGAAGACGGCTTCAAGCATGCGGCCCCCGTGGCCAGTTTTCCCGCCAATGGTTACGGCCTGTACGATATGTCGGGCAATGTGTGGGAATGGACGGGAGATTATTACCGTCCAGACTATTACCGATTCAGCCCAAAACGAAATCCTCCCGGACCGGCAGAGAGTTATGATCCGCTCGAACCTCAATATGTCAAACGAGTCCAACGCGGCGGCTCGTTCATGTGCAACGACAATTATTGCACCGGTTATCGAGTGTCTGCACGCATGAAAGGTGACGAAGTGAGCGGCTCATTCCATTGCGGCTTCCGCTGTGTCATTGGTCACGATGAGTGGGACACATACGCAAAAGCTCCGCGACAACAAAAGCCACCTGAGACTCAAAAAACCTCGGCGGTCAAGAACAATTAAGCAGCCCGCCGAATCGGCTTGATCCGATGGTTCTTGTCCGGGTGGCCCTTGGGTGCGTGTTGCGGTTTTGAAACAGCCTGCGACTCAAGAGTACGAAATGCCATACTCTTGACGATACTCTTGAGCAAGTTGTTGATGTCTTTGAGTTTGCAACATTCTGGTTATGCACACCTCAAAAGAAGTATTTCCCTCAGCATTGTAAACGGCTTGGGGACTTTCAGGCTTGGAGCGATGCTCCGGTGTGCTTTGCACGCACGTTATGCTGAATTCTAATTGCCAAAGATCGAATTGAAGTGCTCGTTTAAAACCGGACGCTAGCGCGTTTCCGCTGATATCGTCGGATATACTCTGAACTTGAATTGTTATTTCACTTAATCAGCCGCTGGGCGATAGCCGAATGGGACTTACTTCGGCATGGCGTCACGAAGCAATAAACTTTGGCACGCCATTTGCGCCATCTGGTGATTCCTCTATGAAAGGACTCATTTTGATATGCCCACGGAGCATCAAAACTCGTTCGATGC
>JAQWSQ010000070.1 GCA_029243145.1 Planctomycetaceae bacterium | reverse complement strand
TAACCGACTTCGGGACTCGCTTCTTCCTGGCCGGTGATGGGGCTCGTAATCCGTCCGATGTACGCTCCCATGCCGTACCCTTTGTCTTTGATATAGTTCGATTGCCCGAGGTTCAAGGTTCCTCCCGCTCCGGCAAATGCCAAAGCCCCCAATAATGCGACGAACGCCAACCCCGAATCGGGAGGCGGCATTTCTCCCAGGTTCATTGCTCCCGCAAACATCGCTGTGACCGCGTAGGGTTTCACCAGAATGAACGCCAACACCACCACGGCAATCATGATCGAGGCGACTAAAAACGTTTGGATCTTTTCGACGGTGTTATAGACGACGGGACCGGATGTCAGAACGACACCGACAAGTACCAGCCCGGCAATGGCGAACCAGTTCGTGTAGGGAGCCGAGAAATCACCACCGGCGGCATCAATCGGTCCGAAGATCAACCAGGAAAGCGTTGTCGCCGCTCCACTCGCCCAACCGGGCCAAGCCATCGGAACAATATTGCAGATCAGCATGATCCAGGCCCAATGCTTGCTCATCCGGCAGAAGCCGGTGATCGCGCTTTCGCCCGTGACGAGTGTGTAGCGTTCAATTTCCATGTTGAGGAAATATTGCGTCATCACACCCAGCAGACAGGCCCAGAAGAAAACGAACCCCGCTTTGTAGGTGATGTGGGGCCAGAGCATGAATTCACCCGAGCCGAGCGAGAGACCGGCAAGGATAATACTGGGGCCAATCATGGCCTTCCAGGGGATGGCCTTCGGCATGTCTCGATATTCGAGAGGAGGCAAGTTTTTGTGTGGGATGACATCATCGGGAACGAGTTCCGGGTCTGTGTCAGACATCGGGAGACTTTCGTTCGTGAGGTGAGCGGCTGGGAAAGCGAGATACAAAAAAACGCGCGGCAGGTGGCACAACCGATCCTGTGGCGAATGAACTTGTTGGTCACTCCGACCAACAGGTTCATTCAACTGCGAATGGGAAACAATCTTTCACCCGCGGGGTTGCCCCGCAGTGTCCTGGCGATGAAGCCGGACGATTCTTGTGCGATCCCCTGCCGCGCGAAATCTCATCATATCCGAACCTGCTGCGGAATCAATCGGATTTGACAGAACCAGAAACTTGTTGCTGAGATAAACTTGGGGGAGATAGGGTGCTAAGTCTCCCTTGAATATCCCCATTCCTTCGCTGCGAAGCCCCAGTGGTTCTGGACCAACTCGATTTCAGCCGGATCGAGTTGATGAGCCGATTTTTGAAACCCGGACTTCTCTTGAATGTACTCTTTAAAGAGTGGTTTTGCCGTTTCAAACCCATCAAGCTCTAGTGAGGAGTAGATCGACTGCAAAGTCTCGAAAGGGGCGTTTTCCAGATCTTCGAACTTTACTTCCACCAAGTTTTTCGCCGGAATCGAATCTCGGTCGGCAAGATATTTTTGCATCAACGCTGTGTAGAACGAGAGGAAATTCTGCTCGATGTTCTCTTCGGTGGTCTTGGTCAGGCCGAGAAGCTGTGTCACATTCATCCAGAGGTTACGTGTCGATCTGAAAACGTGTTCGGGATTTCTCACGATAAAAACAAACTTTGCATCGGGAAACAGATGCAATAGTTGTGGAATACGAGCGGTGTTCGGAGGATTCTTCAGGCATAACGTCTTCCCTTCTTGGTCCAGACTCAGCCGGCATATCAGCTTGTGATATTCGGCCGACCATTTCGTCGCTGCTGCTGGGTTTTGATCAAACGTCACCGAGCGACGAAACAACTCTTTGGCTCGGTCGGGGAAGAGGTAGCAGTGGTTGTAAGAAACGTCCGTCATTCTTTCCAACGCAAATTCTTCTTCCTGGGGAAAGTCCCAACCCATCTTCATTCCATCGACAGGACGCCGATCGGGCATCATCGCGGCGAGCTTACGATTGATGAAGTCGGGCATGGTCAGGAAACTGTTCGGTGTAATGCAATGACGCATCGTGAGATATCCGAACTGTGGATCCTTCGTCAGTAAATTGTGGAGATGAGTTGTTCCGCTTCTCCAGTGACCAATGACAAACAAAGGCGGAGCGGGTTTTGTGGTTAAGGCTTTGGCACGACGAGAGCTGAATCGTTCCTGCCAACGAAATGGAACTCCGGTCAGAGAATTTAAGAGCAGACTGCCCCAAGTTGGCAATTTCCTCCAACCCGCTGGGCGAAGCCCGTGTTTGAGGAACAGCTTCAAAATGAGATCAGAAGATCCACCGGTCAAGGAGTGTGGAACTTTTATTGAATCGGTGCGTGATGACTTTGATTCCATAATCTAGTTTTCGGGCATCGTTTGAGAAACCGATGACATCGAGATTCGACTTCCTTGTTCGATAGATAGAGCGTTTCTATATTATGACGATCTGCTTCTGATCGACAACCAGAATTAGTCTGGGAATCCAAATAATCGTCGAGCATTTGCCGTCGTTTGCTCTGAGAACTCCTCGATGCTGACTTCTCGAACATCGGCGATGACTTGTGCCGTTAATGCCACGCGAGCGGGTTCATTTCGTTTGCCCCGCATGGGATGTGGTGAAAGATAGGGGGAATCGGTTTCGACCAAGATTCGATCCACAGGGATATTTCCGGCGATTTTACGGAGTTCTTCGTTTCTTTTGAAAGTCGCCATGCCGGCAAACGACATGTACATATCTAGTTCCAGGCAAGCATCGGCTGTTTCCTGATCGGCGCAAAAGGAATGCATGACACCCCGCAGACTTCCCTGCTTCCCATGTCGCCTCAATTGTTCAACGACTTCAGCATCCGCTTCACGATTGTGAACGATGAACGGTTTGCCGATGGTGTTCGACAATTCCAGATGCCGATCAAAGTAATCGACTTGAAGTTCTAGCGGAGCGTGGTCCCAGTATTTATCGAGACCGGTTTCTCCCACTGCCAGCACTCGCGGATGTGCCGCCAACTCGACAATATGTTCCCAATCTCCAGCTTTTGCTTCAGCGACATAATTCGGTTGAATACCGACGGCAGCGAAAACGGATTCATATTGTTCCGCCAAGGCGACAGCACGTTCGCTGCTTTCGCGAGTTGTTCCAATGGTCAACATCGAGACAATGCCAGCCGTCGTGGCAGATTCGATGACGTTGGCCACATCATGATCAAAGGAAGACTCGTCGAGGTGGCAGTGAGTGTCGATTAGTAAGGGGGTAGACATTTCAGGCTCCAAAGAATAGAAGAATCTCTATCCTAGAGTCGAGAGCCGGTGCTTTCCACCGAGAGTGAGCCCTCTCTTCATGATGTTCATATCGCGAAGTTGTTGTGAAGATCTGCAAAAAATCACATCCCTATCGCCAAACGATCCTCCTCGTATCTGCCTGGTGCAATCGCACAATAAGGACTGTTTCTGGTCTGTTTGTCCCGACCATCGATTCGGTTGAAAGTTCTTGCGGGGTTGCTATTTAAGACGTAAAGTGCTTCCAGAATTGATCTTGAGAGGAATCTGCGTTTCTGGGATGATTCCGTTCGCAAAATCACGGAGAGATTATGCGCGGTGATGCAGAGGCATCACCCAATCCGATCAACTCAATGGGTAAGGATGCTTTTGATGAAATCGCTGTGGCTCTTTTTAGGCGGGTTGTTCAGCGGACTCTTGTTGATGGGGCTCTCGTACGAGTATCACTTCGTGATGTCGGAAGAAGGGTTTCTCATCGTTCCCAAATCTCAATCGAGCCTTTCGAAAGTCTATGTCGACATTCGTGATTGGTCAATCACCGATTGGGGCGATCATCCCGAGGTGGCACGTGCATTGATTGCCGATGGTCGCAGCGATCTCGTCAAAGCGTCAGTCGCCGACGAGACCCTTAAAAAGTTACTGCCCTCCCTAGGCTCCGAGCCAGAAGTCGCGAATCCGTTTGAAGTCAACTCATTTTAATGATCATTCCCAGTCAGCCATCTCGAACTCTGTGCGGGAGAATCCGAATCTCGGTTTCTTTACGGAGAGCTTGCGTGGTCACATTGGGATTGATGTTCCTGATACCCGGCTGCCTCTTTCTTAACCACAACTCAGCCAAGGTCTCGCTGCCCGCCAAACATAAAGTCCGCAGCGATCAGCTACTGGTTTTGAGCGATTTCCGGATCTCTCCCGATCATGAGTTGATCGATAATTTGAAGGAGCTGCGACAGCAGGTCTATCAAAACTTGGATTTACCCGAACAAAAGCGAACGGTTACCGTTTATCTCTTCGATCACGAACAGGCATATCGTCAATATTTGGCAGGAATGTATCCCGGCTTGCCTCACCGTCGCGCATACTTCTTCAAGACCTCCAACGAGTTGGCCGTCTTTAGTTATTGGGGAGAACGAATTCAGGAAGATCTGCGTCACGAATATACGCACGGCTTACTGCATGCCAGCTTGAAGAATGTCCCGCTCTGGCTGGATGAAGGATTGGCAGAATACTTTGAAGTGGCCGGCGATCAACCGGGTGAACTCAACAGTAACTACCCGAGTGAATTGACGGCCAAGATTGGGTCGGGGTGGAAACCCGATCTGAAGCGGCTTGAAAATATCGACGAATTCGCAGATCTGGAACGGCTCGACTATCAGGAATCGTGGGCCTGGGTGCATTTTATGCTCCATCACAATCCTGAAACGCGAGAAGCCTTACTCGGCTACGTTCAGGATCTGCGCACTCAAAACAATCCCTATCCACTCAGCAATCGTTTAAAGGTTGCTCAGCTCGATTTTGACAATCGATTTCTCTCTTATGTTGCGTCTCTCAATACTTTTTCGGATGCCCTGCAATCGACGCCTCGCATGCTGACGGAGCGAGAAAATCCGTTCAACGAGCAACCGAAAAACGTGAGAAAAGTTGATGAGGCAGGTTGGGTTCGTCTCTCAGAAACGAAGACCGAAACGGCAACAATGCCCGTTTACTCAATGGAACTCCCCGAACATGTCAGCGGACGCATGATGCTCACAGGCCAAGATGGAAATGTGAAAATTGATGACGGATCACGCGTTTATCAAACCGCTCATCGGCATGGTTGGGACGATTTCTTACGACTATTTATGGAGCAGGAAATCGACCTGAACGATGCCCAAGCCGTCAAGCAATTTGCGGAGAGCCCGTCCACCGAGTATTGGGATTTGGCCCGCGAAGCGCGAGCACAGGGGATTTATGACTGTTATCAAGCCCTGAAAAAGCAGAGTGCCGAGACAGGAGCAAACGTCCTTCGTCGGCAGTTTCAACCGAGTGGTGGTTGACCCTTTTCACCGTCTACTGCATCATAGGGGACTCGCCTTACACCCCGGTCCATAGATCGTATGACGTTCCCATGTCGTTCCAACCTTCCGATTCAATTTCTGAAGAAGCCAATCTGTCTCGTTGCGAGGAAATCCTCCAGTATGAGTTTCAGAATCGTGACTTATTACGACGCGCCTTAACGCATTCTTCGATTGCCGCATCGCGTTTGACATCGAACGAACGTATGGAATTTCTGGGAGATTCGGTGTTAGGCATGGTGGTTTGCGAAACTCTGTTTGAGAGCTATCCCGACTATCCCGAAGGGGAACTGACACGCATCAAATCATCTGTCGTCAGTCGTTCGACATGCGCACGAATCTCTTGCGACATGGGTCTCGATGATTGCCTTTACTTGGGCAAAGGACTTTCCAACCACGGAGAAATCCCCGAGTCCGTTGTGGCGGGATCATTCGAAGGAGTTGTAGCGGCCATTTATCTTGATAGCGGTTACGAATCGGCCCGCTCATTCCTGCGAGCCGTTTTGCAAGACGAAATTGTGCGTCTGGTCGAGCAGGAAGAAGAGGAGAACTTCAAGAGTGTGCTGCAACAGCTTGCTCAGAAAGATTTCCAACTCACGCCCGGCTATCGATTGCTGGATGAAAAAGGCCCCGACCACTCTAAATGTTTTAAGGTGTCTGCCTACATCGGTGATGAGTATTACCCGGCTGCTTGGGGGAATACGAAAAAAGAAGCCGAGCAACATGCGGCTGAAAATGCCTACGCGATTCTCTCAGAACAACCGGCCCCGCATGCGTCGGACGAGTAATCAATGCTCAATACCATTGATAGGTATGGTCGATGAACGCCTCTTTTGCAGTATCGCGTTCCCCTTGGCCTCTCTCAAATACAAGCTGCGCTGATTTGTCAGTCATCAATGCGAGTAATTTTCGATGGGCCAACGAATAGGCAGTCCACCCACTCTTCTTACGTTCTTTGGCTTCTTCTTTTTCTCGATCAAAACGTGCGGAAAGAATGGCACGAACGCCTTCACGAATGATTTCGTCTTCGCATTCGAGAAGCGGGAAAAGTTTTAATGCCGCCTCGTCACTGAGTGGATGGACGGCAAATTGAACTGCAGGAGCCGGATTGCCGGCTAAGATATGCCGGACATTGTATTGGGCGACGAATCGATCAGTGGGGACAACAGCGTAGAGATAGACAAAAATTGCCAGCACCCATAACTGCCGACGTATGAGCCAATGAAACCGTCGTTGCTTGATAATCTTGATCACAACCAGAGCGAATCCTCCCACGACAGCCGAAATGCCGAAAAATCCCACCACACGCATTTGTGTCATACCGTTGAAGCCAACATAGATACAAAGACGATGATACACGGCCAACGCGAGAAACAGGTTTTCAGCCGACCAAAGCCAGGCTATTTTTTTCAAGCCTTGAATTCGAGCATCCGAGAATGTGGCTCGCCGAAAAATAGAGGACAGTGTCAATGTCGAGAGCCCCAAGGCAACAGTCAGCCAAAAGGCTCCTTCATGAGCGTACCCCGAGTAATGAAAGCCATCGGGATAGTCGCGGAACCAGAGCGTTTGGAACTCGAAGACCATGTACACGGCAAATAGTATGACCACTGCAATCAACGTATTTCGATAGGAGGCATACAAAACAGAAGGTTGATCTCTTTGGACAAAGTCGTCGATGACCTCGTTTTCATCGGTAATGTCCAGCATATCAAGAGAGCGATTGACAGGTCGAACCAGTCCCGCAGTCACAAAGAGTACAAGAATGAGGAAAGCGAGTTCCAAAGGTTGCGGACCATGCTCGACATACCACTCTCGGATCGTTTGAAACCAAAGTTCAAAAGTCTCGCCGAATAGCTCCATTAAGTGTGGGTTGGCGAGGAAGAATAAAAACCCAAACATCAGAACAAAAAAGACTGGGATGACGACACTCAAAGTTCCGCTCAACCCGATCGTGTTCCAGACTCCACGACGTTCACGATATGATCTTTTTTGTAACAGCGTAAATCCTGCCACTGCCGATTGTGTGGCGTACTGAATGGATTCCAGAACGTGGGGAGTGCGTCCTGTTAAAAGCATGGCATAAACGACCAGTAACCACCCACCCATGATCGGCTGTAGCCAGAATCCACTGATCAACATGCGTGCCGCCAGAATGACTAGCATCAGGTACACTAACAGCGTACGGGTTCTCGACTGTGGCCGAAAATATAGAAATGCCCAAAGAGCGGGTGCCAGCACTAGGAACAGACTGAATCCCGCGTAACCCTCGCTTCGGTATATCGAGACATCGGCCACCAACAGGGAGAGTAGAAGAATCAACCACTTTCCGGCACTCTGAAAAAACGATCCCTCCGGCTGCGGTTGATCAGCTTCATCATCGAATATGGGTTCGACTGCCGACATGCCTGATTCCGATCATCAATGCAGAGTGGGTGCAACTTCACAACTCAGAGCTCACTTTTGGTACGACCGTGTCTTAATTTCTGTTGGGAAAGAAAATCATTTCAATACCGGTCTCGTGTGATCATAATGCGGAAGTCATTCAAAATCATGATCCAGTCAGAGAGAAATGCTCCATGAACCGCTCACTCCTCATTTTCGGATACCTCTTGTCTTCGGTTTCTCTCGCGTCAGCCGGTGAGCGAGAGGGCGTCTCTCAGATTTCCGCGTACGGCTATGATGATTGCTTAAAGATTTCCAACGATCAAACTTCCGTCATCATCTGCCCTCAAGTGGGAGGGCGTATTTTGTCTTACAGTTTTCAAGATCGGGAAGCACTACCGCTGCCGAAGGGAGGAGAAGGCTGGACCTACGAAGAGGGAAAACGTGGTGGTTCACCGATTCCCGGTCGATTTGATATCGGCCCCGAGACAACCATTCCCCAACATCCGGTGCTCTGGCAGGGAGTTTGGCAAGGTAAAGTGATCGGAGATCGGAAGGTCCAGGTTGTCAGTCCACACGATCAAGCGACCGGCATCCAACTTATTCGAGAGTTCACTTTGAATAAGAAAACCAGTCAGCTCGAATGCCGACAAACGATGACAAATCGTTCCAAGGAAACTGTCGAGTATTGTTATTGGAGTCGAACATTTGCGCTGGGTGGGGGAATCGTCGTCGTGCCGCTTACCAAGCCAAGCCGCTTCCCCAATCAGTATGTGATGTACACTCCGGCTCCCATTATCAACTATCTCCCCGAAGATAAAAACATCCGTCGCCGAGATGGTTTCCTGGAGATTTTAGGCCCTCCCGCTCATCCGAAGCTCGGCATGGACACTCAAGCGGGTTGGTTCGCGTACCTGATGCCCAACGACCTGATGTTCGTCAAACAGTTTCCCGTTTATCCCGATCGTGTTTACAACGAAGTCGCCGGTTTGACGATGTCTATCTGGTATCCTGATCGACCGATGGTCGAATTGGAGCCGATTGGCCCGCGAGAAAAACTAAAACCGGGTACTTCCGCCTCATTCAAGGAAACATGGTATCTGTTACCACAGGAGTTTCCTGAATCAGGGCAACAAGTTGATTTGCAAGCTGTTGAAACAGCCGCCAAAGGGGCAATGTCCGCGCAGTGATTTACATCATCGTGAGTAGTGTAGATGGACTCCAGTGCGAGGACGTGGTCGGTGCCAATATGGATGTCGGTGTTGACTGACTCCCACTCCGACACCAACAGATGGGACCACTGTAATTTCTGGCCGACTGGAGACCACGCGCACAACCTCACCGCGAGCTGCGGATTGAGAGGCTTTTTGGATCTCTAATACGACATGGTCGCTCACTCCGTTTGCTTTCAAGTCGATGACGGCACTGGGGCTTAAATCAATACGGCCCCCTCGCGTTTTGACAGTATTGATGATGACATCATCGCTGACACCACTTTGAGTCATACGGATTAAGTCGAGGTTGGTGACCGCGGTTGCTGCTGCCATTTCAGCCTGCGCAAGTTCTTCGTAGGCCATGTCTTTTTTATCTTCGGAGTTTCCAACAACGGCACCGGTTAAGCCTCCTGCGAGTGCTCCCAGAACAACACCATCACCCGTGTTACCGCTTTGGTGACCGATAATCCCGCCCAATAACGCGCCGGCTGTCGAGCCGACCATTGCGCCGCGTTCGGTATGGTTACGAGGATGACAACCCAGAACGACCGTCATGGGAAGTATTGCCGAGAGGCACAGAATCAATCGCATGATGCACCTTAAACCGATAATCTGTTTGCAGAATAAGCTTCCAGTTTCGCGTGCTGGAGTGAATGAGAGTTTTAATGAAATCTCAACCGGCTCGACCAGATCGTTTTGAGAGGCTTGGTTCCGAGAATGTGAATCCTTGCCTAAACTCAATAGAGAAAGGGCTTTAGATGTAGGTGGGTTGGCGTTTTAAGGACGTCGGGAGGGCATCGGTCGTCTTGCAAAAATTGCATTTGAGGAGAGAAAGTGTTGAGAAGCGATCTAAAGAACATCTTCGATGGCTGAGAGACTGATGATTTCGTCCCAGCGAATATGGGCGCGATTGCGATTGGGGCGAATTCCGTGCAACCGTGATTCGACGATATATCGTTCACGCGAGGTTTCCGTGTCTCGTAAATCGTGAACATCGACGGTTTCCAGCGTCACGAATTTGTCATCCCACTCAGTGAGCGTTCCCAGATAGACATACATGGCCGTCACATCGAGAACAATTTCTTGCCCTTTGAGTGTCTCGCAAAGTGATGACCAATCGGACATGGAAATTCCATTGACTGAAACTCAGGAGTTGATTGAGACTTGATGAATCAACCGCGTAAAAAGATCAGGCTGATCAGGATGCACGCAGGCAAGACGACAGCACAACTGTAAAGCATATAGCCAAAGAAGCTCGGCATGCGAATGTTATTTTTCTCTGCAATGGCTTTGACCATGAAGTTGGGGCCATTGCCGATATAGGTCATGGCACCCATGAAGACAGCCCCCAAGGAAATTCCAACTAGGTGGAGGCTCGTCACGCCGGCCACGGTCTCTGCACCCGGTTGGGCGACGGCTCGTGCCGTTTCGAAGAACACCACATAGGTCGGGGCATTATCGAGGCAACTCGAAAGTAGTCCGGTCCCCCAGAAGAATTTCCAGCCTTCGTCGAATCCAAGCTGTGATCCATAAACATCAAGAATTTGAACCGGTGGTTGCATACAAATGAATATTCCGATGAATAATGCTGCGACTTCCACAATGGCATCATAGTTAAAGGAATTTAGCAGCCTAGTCTGATTTGAGGTTGTCCAGAGCGATAAGGCGGTCAACAGGCCCATCAAGACTTCACGCAGGAACACCGGGGGAGCCCAATGGGTGCCTGGAAGTGGGCGTGAGGGATCTAAAAATGCGACACACAGAATCACTCCCACGAGCCAGAGGAAGTTAATACTTCCATCAATGGAGATTGGTTCTTTCTGTTCGGCATCGATTTCTTCGAGATTTAAGTCTTCACTTCGAAATTTCAAAAGATCAAACAGGTAATACACGGCTACGAGAAGGCAATTCATAGTGAGCCACATCGGCCACAAATTGAGTGTCCAGAGGAAGTCGACTCCTCGAAGATACCCGAGGAACAATGGGGGGTCGCCGATGGGGAGTAAACATCCACCGGTGTTGCAGACCACGAAGATGAAAAATACGATGGTATGCGCGACATAGCGGCGTTCTTGATTAGCGCGAATCAACGGACGAATCAGCAGCATGGCTGCTCCAGTCGTACCGATGAAGCTTGCCAGAAAGCCGCCCAGTCCAATAATCGTGGCGTTTAGCTTGGGTTTTCCAACCAATGTTCCCCTCAAGTGGATTCCACCCGAGATGACGTACAAACTGAAGAGTAAGGCAATAAACGGAACATACTCCACCAGAATTGCGTTTTTGAGCACAGTGATGGCTGCTGAGAGGCCGGCTTCTGTATGGCCGTGTGCAAAATGATCATCCACGGGATGACCGTATATGACGGCGTAATAGAGAAGCGTCAGTAAGCCCAGGCCAATGGCAACCTTGAAACGATTGACGTTGCGTTCCCACCAGTGTTCCGTCTTGTGGAAGAGAGGCAACAATGCGATTGCTCCCAACAATAAGCCAAACGGAATGATGCTGTAAATTGCCGGTGGCGGTGAGGCTTCATGATGTTCGCCTGCGGAATCATGAGTGTTAACACTCGCGTGAGCCTCTTCTTGTCCCTCTTGATGGTCGCTGTTTTCGAGATGAGTGGGAGATTTGTGGACCTCTTCGACAGTCGAAGTGCTCGCGAAGAACCATCCAAAATAGGCGAGGGTTTGCAGAATCAGAATCGCCAAAACCCATTTCGACAATTGCTCAGAGTTTTCCGTGGAAAGATCGCTATTCATTGTGTTGGGCAACTGGGAGGGATCAAGGCGGCGCAGAAGTCGTAAGTCTTATGCTAGAAGGGGCTTGCGATTTATTTGCGGAAAGGGTCGAAAAAAAACGCATATAACTGCCATTCCCGACGGGTAAAAACTCGTCGTTATCATGGGTTTCTATCGGAAATTCTTCAATGCTGGAAGGGGGCAAAATATTTTTAGGAAGGGCTAGTGAGATTCGAGTGATTGAATTATACTCAAACTAACGATTTGAGAGTTTCCCCTCCCCCCTCGGGTGTGAAACAGGTTAGATCCCTGTCCCGTGTGTGGGTGAAGAGTTCAATGCAAGCAGCTCAGAGATATCAACAATCTTCTTCTGGATGCTGCTGCCCCTTAGTGGAATCCCCCCCCCACTTTTTTTGGGAACGACTGCGAGTTCTGAAAACGTGATGCCACGTTTTTCCAGATCACACCTCCAAAAACTAGAGTTTGCCAAAGTCTCTCATGGCGGTCTCTTCCAAGCTTCCTGTCCCCTCGGTCAATCGGTCCCGCGTTTTTCCTCCTGCGGAACCGTCGATTCGTTTGTATTTCATTCTCTCATTGATAATTCGTTGACCGTGATTAAAGGAAAATAAACATGGACTTGCCTCACCGAGCCCTCATTCATCTTGTGATTATGGACAGTGAGCGAATGCTGCTGGATTCGCTCTCCTCCAATCTGAGCTCTGAGCCGGATTTGAGTATTGTGTATGCGGACGACGATCCTCAACAGGGGATTCGCGCGTGTCTGGATACCTTTCCAGAAGTCGCCATCATTGATGTTGAGCTGAAAGGGCGCGATCCTTTTGATATTGCTGCCGAGATTCACTCGCGTCAAAAGAAAACGCGCTTCTTGTTTCTCGGTCGCTGGGCATCTGACATTTCGATCGAGCAAGCTTTGCGAGTCAATGCGTTTGGTTTTTTGTTGAAAACCGAACCGTTCTCAATTCTGGTCGATTCGATTCATCGTATCAATCGCGGCGATTTTTGTTTCTCTAGCGAGATCGAAAATCGTGTCGTTTACAATCGAGAAAATCATAGTTAGTGCGTGTCCTGAAAGAAGGGTGTGAGGAGGATGGTGCTGTTTTGGTGGATGAAATTTGTGCGAAGATTTCTGGTTCGCCATCACGAATGAAGTTCGCGGGGCGGATGAACGTCAATTTCTACGGTTTGCATGGGGCCCGGCGCAGACCTTCTTCGCCA
>JAQWSQ010000067.1 GCA_029243145.1 Planctomycetaceae bacterium | reverse complement strand
CGAAGATTGAGTGTATCGAATCCGTTTTGTCTGTCTTTTCAACAAGCAATACGAATAGAACACAAATCTTCGGGGAGCTTTTTCACGATCCCACAACAAAATACTCAACCCAAACAACTTTCAGGACACCCACTAGCTAACACGCTTTTTCCATTCAACATCATCGTCGTCATCATCGCAAACACAGTCATCATCATCGTCATTGATTTCAGCAATGAGAGCATTGATACCAATATCCCACACGTTCACGTAAGTTCCGACACCCACGAACGGAGCGAGTCGCGAAGGAGTTTGAAGTCGTGTGCCAAGCTCGAGTCCGGGAAGGCCATGGATGTTATCTTCGCCAATGAGACCTGAAATACCAATGTGCGTAGAATGCCAGGGATCGTGATATTGATAAGCCCCAATCTCAATCAAACCAGCATCAGGATTTTCTGACCAGCCTTCTTTTGTGTACCAGCCATTTTTATCACGAAGGTGGCGAGCATCCATCATTTGCTTTCCCATCCGTAACCACTTATCGGCTTTATCTTCAGGGTAGGGTGTGTCGTACTTCTCCTGATAATCACGATCCGGCATCGCCCACTTAGAACTGTATCCCGCGAGCGGTATGATTCCAAGCACGATCAAAATGAATCTAGCCCGATGAGACATAGGAGAGAATGCAGGCTGGGGAATAGGGCATTACAAATACACGAACGTGTAAATACAGGACAGAAGTGTAGGAAAATGAGCAGAGACAGCAAAGAGGAAGAATCAAGCAGTATTTATAGTGTATAAACGCAAAAAGCAGTCTCCCCCGAATTCGAGGAAGACCGCTTGGAGATCATGTTGACTCACTTCTCAGCGAGTATTTCATTCAAACAGACTGCGTTAGACAGTTACACCTTTCACGGTGTTGACGATCCGGGCAGCCACGCGGTAAGGATCTGCGTTTGAAGCAGGGCGGCGATCTTCAAGATAGCCTTTCCAGCCGTCCTGAGCAGTCGCAATCGGAATACGGATCGATGCACCGCGGTCCGAAACTCCATAACTGAACTTTTCGATGGACTGAGTTTCGTGCAGACCTGTCAGGCGTTGATTGTTGTCTGATCCATATTCGCCAATGTGGGCGTCGTGGACGGCACCAAAGGCTTCACAGATCGCTTTGATCATGTCTTCGCCACCTTTTTCGCGAATATCGGTATTCGAGAAGTTGGAGTGCATTCCGCTGCCGTTCCAGTCACCTTTGATCGGTTTCGGATGGAGTTCAATGGAGACACCGTAATCTTCGGCGACACGTGCCAACAGATAACGAGCAATCCAAAGGTGATCGGCGGCTTCTTTACCTTTACCGAACAACTGGAATTCCCACTGTCCTTTCATCACTTCTGCGTTGATGCCAGTGACTTGCAGTCCAGCAGCCAGACATTGGTCGAGATGCTCTTCGACAAGTTCTCTTCCGACACAGTTATCGATGCCAACGGAGCAGTAATACGGGCCTTGTGGTCCAGGATATCCATCTTTGGGGAAGCCGAGGGGAGCTGTTCCATCCATGATGGTGTATTCTTGCTCGAATCCAAACCAAAAGTCTGTATCGTCTTCGAACTTAGCACGAGTGTTTGTTACGTGAGAATTTCCGTCTGCGTCCTGAACTTCGCACATCACAAGAAAACCGTTCTTACGAGCGGTATCCGGGACGAGACAGATAGGTTTCAGCATACAGTCAGAAGACCCACCCTCGGCTTGTTCGGTCGAACTTCCATCGAATGACCACATTGGGCAGTCATCGGCTGAAGCGGGTTCGCTATTCACAATTTTCGTTTTGCTACGCAGTCTAGGTTCGGGCTTGTGCCCATCGAGCCAAAGGTATTCGAGCTTGTAACTTTCACTCATCGATAAAGGTCTCCTGGTGTTAAGTCTCACTCTGGCACGTCTTGATACGTTCTCACGCTGATCGCATCATACAATTACTGTTTGGTGACGTGCTACTTTAGGTTACATCCGGTTTATCGTTGAGACGTCTAGACTCAGAAGGACCGGAATTGGTTGTGAGCTTTGAACAGAGCAATCGGTGAGCCAGAAACGTCTCCAGATCATCGTCCGTTGCCTAAGTTTAATGATGATAGTAGAATATGGAGTTGAAAAATTTTCAACCCGCTCGTATGAGAATTTGCCAATGCACAAAAAACCGGCAACGTGCTTAGTTGGTGATCAGTTGCTTCATTTCACGTACAGCTCGCTCCATGCCCACCATTACTGCACGAGCGATGATGCTGTGTCCGATGTTCAGTTCCTCAACTGCGGGAATGGCGGCCACTGGCTGGACATTTCGATACGTTAACCCATGTCCCATATGAAGTTGCAGGCCCAAGTCTGAAGCAATACTTCCAGCCGTTGTTAAATTGGATAACTCCAGATTCTGGGCTTCAATCGTTCCAGCATCGGCATATTGGCCAGTGTGAAGTTCAACCGCCTGAACCGCTAGTTTGTGTGATGCTTCAATTTGATTCTCTGATGGGTCTATGAAGAGAGAAACTTCAATCCCGGCACTCATGAGTTGATCGACACAAGTTTTGACACGATCACGATTAGTCATGACATCCAGACCTCCCTCAGTGGTGACTTCTTCGCGTTTTTCGGGAACGAGCGTCACTTTTGCCGGTTTGATCTCTAAAGCAATATCGGTCATTTCCTGGTTGGCTGCCATTTCTAGGTTCATGCGGACTTGGACGGTTTCCTTCATCACTCGGAGATCGCGGTCTTGGATGTGCCGACGGTCTTCACGTAAATGAAGAGTGATTCCATCGGCCCCACCGAGTTCTGCCAGCACGGCTGCCCAAACGGGATCAGGTTCAATCGTTCGGCGTGCCTGTCGCACGGTGGCAACGTGATCAATGTTCACACCAAGGAGTGCCATGTGTTCTCTTTGTGGGTTTGAGGAAGAAGATTTGGGTGGATTTATGTTAAGAGAGGGACATTACAGTTACAATCTCGGTTCACATGAGCTGCAAAGAGCCAGAGGACTAATATGTCGATAGATCGCGATCAGATGTTGATGGGCTATGCAATTGCGATGGTCTGCTTGGTCGGTTTGGTTTATTCACGGTGGTTTCTCAATAGCACAAAAAAAGGTCGCTGGTTATTGATCAAACTTGGACCAGCCAATGGACTATGGGTTTTGCGAACCGTTTTTCTTGCCGGAGTGGCAGTGGGAATTTGTCTGGCATTGGATGTAATACAGCCTTTGTGAATGAAAGATTACGTCTTCAGTAATTCTTCACCAATGCCGTAAATTTCTTCTGTTCCGAAGACCTGATCGTTGGACAGAAACAACTTCCCAATCGCGGCTTTATGAATCTT
>JAQWSQ010000219.1 GCA_029243145.1 Planctomycetaceae bacterium | reverse complement strand
CGGCATAGAAGTCCGTAAATTTCATTCCCTCTGCGGCCATGCTGTCAATGTGAGGAGTGCGAAGTTGTGTTTGCCCGTAACAGCCGAGATCGCCGTAACCCAAGTCATCAGCCATAATGAAAATCACATTCGGCGGCGTCTTGTGGGTAACGGTTGCGGTGCAATCTTCAGCACCCACCGTTGACGCGGCAAAACTGACACTGACAGCAACGAAAGTAAACAAGAAAAAATGTCGAGCACGCATAGCAAATCTTTCCGAGAAATCGGTGTCTGTTTTGAATGTAGAAAAAGTCTTCGTGAGGGAATTATTTCCCAAGGCGATACAAGTGCGTTTCCGTTCGCAGAATCAGGTCATTATCAACGACACCCGGTGATGCCATGAAACCCGCATCGAGATCATTTTCCGCAACGATCTCAAATTCGCGAGCCGCTTTGAAAATGGTCGCTTTACCCTCTTGAGAGAAGACATAAATCTGGCCATTCGCAAAAAGTGGCGATGACGAATAGTTCCCACTCACTCGTTCCTGCCAGACGATGTCTCCCGACTCGGCATCAATGCAGGTGGCGACACCTTGATCGTGGATCATAAAAATCAAACCGTCCACGAGAATGGGTGTCGGTTTGGAGGGAACACTTTTGGCTTGAACCCAACTCACGTGGGTCTCGGTGACATCCCCTTTACCGCCCTCTTTGACTGCCATCAACTTCGCCTTGCTGAACCCCGTGTTGATATAAAACATACCGTCACGATAAATGGGTTTGGCAGTGGCCGAGTGTTCTTTGAAGGTCACTTTCCACAATTCCTCACCCGTTTCCAGATCGTAACCGACTGTCGCTCGCGCGGCGGGACTAACAACCTGCATCTTGCCATCCACTTCCACAACGATAGGCGTGCAATACGCTTTCATCTGGTCCCCATTGTCGGTCATGAAATCGATGTAGGGGGCTCGGTCTTTCTTCCAGATGGTTTCGCCCGTGTTCTTATTCATGGCAATGATGTACTGAAAGTCGAAGCCGTCATAATGAAGTATCAACTTTTCACCATGAATGATGGGCGAGGAACCAGGCCCGCGCCAGTGATGACAAGGAAGATCGGTTCGTTCCCAGATTTTCTTGCCGGTTTTGGCATCGAGACAAGCGGTGCCGTAACTACCAAAGTGCATGTAGGCTCGTCCGGGTTCCAGGATCGGAGTGGGAGACGCATAACTGTTGAGTTTATGAATTTCGCGGGGTTCTTCGATTTCAAACAGTTTGATATCGTGAATTGTCTTTCCGGTTTTCGCGTCAACACAGACGGCAAACATCTCGTGACCATCGGGGGTCGCGGTTCCCATCCAAATCCGACCTTCCAATTCCACGGGTGACGACCAACCTCGCCCATGAATGGGAACTTTCCATTTCACATTTTCAGTCTCACTCCATTTCACGGGGAGTTTTTGAGCCGCAGATCGACTTTCTCCGGTGGGACCAAGAAACTGATACCAATGTTCGGCAGACGCCTGTGAATTGACAGAACATGTAAACAGGCAAAGGGTGGCGATTATCGTTGAGATTCTCATTATTTTGGTGGGAACTTCTCTGGAGGGTGGTTTCGGAGTGATTCTTGAGTAATGGTTCTTCATAATATCCCAAAACAAGACGTAAGTCGATTACTTTGATTGGGTTCTCAACCAGATAATTTCAATGCTTAAACCCCTGTCACGACTCAATCAAGCTCTCTCACCCCGGCTGTCTCCCACGCGAAACGCGATGTTGGCAACAATTCTGACCGCTTTTCTTCTGGGCGGATATTACCAATTGCGTGGCTGGATGACGGTTCCTCCCGGAATCACGGGGGATGAACCGTCCTATATTTCTATTGGTTGGGAATTAAGCCGAGCAGACGGTTATCAGTTGGATTTTTCTGCCACGGAACTCGAAGAATTCTATCAATCTCATGATGCGGTCCCTCCCGGCCCATCAATTGATGATCGCTCGCCCGATACGACACGACCTCCGTTATTGCCCTTTATTATCGCAGGTCTCGATCAGTTCACGCCGGGCAAAGAGCTGTGGTCAATTCGAATCTGGAACATTGCCTGCCTTGCTCTGACCTGCGGTCTGGTTGCTCGGCAGATCACGAAACGATACGGCCCCATCGGAGGGTGGCTGGTGATCCCCCTATTTGTGGGGCTCGATATGAATACCCGCTTGTACGGTCGAGCGATTCTGACT
>JAQWSQ010000217.1 GCA_029243145.1 Planctomycetaceae bacterium | reverse complement strand
CCCAAGATGAGAGGCACACGCAACATCTGGCAGCGCTTGCGAGCCACTTCTCGGGCGTGATAGCGGGGAGTTGTTTCTTGTTTGAAGGACGTTTCGTGTTCTTCGTCGATAATGACGAGTCCCAAGCGTGGTGCCGGTGCAAAAATCGCGCTGCGTGCTCCCACGATCACCTGGACTTCTCCACTGGCGATCCGCTTCCAATGATAATGGCGTTCGCTGTCGGTCAGGTGTGAATGCAGGACGGCGACTGAATCGAAGCGGCTCCGAAAACGACGAATAGTTTGCGGCGTGAGACTGATTTCCGGGACTAATACAATGGCCTGCCGCCCATAACTGACCACTTCGCGAATCGCCTGAATGTAAACTTCCGTTTTGCCGCTACCGGTGACGCCGTGTAAGAGAATCGTTTCGTGCTCTCCATTGCGTACTGAATGTAGAATCCGATTGTGAGCATTTTGTTGCTCTGCATGCAACTGGAGGTCTTCTTCTTTTTGGACATGACCGATGTCGGCTTCGAATGCCGACTGTCGCTCGCTATGAGTGACAAGCAGTCCTTTCTTCTCTAATGTTTTGATAGGCGAGGTTCCACAATTGGCAGCGTCGGCGAGTTCATCTCCCTGCATGGGCCGACCGGCATAGAGTAAAGCTGTCACGGTACCGGCTTGTTTTTTTGTGAGTCGCGAGTCGTCAGCGTCCACTCCTTCTGCAACTTGATAGAGTTTGACCTCTCGCGTTCCGGCCAACTTTTTGACGCCAGCGGGAATCACCGATTCGAGAACTTGTCCCCACCCGGAAAGATACCGTTTGCCGATCCACTCGGTCAGGTCGAGCATGTGCTGGTTGATGAGTGGCTCGCGGTCGATGACTTCGGAAACTTCTTTCAGCTTTCGTGTGACTTTCCCGACCGGACCGACTCGAACACAAAATCCGGTCATCGTTCGCCCACCCCGACCGAAGGGAACTTTGACGCGTTGTCCGGGATGGAGTTTGTCGCGGAGTGGGTCGGGGACGACGTAAGTGAAAACCTGATCGATGGGGACGTTGAGCGCAACTTCCGCGCCCCAGCGATCTTCTTCTGCCGCCAATTCCCAAGGCTCGGGCTCGTCGAAGCCTTCACCAAACAGGTTTTTTTGTTGCTCTGGCAAAATTTCGTAGGATCATTTTATTGTGAATAAGAAAAAGGTGAAGAGCTGGCGGTCAGGAAATCAAACTCACGGCAGGTCTGCCGACTTCACCAGTTTGCGGATGTCATCCGCAATTTGAGCGACTTGATCAGTCGGCCCCAACAACTTCAAGTATAACTCTTCGTTACCGATGGGAATTCCGACACCCAGCATGCGAATATTAGACTCCGGGTCGGGACTGGAGAAGCCGGTTCCACCAGCCCGATAGGTTCCGCGCAAGTCGATCCAGAAGGCGTCACCCTCTGACAACGTAATACGATCCTCAATCGGATCGGTGTCTAGTTCCATCTGCTGTGTCCAACGTGCAAAGTTTGCCTCAATACCACCTCTCACTTTGGTAAATGTCAGTTGCAATTCGCCACCGTCCACCGGGATGAGATAGCGAGCCGCGATGATTCCCGCTTGTGCTGGCATTAAGTCGGCTCGTTTCCAGCCAGCGGGAATTGTGAATGTGACTCCCTCAATGTCGACCGCCTGGGGCGATGTCGAAACCTGACTGCTGGTGTTGGTTCTGACTTTAGGTCTGTTTTGAGAGGCGGCTGTCTGAATGGGAGGCAGGATTTTTTCCTCATTCGACGGTTGAGACCCACAGCCTGTCAGAATCAGTGCCGGAAGTACCAACCAATGTGTGAATAGATAGCCGTGTCGTGGTCTTCGATTCATGATCATTCTCTGTATAGCTGTGGATGAGTCTCTCAATTTTGAATTTAGCCTGACTCGGTCGGTTTGCAAAGCAGGAATCGTTCTACGGGTTGGTCACTCAGTTCCGCTGAATTGACGGGTTTCTCTTCACACGTTACTATACTTGTTCGCGTATCCCGAGTTGACATCGAAATGGTTTCGAGCATCGGGATGCCGTTTACGATTTATTTCGATTTAGCCCGATTGTCCTGTTTCAAGGTAGTCCTTAAGGCTTTATCAGGAGAGAGTTTATGTCGACTGACGCGGCTGAAACACCAGCACCAGAAAAAATTGAGACCGGCAAGATTGTCATTAAAGACATTCTTGATGCCGGCGTCCATTTCGGCCACAAAGCGGCTCGATGGAATCCCAAGATGCGACCTTACATCTACGGTCGCCGCAATGATATCCATATCATCGATATCAAAGAGACAGTTCGCGGATTACTGCGAGCTCGCAAATATCTCGAAAAAGTCGCTTCTCAAGGGTCTTTGATCCTGTTTGCCGGCACAAAGCGACAAGCCGCCAAACCGGTTCAGGAAGCCGCTGAAGCTTGCGGAATGCCTTATGTCAACGAACGTTGGCTGGGTGGGACATTGACCAACTTCCGCACCGTTCGTCAACGCCTCAAACGACTGGAAGAACTGGAAGCCATGGAAGAAAGTGGCGCTCTGGACAAATTTTCCAAAAAGATGCAATCGACGCTATTGCGTGAAAAACGCAAAATCTTTCGGAACCTGAACGGAATTCGGACACTCAACCGGATGCCAGAAGCATTGGTCGTCATCGATCCTCGTAAAGAGAAAAATGCGGTTCGGGAAGCTCACAAGCTGGGCATTAAAGTTGTTTCCTTGATCGATACCGATTCGGATCCTGATGATGTCGATTTGCCGATTCCCGGCAACGACGACAGCATCCGTTCCATCCGTTTGGTGCTGGCTCATCTGAGTGCTGGCGTATCCCTCGGTCAAGCCAAGTTGCCACAGAAAAAACAGCCACAAGCTCCCGGCGGCGACGACGATCTGAAACCGATCCCGTCTAGGTAAATAATAACGGTTAATAAGAATGACGCCTCTGAGATTCAGAGGGTTTACTGATGGTGAACCCTCGATGTCTTGAGGCGGTCTGATATCTGATACCGACGATCGTCGCGAACGACGGTCTTGCGATTCGTTCAACTGATAGGCTCCGGTGGGAGCCCGTTTTTGTCAAACTTGAGGAGAAAAGACCATGGCAGAAGTCACCGCTGCAGCCGTGAAGGCGCTGCGTGATCTCACGGACTTGCCGATGATGGATTGTAAAAAAGCACTCGTCAAAGCTGAAGGCGATCAGGACAAAGCCGTTTCGATCCTACGTGAACAAGTCGGCAAGGTGATGCTTAAGCGAGCTGATAACACGACGACCGAGGGACGTATCGTCGTGAAGTTTAACGATGATAATTCCAAAGCCGTGATGATCGAGATGCAATGCGAATCGGAACCGGTTTCTCGGAGCGAAGACTTCCTAGGTTTTTGCGATCTTTGTGCGGGACAATTGCTGAACGGTCCCGGTGCGGCGACTCCCGAAGAACTTCTCGCTCAAACTGCTGAAGGGCAGGACAAACCGCTCAAAGAGATCTACGAAGAAATGGTCAACAAGATTCGTGAGAAAATTATTCTCTCGCGACTTGCCGTCATGGATGGTCAGGGCACTGTGAATGGTTACATCCACCACGATGGTAAGACCGGCGTGTTGTTTGCGGCCAAAGGTGATTCTGCCGATCTCGATCTCTTGCGAGATGTCGGAATGCACATTGCTGCGTTGGACCCAGCCGCTTCTAACGTCGAAGACCTCGACGAAGCGACCGTGAACGCAGAACGTGATCGATTGACTGAAGAAGCCAAAGCGAGCGGCAAGCCGGAAAACATCATCGAGAAAATCGTTGATGGCCAAATGAAGAAATGGTACGCCGAAGAAGCCAAAGTGTTGATCTTCCAACCCTTCGCCAAAGACGACAGCAAATCTGTCAAGCAGGCATTGGCAGAAAAAGGTCTCACGGCGAGCAGTTACGTTCGCTGGGTGATTGGCGGATAATTGCAGCGATGCCGAAATTGATTTTCCAACGGACATCGGCCAACTCGCCGATGTCCGTTTCTTTTTGAGTCTTTCCCATTTGAACCTTCAAACCCATTTGAACCTTAAAGATTGATGCAGGTTGATGCCATGACGGATCCCTCCCCGAAACGAGCACTTGTGAGTGTTAGTGATAAATCTGGACTTGAGCCATTCGTGAAGGGTTTGGTTGATCTGGGCTTCGAGATCATCTCGACCGGAGGGACGAGACGAATGTTGGCCGATGCGGGAATTCCCGTCATGGATATTTCGGAGTACACAGGCTTCCCCGAAATTATGGATGGCCGCGTGAAAACTTTACATCCGAAAGTTCATGGTGCGATTTTAGGGCGACCCGATTTGTCAGCAGATGCTGAGGCGATTGCCGAGCACGGAATTGTCCCGTTTCAGATTGTGGTCTGTAACCTGTATCCGTTCGAGCAAACGATTGCGAAAGAGGGAGTCAGCATTCCCGAGGCGATTGAGCAGATTGATATTGGTGGCCCCAGTATGGTCCGATCGACGGCCAAGAATCATAAGTATGTGGCCATCGTCACAAAGCCGTCTCAATATGAATCGGTTTTGGATTCGATGAAGAACGGCAGCATGGATGAGTCGCAAAGACGAGAGTTAGCAGCGGCTGCCTTTGAAATGACGGCCCGTTACGACAGGGCAATCAGCGATTATCTACACAAAGTGACTCAGCCGACGGAAGCGTTTCCCGAAACCTTGGGGATCACCGTCGAGAAACGGATGTCGTTACGATATGGCGAAAACCCTCATCAGTCGGCCGCATTCTATACTGAACTGAATCCCGCTGCGGGAACATTGGCTTCTGCGGAACAGTTGCACGGCAAAGAACTCTCTTACAACAACCTGCTCGATCTCGATGCGGCACTTGTGATTGCCAGTGATTTCGAGCAACCGGCAGCCGCCGTCCTCAAACATAATAATCCCTGCGGACTCGCCATCGGTGGATCACTTTCCGAAGCGTTTGGCAAAGCGTATGAAGGTGATCCTGTGAGTGCGTTCGGTTCGATCATCGGTTTGAATCGCACACTCGACTTGGCGACGGCAGACCAGATGTGCGAGCCGGGGCGATTCATCGAAGCGATCATCGCCCCTGATTTTGATGCCGATGCCGTTGAAGCACTCACCACCAAACCAAAGTGGAAGAACAATGTGCGGCTGGTGAAATGTCCCAGCATGACCGAAGGGCGGACGCCAAGTTTCGATTACCGGAGAGTCACCGGTGGTTTGTTGGTTCAAGATCGGGATGAAGCAGCCGAATCAACCGCTGACTGGAAAGTCGTCACCGACCGACAGCCGACTGAAGAAGAGATGATCGACCTGACCTTCGGCTGGACCGCCTGCAAGCATGTCAAATCCAATGCCATCGTGTATGTGAAGGGTGGCATGGTCGTGGGAGTCGGGGCAGGGCAGATGAGTCGTCTCGACTCTGCCATGATTGCCGCTTATAAATCGGGTGATCGTTCGCAGGGTGGAGTCGTGGCCTCCGATGCGTTCTTTCCGTTTCGCGATGGAGTGGATGAAGCGGCCAAGGCGGGGATCAAAGCCGTCATCCAGCCGGGTGGGTCTCGCAACGATGAGGAAGTCATCCAAGCTTGCAACGAACACGGGATGGCAATGATCTTCACCGGATGTCGTCACTTCAAGCATTGATTGAAGCAGTTATTCTCCGACTGCGGCTTAATCTTCGGCAAACGCGATGGCTGCCGCCACTTCGGGAGGTGCCGTCTCGCCCTTCATTTCATGCAAGAAGCGAGAAGGAAGCGAGAGCCGTTTCTTGCCCCACTTCTTCCGAGTTCCTGCACGAGAAATGGTCAGATAATCTTTGGCTCGTGTGATGCCGACGTAGGCCAGTCGGCGTTCTTCTTCGATGGCTTTTCGACTGCCATCTTCGACACTGCGTCGATGAGGGAGATAGCCTTCTTCGAGACCGACCAGGTAGACCCAAGGAAACTCAAGACCTTTGGCGGAATGCAGAGTCATCAGTTTCACTCCCTGGCCAGAGAGTAGGTCCTCTTTGTTGGACTCGTCATCACGAGCGCCGAGGGCTGAGTTTTCAATAAACTCGTACAATGATGGCTTCTCAGCTTGTTGCACGTAATCACTGACTGAAGAGACAAGTCCTTCGAGAACTTCTTTACGAGCGATTTGTTGTGCTTCGTCTTTGTACTGCCGACAAATTTCAGAATCGTAGTCGATGGTTTTGATGAGTTCGTGAACGAGGTCGGACAGACGATGAACTTCTGATTGCGTACGTCCTCGAAATGTTTCGAGTAGCCTTTGAAAACTTCTGACAGAGTCGGCTGCTTTCTGGCTGATGTCTCCCGCTTTGAGCGAGGTGTCCACCGCTTCAAAGAAGTGGCTGCCTTGTTGGACCGCACGGGTGGAGATTTTTTCGACCGTTGATGCACCGATTCCTCGTGTGGGAGTGTTGATGATTCGCATGAGCGAAATGTCATCTTGAGGAAACGCGAGGGCCTTCAAGTAGGCCATCAAATCTCGGACTTCTTTTTTGTCGAAAAATGATTGACTGCCAACGAGGACGTAGGGAATATCCATTCGCCGCAGTTCTGTTTCGAACACACGGGGTTGTTCGTTGGTGCGAAAGAGGATGGCAATTGACGACGCGGGGAAGTTCTTCTCTTCGATCAGGTACTTGATCTCAGCGACCAGTTTTTCGGCTTCTTCGACCTCAGATTCAAATTCCGCGAATCGAACCGGGTGTTCTGAACTTTTATGCGCGATCAGAGTCTTGTCATATCGCCCGACATTATGTTTGACGAGACGGTTGGCCAGATCGAGAATTTGATCGGTGCAACGGTAATTGTTTTCCAGTCGGACAACTTTCGCGCCGGGGAAATGACGGTCGAAACCGAGAATGTGTTCGACCTCGGCACCCCGCCATCCATAAATGGATTGATCGTCGTCACCGACCACGCAAAGATTTTTATGGGGAGCGACGAGAGCTTCTACCAATCGGAATTGGACCCCATTTGTATCCTGGTACTCATCGACCTGCACGTAATCAAATTTCTGTTGTTGTCTTTTTAAGACCTCAGGATTTGTTTGGAAAAGATGATCGGTCAGCAGAAGTAAATCATCAAAATCGACCGCTCCCGACGACCTCAGATTTTTTTGATACTTTCGATAAGCGACCGCCGCCAAAAACTCTTGATCGTTCTCAACAAAGTCTGCGGCACGTTCTGGTGGGATGCCGGCCATTTTCCACTTGCTGATGACGTTCAATAAATCGGGAGGTCTCATGGCCTTATCGGCCACGCGAACTTCGCGGAGCGCCGTACGTGCTGCCGATTCCTGATCGCCGCGATCATAAATCGCAAAACGACTCGGGTATCCTAGCGTCTCAATTTCTTCTCGGAGAATCCTCACGCACAAGGAATGAAAGGTGCTGATGACCGGTTTTTTTCGAGCCCCTTTATTGCCGAGCAGGTGGGTGGCTCGCTCCAGCATTTCTTTGGCGGCTTTGTTCGTAAAAGTGACCGAGAGAATGCGTTCGGGAGAGACGCCTCGACGAATCAATTCGGCGATCCGAAAAGTGATCACACGAGTTTTTCCAGTTCCGGCACCCGCCAAAACGAGTAGCGGGCCATGCTGTGTCGTGACGGCATCTCGCTGGGGAGGATTGAGAGTAGAAAGATCGAGAGCAGGCATGGGAGATTTAGCGGTTAAGACAAACAATCACATCCATTTGATGTCGTCTGGACAGTCTGACGGATCCGGGGTGAGAAATCGAGTGGTCCCGAACAGGAATGCGATAATTGGCTCTGAGATAGGAAAATCAGTCGGGTCGAGGAGAGGGTTTGATGTTGGAGATGTCTGGGGCGATCTCTCGCAGCCGATCTGTCATTTGTCGAATATTTGACCATCGATCACCGGGATCCCGAGCAAGTCCCTTCATGATGAAGTTTTCAAGCGTCGGATCAATTTCCGGGTAATGAGCAGACATGGGGTCGGGAGGGTTGTTGATATGCTGAACGACGGCTTCCAGACTGTTGCCTTCAGGCCAAGGTGATTTCTTGCACCACATTTCATAGCAGGTGACAGCGTAAGAAAAGATGTCGATGCGTTCGTCTGTCTTTTTGCGTTTAATCAGTTCTGGTGCCATATAATTGGCGGTGCCGGTGCGGTTTCCCGGTTGCTGGAAATCGGGTGTGTTGGGGACTGCTAATCCAAAATCAATCAACTTGATGTGGTTGTCGGTACTGACCAACACATTACGAGGACAGATGTCGCGATGAATCCATTTTTGAGAATGGAAGTGTTCAATCGCATCACCAAGCTCGATCATGAAATTGAGGCGGTGTTGTTGCATCGTCTCATTTTGAGTCTCTATGAAAAAACTGAGGCTGGACCCCTCTACAAACTCCATCACCAGAAACTCTTCTTTTTCGAGCGTAAATCCGGTTTCAATCGTCTTTACAATGTTGGGGTGATTCAATGAGGTTGCGATTTCACTTTCGGTCGGTTTGTTGAGACCTTTGAACCGATTATTGAGTTTATCCGTTTTTTCTTTATCGAGGATTTTCAGTGCGACCATGCGGCCCGTCATCGAGTCGCGCGCTCTCCATACCTTGGACATACTTCCTTGACCGACGCGTCCGATGAGCTCGAAGCGTTTTGTGAGATCGACTTTCTGAATGCGCGGATTCTTATCGAAGAGAGATTTGAGAAACTGGAGCATGGAACGCTTTGCCCTCCGAGAATCGATTGAAGTCGTCGGGGAATAGAATCACTAATACCGTTCTTCATCATAACGACACATTGAGTAGGTCACTACAGGCAATTCAGAAAGATAGGCAGTCCATCAAAGATGTCGATCAACGCTCTGGGCTTGAAAAACATTGAATTCAGCGGACGCAGTAATCGATCAGGCGAGCAATTTCCAGGCGTAATTCTGGTCGGCCGACGACTCGATCAACAAAGCCGTGCTCCAAAAGAAATTCGCTGGTTTGAAAATCGTCGGGAAGTTCAAGCTTGATCGCTGCTTTGATCACACGAGGACCGGCAAACCCGATCAGTGCTTTTGGCTCGGCAAGAACAATATCGCCCAATGAGGCAAAACTGGCAGCCACTCCTCCCATCGTGGGATTGGTGAGCACCGAGATGTAGAAACCTCCCGCATCACGATATCGCGCCAAGGCCGCAGAAACTTTTCCCATCTGCATCAGTGACAAAATTCCTTCATGCATGCGGGCGCCACCACCTGAGCCAGAAACAATCACCAACGGCAGTTTTTGTTCGGTGGCATGCTCGATGGAGCGAGTCAATTTTTCACCGACAACCGACCCCATGCTCCCCATGATGAAAGAGGAATCGGTGAGTGCAATCACGAGTGGACGACCACGCATATAGCCTCGGCCCGCGACACAGGCTTCGGTCATCCCTGTTCGTTTTTGCTCGTCAACGAGGCGATCTTTGTAGGCTTTTTTATCCACAAATTCGAGTGGGTCACAGGGACGAAGTCCAGTGAACCATTCTTCGAAACTGTCTTCGTCGAGTAACTGACGAATGCGTTCCTGAGCAGTAATGATAAAGTGATGCCCACATTCTGGACAAATTCCCAGATGTTGCTCGACCTGTTTTTTATAGACAGTTGCCTCGCAACCGTTACAGCGGATCCATAATCCCTCGGGAACGCCGCGTTTGTTCGCAGAGTGAGAAGTTGATGCCATTGAGGATTTTGCCTGGTTTGCGGTACTCATGCCGGTAGTTGTGATTTGTGGACGATGTGAGTGTCAGATTTTGATGAATCTGAGGTTTGGCGTCAACGGGAACCTGTCATGATGACTTTGTATTCTCCATCTGAAGACTCGAGGTCGAGTTGTTCGATCAGAGGGGCTCGTTCTTTCTCGCAGAATGTGTTGGGTAATGCATGTTTACATTGCTTGAGCGAACAGGCGAGAAACGTGGCTAAGGGTTCGCAAACGACCACACCAAACGGGATGGCACGTTTCAAAGGTTTTGCCAGTGCTTTCATGGCTCGTGACAGAGCATCTACTTCGTCTTCGCCTTGAGGTGGCTTGACGCGGTCGGGAGATTCTTTCCACTGTTTGTAGACTTTGGGGTACTTGCGTTTGATTTCTTCGATGGTCAAACCTTGCCAGAGACCCAAGTTACAGTTGGAAAGTCCTTCCAGTTCCTTCACTCGAATCGAAAGTGCTTTCCCAATCCGTTGTGCGGTAGACAGTGCAGGTTCGTTAGGTGAGGTATAAATCACTTGGATTCCGCGTTCTTGAAGCGATTCGATAGCTGCATCGATTTCATGCTCGCCTTCAGAGGAGAGCGGTAAGTCGAGTGCTCCCTGAATACGGTGTTGCTCATCGAATTCTGTGGATCCTGGTCGGATCAAAGTCAGTGAAAACATAAGGCCGTTGGTCACTCCTGAGAGGACTCGAAAAGCCGACGATCCTCGGCAAGCGATCGCATCTGGGCAATCGCTTCCGCATAATTGTCGGTGTTAAAAATAGAACTTCCCGCGACAAACAGACTCGCTCCCGCTGCTGAACAATCTCCGATTGTTTCTGGACCGATCCCGCCATCAACCGAAATAATTGTTTCAGGAGAGGCGATCTCTCTGAGGCGACCGATACGCTGGACGGCTTCCGGTTGGAAAGTCTGTCCGCCAAATCCTGGCTCAACGCTCATCACAAGGACAAGATCGCACAGCGAGAGGAAGGGCTCAATCACTTCAAGTTCAGTTCCAGGATTGAGCGACAAACCCGCCACACAATTAGCAGATCGGATTTTGGTGAGGAGTTGTCTTGGATCGGGAACCGCCTCGATATGAATGGTAATACAATCGCAACCCGCTGTGAGATAAGTATCGAGATAGTCTTCCGGGTTTGAAATCATCAAATGGGCATCAAAAATTTGATCGGTTTGTTCTCGTAAGCCAGCAAAGACCATGGGGCCGTAAGACAAATTTGGGACAAAATGTCCGTCCATCACATCCCAATGCAATACGTTCGAACCGGCTGCATCCAAAGCGGCAACTTCTTCAGACAGATTGCTGAAGTTGCATTTGAGCATCGACGGGGCGATGACGGGGCTCTTCGTGGAGAGTTTTTCGAGAGTGGACAATCGGCTCATAAAATGAAAACTTGTTTCTTTTGAAAAATGGCTTGGTGCGATTGGGGTGGATGTACTTCAGTCTCAAAGTCGTGATGAAGAGCTGGAGGCCACTTGGCCAAGAGAAATTAGCAACGTGTGCTAAGAGAGAATGCTGAGTCGCAGCGAATTGAAAGCGATATAAAGTCTCTCTGGTGGTGAATAACACAATTTGAGAAAGGTTGGCGATGAACCCTCCGCAACTGGACTCATATTTTGACCCAAACACGAGGGTGCGTCTAGTCGGAAGGGGGTTGGTAATGGGGCGATGTTGTAAGCTGTTATTCTAGAAGGGGATACGCTGAGTCTGTTTCCTCCAGCGCAGCAAAAACGGAGGGCTTCCGGGAAGCCCTCCGTGAGGTATTGAATGAAATCAACGATTCCTATTTTCCATCGGGGGTGATGGCATAGAGGGTGTTGAGGGTCATGATGTAGAGAACATTGTTGGCCACAATGGGTGTGCTTTTGATGCTCTCTTCCATGTAGATTTCATTGATCTGTTTCATCTTTTTGCTGTGCTCGAAAATACTGAGGTCACCATCTTCGTCTCCGATGTAAACTTTTCCATCGACGACCAGAGGTGAACCCCAAGCAGGTGAAAACATATCGTACGTCCAATAGAGTGTTGGATTTTTGTTTTCGTCCGAAGCCTTGGCATCGAGGCAATACACAATTCCACTGAAGTCGGCGATGTAGAGTAATCCATCTTTGATGGTCGCAGTTCCACATGCTCGGTGCATTTCTTCTTCGTAATCGATTTCGCCATCATTGTTGGCATCAATGGAATCGAAGTGCCAAACGACAATCGTTTTTTCGTTTGCGACTTCTTTTTCGCCGTCATCGGAATCGAGCGCTTGAAGTCTGCGATGTGGAACAGGATCTCCGGCTTTGTCGACCACGATTGTCGGGCTGACATCTCCTTCCGCACCTGCGGGATTCAAGCACCACATATTGCCGATACCTTCGCCGTGTTCCGGGTCTTGACCGACCGCCACGTAGAGGAGGTTATCGTAGACAACAGGAGTCGCAATGATGTTGTTTCGAGTTCCACTTCCCCCCAGAACCCATTTTGAGTCTTTGGGGTTACAGTCGAATTTCCATAACAGTTTGCTGTTCCCTTTTTTGTCACCTTCGGGAGCAAAGCTATAAACCCAACCGTCTCCACCGCCAAAGATCACCTGCGAGATTCCACCGATTTCGGCGAACGTCGGCGAGGACCATTGACCATGCAGGATGTTGGTCGCGGGAGATTTATCCGTCCACAAGACTTTGCCTGTATCACGATTCATCGCCATGAAGCTTGGAGCGTTCGGGGCGGGAAGATTGATGTGGGATTCGTCGAGGCCGTTGGAGGTGTTAACGAACATGATGTCGCCCAGGCAAGTGACCGAGCAACTGCACATGTTATGTTGGGAAACGCCGAGTTCCCCCATCATATCATACAGCCAGATCACATCGGCTTCGTCCGTATTCTCATTCGGTTCTGCTTTGTAAGGGCCGTTATTTTCGCCATCGGAAAATCCTTTGGTATCCAGACATGCCACTTCACCGCGACTGGTCACATACCACAACCGGTCTCCATCGACATATGGAGAACAACAAATCCCTTGCAACGGCCAGTCATGGACTCGCCCCGTGGGAAGTTTCGGGTTTGAGTGTTGCCAGAGAAACGTTCCGTCTTTTTCATCGATTGCGACCAGGCATCCCAAGTCGGTGTTGTTGGGGAAGCGTTTCACGAGTCCCGCACCATTATTGGTTCCCAGATAAACTTTACCGTTGGCAACAATCGGGTTGCCGTAAGATTGAGAGCCAATACCAATCTTCCATTTAATGTTGGTTCCTTCGTTGACGTCCCAATCGATTGGGATGTTGGTGCCGGGAGGGGTGTTGTTTTTATATTTGGAGCCTCCCCATTGAGGCCAGTCCGTTTTTTTTACCTTGAGTGTGGCGATGTCAGCCAATGCCGCTTCTACCGGGTTGAACTCGGCTTTGACGGCAGTGGCTTGTGTCGTTGTTTTGCTGGGACTCTCTTGATCCTCCGCGTTAATCATTGCCGACAGGCAGATCATTGAGGTCAATGCGATTGAAGCACTTTGAAAAACAGATTTGCGATTCATCCTGTGGCTTCCTCTTATGTGAAATAGTGAGATCGAGATGACATCCTGATGTCGATCTTTTGTTAATTTGCGTTCGGTGTGACGACGATGTTGTCGTAGAAGATTTCTGCATCCTTGGCATTCCCAAACAAGCCGGGTGAACCAATTTTATTGGCGGGGGCATCTTCCCAGGTTATCGTCCATTCTTTGGGTTCCTCTTCGTCACGCGGCCAAATTTTGCCTTTCAGAGTGGCCACAGATTGGCCATCTTTCTCGGCATGGCTGGCTGACAACTTGATGGTGTACCAGACTTCTGGTTTCCACTCGAACGGCTTTTTAATGAACTTCTCTTCGTGGGCAATCCACGAGTAAAGTTTCAACTCCTGACTGGCGCCCAGCATTTCCAAGCGATATCGCTGCGCGATTACGCCGATGTCGGGCATTTTGCCATCCTTGGTGGCTCCCAACACATCCGCTTGGGTGGTGTAGTTATCGAAATCGGTGTGCCCCATCCAGCCTTGGCTACGAGTTCCTTTGGGAATAGTGGTGATTTTCATCATCACAATGTTGCCGGAATCTTCCCGCTCACCGCGTTTTGCCGTGAAGACAACACCTTTGCCGGGTTCGGTTTTCCATTCATACTCTGCGAGAAATTTTTCTTCAACGAGTTTGTCGAGTCCCGGATTAAGAAACTTCTTGGCATCGTCAATGTTCGTGACCTTGTCGTCAATTCCTCGAAAAATGTACAAGCTGTTTAAGGTTTGACGAGGACTGCCGTTGTCGTAAGCCACGGCATCTTTGCCGCTGTTGACCATATCGGATTGCAGATAGAGATAGAGCTGGGCTGCATCATCGTTTTCTTTTTGTAACTTGGTGTAGAAGTCATAATCGATATGCACATTGCGGTAGCGAATACCCACCCAACTGACGGGAACATTGCCGCGCGTAAAATCGACATTCCAGGGGAGATCGGGAACGACTCGAACTCGAGCTGAGTTCGTGAGTTCACCATAGGTGGCAGTGACAATCGTGGCCGCATGCGGCGTTTCACCATCCGAGACAAAGCGTCCATCGGGTGAGATCGTACCGGGACCATCCAGCTTGAATTCCACTTCCGAGGAAGGGACCGACTTGATGTAAAGTCCGTTTTTGGAATACAGACGAACCACAAAAGGTTGCTTTTGATTGGGCCTGAGAAGAGCTTCCACCGGAACCAATTGAAGTTGTGCGGGTCCCTCTTTGCGGTCATCCACTTCGGGAGGAGGTTCTGGACTGGGGTCAACACTCGGTTCGGAGTCAGGCTTTTCAAAACAGTACATATTTTGAGTGGTTGGGACATAGATTTTTCCGTGAGAAACGATGGGTGATCCCAAGACTTCTTCTCTACGAAGTCGGAAGCGTTCCAACTCTTCCATGCCATCAGCCGTTGGCTTCAAGACAAACCCGCGACCATTGGCTTCGCAGATGTAGATTTTTCCATCAGCATACAAAGGGCTGCTGCGCCCTTGCGTGCCGATTTTCATCGAGTAGATTTCTTGGCCGGTTTCGAGATCGTTGACTCGGAAATTACCGTAGTCACCGACCGAGTAGACGCGGCCATCCACAATCAGCGGAGCGGTTTTGCCGACGGTCCAGCCTTGTTTACGCCAGAGTTCGCCAGATTTGGTGATATCGCCCGTCTTGTTACCATTGAGGGCAAACAGGGCACCAATCGTGGTGGAGTCGATGTTTTCTTCGCTGTGTCCGCAGACGACAACACCGTTGTCGGCGATGACAGGCGTCGTGTTAATGCCTCGCTTAGAGACATTGTAAGTCCAGATCTTTTTTCCGGTTCTGAGCTGCAAGGCGTGAACGCCGCCGTCACCCGATCCAAAAACCATAGCCGTCTGGCCGTTGAGTCGCGTGATGATCGGCGTACTGTAGGTTGTGTCGTAGGGAAGCGGTCTTGTTCCTTCGAACCAGACCGGTTGACCGTTGCGTTTGTCGAAGGCAATAAATCGGTGTGCCGGTTTTGCCATCTCTCCCCAACCGATGATGATCGCACTGATGATCACCATGTCTTCGTGAACGATGGGGAAATTGGTGCGTCCACCATAAGTGGAGAGCAGACCGTACTCTTCTGAGAGCGAATGCTCCCACAGCGTTTTTCCGTCACTGTCGATGCAGCGAAATAAACCACACACTCCCAAAGCAAAGACATTGCCGGTGGAGGGGTCTCCAGTGACTGATGACCAACCGACGCGCGTGTTCGGAACATCCGACAGGAAAACATTGAAGTCGTTTTGCCACAGAATATCGCCGGTTTCCGCATCGGCACAAATGACTTGTTCAATTTCGAGATCGGTTCCCTGGTTTTTGTTCTTAATGACATAAAGTTTGCCATTCATCACAATGGGGGTCGACCGTGATCCGAGTTCGGGTTTCGCCCATTTGAGAGAATCGCTCTTCGGGTTGATCGAATCGGAAAGGTTCTTTTCACGCGAGATTCCGTTCTGTTCGGGACCACGCCAGAAGGGCCAATCCATGGGGTCGGCCGTCCAAGGTTGAGCAGAAACAGTCATAGGCAGGACCAGGCAGGTCAATAATGCCCACGTAAAAAGTCGGCGTCCGTTCATGGGTTTCTCTTGGTATGATAGAAGTTGTGGAATTCGGTAACTCTTGGGAGGGACTACCTACCAGCCCGTTGAAAAACTGAATTCTGCTACGAATACATTTTTCAGCAGACCGCTAAAGGCAGTGTGAAGGCGAAAACTCGTTAGAATTTCCTTACTTACTACGATAGCGGGCTACGATTCGTGGGGCAAGGATTGAAAGATTAAGATGTCGCTGCGTGTCCATAATCTTTGGCGATAACTGGACTTTGGGCCTGCGGTTTCCGCATTTCAGAGGAACATTTTGTCGTGATCCGTGGGGAATTATATTACGTTAAAGGGGACAGATGTCGCAGCAAATGACCTTTCAATCTTCGCCTCTTTGTGGGCTTACTTCATTTGTCAGTCGCCTTTCTTCCTCCAATGATCTGGTGTTCAACATGATTGGCTCGAAAAATTCACAAATATTACTCGGCTTTACCCTCTGTGTGTCGTTGATCGTGGCCGGAGACGGGCTCTCGGCTCAAGTGGGGAAGGCTCCCGGTCCCGATGGTCAGTTTCTAACACTTACGAGCCCGATTGACGGAGAAGATTACGCGTTGGTGTCGCGCTGGGCACTGAAGCTTCAGGATCAAGCGCGACGAGAACAACGCCCCATGTTTCTAGTACTCCAAATACCCGATGGAGCCAGTCAGTTTCATCAGGTTTACGGATTGGCTGATTTTTTGACCGGTCAAGATATTTCCGATGTGACGGTCGTTGCATGGTTGCCGGAATCCGTCACGGGTCACAATGCGATACTTGCTTTGTCGGCTCAGGAAATTGTCATCGCTCCCGATGCTGAAGTGGGGAATATTGGTCGCGGGAAAGCCATCTCGACAGAGAAACGCGAGCAAGTTCGTCAGCTCATCAGTCGAGGACGCAATCCCCTCGTCAACGATTCGATCGTCGAAGCGATGATGAATCCGGCTGCCAACTTACAGCAGGCCACCATCATCGTGGGGCAAGGCGCGGAGGAATCCCGTGAAGTCCGTTTTTTGAGTTCCAGTGAAATTCGAAAATTGCAGGATGATGGCGTGATGGTCCCCACCGTGAATGAAGTCAAACCTGCGGGAGCAGTGGGGAGCTTCTCCGGTCGCCGTATGAAGCAACTCGGGATGCTGATCTCTCAAACGGAAGTCTCGCGAAATGGTATTCAGACACGATACGGATTGCCGCGTGAAGCTTTGCTTGAGCCAGAGCAAAATGAGCAAGGGGGAGAGTCGATCGCTCGGCTCGTGAAATTAGAAGGCCCCATTGATTGGGGAACCGAATTTCACCTGACACGTCAGATTGACCGGGCCATCGCTCAGGGAGCCGATACTCTAGTCATCGAAATTACCTCTCCGGGGGGGATGCTGGGGCCGAGTCATAATCTGGCTGAGAAGCTGGCAAACCTGACCGATGAAGGAATTCGTACCATTGCCTATGTGCCTCAAGAAGCAATTAGCGGTGGAGGGTTGATCGCGTTCGGCTGCGATGAAATCTACTTGCATCCCGATGCATTCATAGGAGACATCGGTCCGATTGAAATGCGGGAAGGTGGACAGTTCCAACACGCCGACGAGAAAATTGTGTCGATGCTGCGTGAGATTGTCAGTTCACTGGCACAAAAAAAAGGCCGTCCACCCGCGTTGATGATGTCGATGGTGGATCGCAATTTACCTGTGTATCGCGTCATCGATTCCGAGACAGGGCGAGTTTGGTACGCCTCTGAAAATGAAATTGAACAGCCCGGAAATCAATGGATCAAACAGGAGATGGTAGAAGGAACTCAGGAAGGATCGTTTTTGACGCTCGATGGTCAACGTGCGGCATCCCTGATGATTGCGGAATCCCCCGTCGATTCCATTGAAGATTTCAAACAGAGAGTCGGCATCCCTCTCGACGACAATGTTCTCCAGATGAAGGTCACTTGGAATGACTGGCTGATCGGAGTTCTCAATACACGGGGAGCCATGTTCTTACTCGTCGTGGCCGCGATGGGGTTCTTCTACCTGGAACTGAATCTACCTACGGGATTCTTTGGAATTCTTTCAGCACTCTGTTTTGTTCTGTTCTTTTGGTCTCGATTTTTGAGTGGAGCGGCGGGTTGGTTGGAAGTGATGCTATTCACGCTTGGAATCATCTGCATCATGATTGAAGTCTTCGTCATTCCGGGGTTGGGAGTGATGGGGATTGCGGGAACCGGATTGGTGATCACCGGATTGGTAATGGCCAGCCAAACCTTCAGCGGACTCGACCCCGGCAATGTGAACAACGTGATGAAGACCTTGAGGACATTATTCGGTGCCGGTGTGACGGTGGTCGTCTTTGCGGTCTTCATGTCGAATCTCATACCGCGCTTACCGTTTGTTCGATCCATGATTCATGCGCCGACCATTCATGACACAAACGATGATCCCGATATCCCTCGGTTGAAGCCAGATTCATATCACGATGGAGCATTTGCTGGTCTCATGGGAGAACAAGGTGAAGCCGTCACGCTACTCAAACCTTATGGCAAAGCGAAGATCGCCGGTCAGGTTCTCGATGTGGTCTCGCAAGGAACGATGATTGATCCTGGTGCCACGGTAGAAGTGATCGAAGTGAGCGGCCAGAAAATCAAAGTCCGTGAGGTCTCGTAGGGCGAGCTTCTCACTCATAGGTCCACTTGAGTTCCCACGGGTCTTTCGTCTTCTTCTGGAAGGCTTGCAGTTCTTCCTGCATTTTGTTCAAAAGTTTTTGGTGATCGAGATCGGTGGCCAGGTTATTCAACTCCAGATAGTCGTCGGTGATGTTGTACAACTCAAATCGTGGACGATGTAGATAGTCATAGACGGGGCGTTTACCAAACATCTCACCGCCGTTATTGAGCACACTCTGCCAAGTCGGAGACGCGTATAAGTCCGAAGCGAATGGGTAAGGGAGTTGATGGGCGATGTTGAAAATGAGCTTGTATTCGCCCTTGATATAAACCCGCATCGGGTAATACATGGTGATCTCATGGAAGGTATGTGATGCAAAGACAGCATCAAATCCTTCGGGTTTCTCTTGCTCCAACGCTGGCAAGAATGACTTGCCATGAAACTTGGCTGGCTGAGTTTTTCCAGAAAAATTCGGGGCCCCTCGATTCTCTCCTCGCTTGATCGCGGGAACAGGTTTGGGAGTGACTTGGCAGTAGTCGAGAATTGTCGGCACCATGTCGGTCCAATTGACCTTCGCGTTGGTGGTGACTCCTGTTTTCTCTTGGTCGGGAGAACGAACGATGAGTGGCAAATTCATGCCCGGATTATAGAGGCAGGTTTTCGCACCGGGGAACGGCGGGCCATTGTCGCTGGTCACCATGATTAGAGTGTTGTCGTAGACTCCCAGATCTTTCAAATGTTGGACTAACTTGCCGACTCCCTGATCGAAGCGGTTAATGGCTTGATAGTATTCAGCCAATTCCGTTTGTGTTTCCACTGTTTGTGGTAACCAACCGGGTGGCGTGATGTCGTCCGCTTTGTAAAGCACTTGCTCGATTCCGGGGTAATGTTCAGCGTCTGCGTTAAAGTTAGAAAAACCTCCCGGTCCTCCTCCGCGATGCGGGTCGGAAGAACACCAGTACAAGAAGAATGGCTTCTCGGGAGCTTCGGCAATCCACTCCTTAGCGTTATCGGCCATCACGGCCGAGTTACGGTTTCCTTGAACGCCTTGGTTACGATAATCCTCAAAATGATAAGTGTATTCTGGAGCCAAATGGTATTTACCAATCGAGCAAGTACGATAGCCGGCTTCGTTCATCATCACCGGTAACGATTTGACACTTTCAAACGTGCTGAAATGATTGTAGCTGTGTGCATGGCCGTAATGCCCGGTGGTATGATTGTGCAATCCCGTCATTAATACCGAGCGACTCGCCGAACAACTGGCCGTGGTGCAATAGGCATGCGTAAACTTGGTTCCTTCTGCGGCGAGCTTGTCCATATTGGGAGTCTGGATGACTTTGTTGCCATAACAACCAATCTGAAAACCCATGTCGTCAGCGACAATTAGCACAACATTACGGGCAGGCTTTTCCTCGGCTTGAAGCGAACAGAGGGGAAATAGAGAACAACAGGCAAGTAAAATGATGCGGAAAGACATGGGAGCCTCATGTGGTGTTGGTCGGGTTTTTATTGGGTCTAGTGTGGAGTCTCAAAAGTATGAGATTTTATGTGGCTGTTCGTAAATTCTTTGGAGTAATTTATTGAGTAGACGTTCCAGTATTCCCTCTCCTCCAGAGGAGGAGAGGGTGGCATGCAGGTTGGCTAAATCTTGAATACGGATCGAAGTTTCCAAATCGCAGATTACTAAAATATCCCTCGGAAAACGAGATACATGACTCTAGTATGCCGCGAGTTCACACCATGTTGCAAGGTGTGGTTTTTCAATTCATTGGTCCATTATCAGTCGTCAATGGTCGATTCTGAAATGCTGTAGGTCGCTTCGCCTCTCAATGTGTTGGCCACAATCAGTTCAGAAATAAACCCCAGCGAGATGGCTTGAGCGCCCAAAAGTGTGGAGGCAATTGAGTACGCCAGCAAAGGACGATCACCAATCGGTGCGACTTCCATGACACCCACGACGTTCATCAATATCCAGGCCAGCATTAACCAAGAGAGTCCCAACGAGCCTAAGCCAAAGAAGAACAGTCCGACGGCACCCAGCATATGGCTGGGCCGTTGCCCATAACCAATCAGAAACTTGACCGTAAAGAGATCCAGAAACCCTCGCAGAAATCGTCGGATACCATACTTGGAATGTCCGTGTTCGCGAGAGCGATGATGGACGGGAACTTCTGTGACTTTGAAGCCGCGCGAAAAGGCGAGCACGGCAATAAACCGGTGAAGCTCGCCGTAAATGTTCAGTTCGTCGGCAACCTCTTTGCGAAAAAGCTTCAAACCACAATTGTGATCGTGCAAATGCAGGCCCGTTAGCTTTCCTATCATCCAGTTGAACACTTTGCTCGGGTAGACTTTGTGCCAAGGATCGAGACGGCGTTCTTTCCAACCGTTGACCACATCAAACCCCTCGTCGAGCTTTGCGAGAAAGTTGGGGATCTCGGCGGGATCATCCTGCAAGTCGGCATCCATCATCATGATGACATCGCCTTGAGCGGTTCGCATTCCGGCAGTCAACGCCGAGGCTTTTCCAAAGTTTCTCCGGAAACGAATGCCCGAGACAAAACTGTGTTCCCGGCTGAACTCTTCAATCAGTTTCCAGGAGTCGTCCGACGAACCGTCATCAACGAAAATGATTTCTAAATCAATATGTTTCTGCTGTTTGACGGACAGGATCTCACTCAATAATTGAGGCAGAGATTCCGACTCATTCAACAACGGGACGACGATGGATAACATGTAGAACCTTAAGCTAGCTTGGTGTCCCGAATATGATACGAAAAAATGATTGCATCTGCGCGACCAGACGGTGGCTGTCTGCGAATTAGCTGTTAGGAGACTGTTATTCCGTCGTGCTGAAAAACGGGAACAACTTTTTCAGTTCTGCTTTACTGGGTTTCTTGCCGTACTCGCAGACTTCGAAGGCTTCAGAATACTTGACCGCTTTGCCATCCTTTTCACCGTACCACTCGACCAATTGGTCGCGAAATCGATTGGCGAGTCCACCTTGTCGACGATCCCACGCTTTGCGCAAATAGAGTTTGCGGGCTTCAGGGTTGTCGGCTGATCTTTGAATCAGTGTCTCGGGAGAACCAAGGGCGCCGCCTTCATACACTTGCGATTCCAACGCATCAAGTGCGTGCAGCTTTTGATCGAACACATCATCAACCGAGATCGCAATGTCGGCTTGAAACGGGTAAGGCCGAGTAAAGTTATCGGGGAAGTACATGAAGACGGGATTGTGTTTGATCGGTTCGGTATCGGGAACATAGAATGGCACTCGAACCATGAACGCCGCATCTCGCACTAATAGTCCGACGTTACGATGGTCGGGGTGATAATCGTTGGGGCGATGTCCAAAAACAATGTCGGCATTCCACTCTCGAATCAGCCGGGCGAAGGTCTTTCGATTCTCCAGATTCTGAACCAGTTCGCCGTCGTGAATGTCGAGCACTTCGACTTCGATCCCCATACGCTTGGCGGCTTCTTTCACTTCTGCCGTCCGTCGTTTCGCGAGTGGACCTCCCGCCATGTTCCAGTGGCCGATATCACCGTTCGTGGACGAGACGAATTTGACTTTGTGTCCCAGTTTGGCCCATTTAATGGCACAGCCACCTATCTGAAACTCGGCGTCGTCAGGATGTGCTCCAAAGGCAATGATCCGTAGAATATTTTTCGGTGGAGGAGAGGTCTTGTCTTGAGCACTGACCGCATTGATCTGAGAACCGATGAAGACGGTCAAGCATGCGAGAGTGAGAACGGAATATTTCATGATTTTGTTTCCTCTGTGAATCAGGAGAGTCAGTCGTGAGTTCCGGTATATCGCGCCAGTCCTCGGGATTCCCGGAAAAAGTGTAAATTATTGTTTTCTGAGTTCCCGCGCACGAAAAACGGGAGAGGCGATGGTGTTCGCTCTCTCCCGTGAGAAATTCAAGTTTTCATCGATGCAATTACTTTTTGCCGTTGATGGCAATCAGTTCCACTTCGAAAATCAGTGTGGTATGAGGACCAATTTTCTCTCCCGCTCCGCGAGCGCCATAAGCAAGATCAGAGGGGACGAAGAGTTTATACTTATCGCCGACAGTCATGAGTTGCAATGCTTCGGTCCAGCCTTTGATGACTCCACCTACACCAAAATCAATCGGTTCTCCTCGATCAACGGAACTATCGAAAACCGTTCCATCGAGTAGAGTTCCATGATAATGAGTCGTCACTTGATCGGTCGGCTTGGGGCTGACTTTGCCCGCACCCTTTTTGAGTACTTCGTACTGCAAGCCGCTTTTGGTCGTTTTGACACCTTTTCGCTTGCCGTTCTTGACGAGGAACTCTTTGCCGGCCTTGATGGCTTCTGCGAATTGCATTTTTTGCTTCTCTTCAGCGGCAGCACGTAACAGCTGTTGCAATTCGAGCATTGTGTCCTGGATCTGGCGTTCAGACATTTTGGGCTCTTTATCTCGAAGAGCATCTGAGAATCCTTCGATCACAAGTTCAAAATTGAGGTCGAGTTGATCGTTGAATTTGATTTGTGCGGCCAGATTTTGACCGATGCCGTAACTTGAACGATCTTTCAATGTCTTGAAAGGAGATTCTTTTTCAGCCGTTTCAGGCTTTTTGGCGGCTGAATTCTCTTTGGCCGGTTTTTCGTTTTGAGCGGACGAAATTCCCGCTGAGAGCAGGAGACAGAAAACTGACAAGAACAAAATACGCATGGAAGACCTTTCTGGTGGGATCGCGTAGGTGGGATGTAAATCGTGTGAATTACTTAGTATGGAGTTTTTCGGGGTGGCTCACAAGGGGGCTCAAACAGAGAAAAGCTGATTTTTTCCGTTACGATAAGCATTTTATCTGATCTCTCAGAGAGGTCACGGTTTACGAGGTCCGCAGAGTTGAAGATTTGGCCCCGATCCTTGAATATCTGTGACTTGTCTATTCGATAGCACATTCATCAACAAAGAAGATTCCCGATGTCGAAGCCCGATCGTTTTGAAAAAGACCGCCTAGTCAAGCTCGAAAAAATTGTCGAGCTGGGACACGATCCCTACGGTCAGCGGTTTGACGACTACTCTCCCATCGACGAAATTCGAGATCTCTGTCCTGAAGAATCGGGAACCGCAGGCCCCGCCGTTCGTGTGACTGGTCGGATCATGCTTCGGCGGAAAGCGGGCAAATTGTGGTTCTTCAATATCAAAGACGCCACCGGTGACATCCAGCTATTGTTCTCTCGGGGTGATCTCCCCGACGAGCAGGTCGAGCTGATGCGTCAACTCGACTTGGGTGACTTGATCGGTATCGACGGCAAGATGAAGCGAACGAATACGGGAGAAGTCTCGATCTTCGTCGAGACGTTGACGATTTTGTGTAAGTCGCTCGCTCAGCCGCCCGAGAAGTTCCACGGGGCTAAAGATACCGAAATGCTTCTGCGTCAGCGGTACATCGACCTGATTTATAATGAAGGTGTCCTCGACAAAATGCTCAACCGGTCGAAAATTATCGATTCGGTCCGGCAAACACTTCGCGACGAAAAGTTTACGGAAGTGGAAACACCCGTCTTGCATAGCATTGCCGGAGGTGCAGCGGCCAAGCCTTTCATCACTCATCACAATGCACTCGATATGGAACTCTATCTGCGCATCGCGCTGGAGTTGCATCTCAAACGACTTATGGTGGGTGGGATTGAGCGAGTTTATGAAATCGGACGCGTCTTTCGGAATGAAGGCATCGATACGACTCACAATCCTGAATTCACGATGATTGAAATCTATCAAGCTTACGGCAACTACGAGTCGATGATGGATTTGACCGAAGCCATTGTCTGCAACGCCATTAAGAGCTTCAGCGACTCGATGATCTTGCCTTGGGATGAGAGTGAAATCGATTTCACGGCGCCTTGGCCACGCAAAAAATATGGTGATCTGTTCCTAGAACATGCGGGCTGTGAGATGTCTGATGCTGACGCCGTCAAAGCAAAGGCTCTCGAACTTGCGAAAACGGGTGTCATTGGGGAAGACTTCATCAAGCGGATGGATTCCGAAGAGATGCACCCGGACGTGATCGTGAACGAAGTGTTCGAAGCGACCGTTGAAGACCATCTCGAAGGTCCGGTCTTCGTGATTGATTATCCCGCCAGTATTTGTCCTTTGACCAAGCGGAAACAAGATGACCCTGCGATTGCCGAGCGATTTGAATTGTTCGTTAAAGGGATGGAACTTGCCAATGCGTACACAGAATTGAACGATCCCCGCTTGCAGGAAGAGTTGTTCAAGACGCAACTCGTCGGCATGGACGAAGAAGATTCGATGGCCAAGATGGATCACGATTTCATCAAAGCACTTAAAGTCGGCATGCCTCCTGCCGGCGGACTCGGTATCGGCATCGACCGTCTGGTGATGTTGCTGACCAACTCGCAAAGCATCCGCGACATCATCTTTTTCCCGCTGTTAAGGCCGGAAGAGTGAGCAAGTGCAACTTGTTTTTTCGGGGGGTGACGAGATTCGGGTGGCGGGGGCGCTCTGCGAAGCAGAAGCCCCCGAGGGTCCAGTCTCAAGACATCAACCACTCCGGTGGAATCGGATCAACCGGGAGCGTATTGAGTGTTTCTCCCTCATACCAACCGGCACTCGACCACTTCCAATCTCGGGCCTGTTCAACGTGACCACTTCGAACAGGATTCAAATGGATGTCGTCCATCATTTTCATCAATGTTTCACCTTCCGTGATATTTCGATCATACCCTCCACCTCGTTGCCAGAAATGGTACTCCGTCTTTTGGCCACGCTGTTGCTTGATTCGTTTGAGAAATTCCGGCATCTGGTACTCGGCAGAGTGTGGATGGATGATGAGGTGAACATGATTCGGCATAAAAACATAGGCCCACAATGAGAGATTCAATGATTGGCATGTTTCCAGAATTGATTCCTCTAGAGGGTCGTCCCAGTTCGGCTACGGCTTTGCGTCAAAAAGCTGAACCTTCAAACTGCTCTTGCCAATTCGTTCGTACCGGAGTTAGCGTTCGGAGTTCGCCTGTCGGCGTCTCGATCTTTGGCAATTAGAACGTCATCAGAACCGGTTTATAAGAGACGGGTGCCATGCTCTCACCGCAACGCGGGGTGAGCATGCGCATTGGCGGCTCAAAAACAAATAGCGTGTTGAAGAATGACGACTGCTGCAACGTGAGAAAGTAGGCGATTTCGCGTGGCGTGGAAAATGCGTCTTCACAAAAAGTGGGATCTTCTCAAAATGAGGTCATTGGCGCAAACCGATGAACGCCAACAACTTGCTCAAGAGTACACAAGATTTGGAATCAAGATTCGGGAAGATTTGATTCAACATTTGGTCAAGATTCGGTCGAAGTGTGTCCCCGAATCTCCGAATCTTGACATCTTGAATCGGCTGTTGAGTGTTCAGGAAATCTCGCTGTGCTGGCGACTCAATGGATACCCCTGTCTCTCAAAGCTTTCGCAGTCGGCATAACCCGAACGTCTCGTCAACTTTCTGTAACCGTTGTTGTTCCCGGAAAATGAGACTCAACATCGACCTGAGTCGATTGGCTCCCCCGCAACTTCATTCCACAGGCGATAATAGAAGTATGGATGAGAAACCTGACGAACAAGACGATCCAACGGAAAAGACCAGCGACGACCGACCTCGTTGGCAGCGGATGTTACGCGCTGTCTTTCGACCAAAGCCGTTGATGATGGCTGCGATGATTGTCTGCGCGGCGATCCTATGGCCCATCGTGAAAGCCCATTTGCCCGATTTGACTCAGCAACCCGAATACCGTTTGACGGCTGGCCAAATTGTGATCAATGAGCCACCGCACTGGGTGCCTCATGAGTTTGTGGACGATGCCATCGAACGTGTCGGCTTTCCCGCCGAGATGTCGCTACTCGATGAAAACCTGACCATTGAAGTCGCCAAATTTTTCGCCCAACATCCGTGGGTCGCCGAGGTGAAAGAAGTGCGGAAAGCTTCTTTCCCGGCACGTTTGCTGGTGACTCTCGAATACCGTCGCCCGGTTGCCATGATTGAGAAACGAACCGGGATGTACCCGGTTGACGCGTGGGGAGTTCTGTTGCCGAAGGAAGACTTCTCGCTCTCGGCGACTTCCGACTATCTGACGATGACCGGTGTCCGGTCGTCGCCACCGTCTGTTCAAGGGGAAGTCTGGAACGATTCGCTTGTGCAAGGTGCGGCCCGTGTTGCGGCGGTCTTGCGAACGGAATGGCAGGGACTCAACTTGAAGGCAGTTGTTGTCCCGCCGCGTACGACGAGCGACATCAAGTTGTCCGATGTGGAGTTCACCTTGATGACAACGACGGGATCAACCATTTTGTGGGGACGTGCTCCCGGCGTGCAACACGACAAGGAACTCTCGGTGGACCAGAAGATGGATCGGCTAAAAACTTACCTGGCCGATTACGGCAGCTTCGATGCTCCTGCCGGTCCTTATGAAATCGATATTCGTCATTGGCAACAGATTTCCCGCAAACAGATTCCCGCCGCTCGTGATGCCAACTTGCTCAAAGAGAATCTTTAGTTCTGTTGCAAAAACTTGACGGCCAGATCGGGGAAGTCGGTGAACAGGCCGTCGATCTTGGCGTCTTCGCAGAAGATCATCATCGCATCGTCAAAGCTCTTTGTGTATTTCGGCAGCTCATCTTTGCGGAATGTATAAGGGTGGACAACCAGTCCCTCATCGTGAGCCCGTTTGACGAGATCGGTGATGACCGGTTTGCCGTCGGAGTCGCGACCTGTGACAATGTGTGGCATCCACGGGCCGATGGCATCCGCATACTGGGCAATCGCCTTGATCCCCTCAGCAGTTCGCATCGCGTCGTAATCAACGCCGGCTTCATTCCAACTGTTGCTACCGATCAATTGAACCAATTTCAATTGACAGCCGAGTTCTTCACGGATGCGTCGAGTCTCGGTGGGGTCGAAGCATTGTAAGTAGATCGCATCGTTCGCATCGGTATAGCCGTGTGTCTTCAGAACCTGCAATACAATGGGTGTGATGTCTTGGCCTTGCTGTTTGTGCCAAGCGGGTTGCTTAATTTCGGGATAGATGCCGACTGTTCCACCGGTGCTCGCGTTGAGTCCCTGAATGAGTTCGATTTCTTCGGCCAATGTGGGGATGCGGAAGGATGATTGACCCGCCGGGAATCGATCTGGGAAAACTCGCTTGCCAGTTTTCAGATTGATGCGTTCATTGAGGTGCAGTTGTTTCAATTCTGCGAGGGTGAAATCGATGGCATAGTAACGGCCATCCTCTCGCTTTCGTTGAGGGAAAACCGCGGCGACATCTGTGACCGTATCGACATGAATGTCGTGAAGTACGACCGGGATGCCGTCTTTGGAGAGCACGACATCCTGTTCGATGAAGTTGGCTCCTTGTCCGTACGCCAAGGCTTTTGCCTCTAACGAATGTTCGGGGAGATAACCCGACGCGCCGCGATGGGCGATGACAATCGGTGAGCCAGCATCAGTCATGGTTGTGTTCCAGAATGCCAATAAGACACATATCATAGCACAGCGTTGCATCGGTCTTCTTCCTAGAATTTCACTTGTGATTAGGACCAGTTCGCGACGATACCACCCATCATTCGCTCGATTCCACGATCCGTTTCCAATAATAAGGCACCCGTATCATCAATGCCTCGGCAAATGCCACAGATTTCGTTTGGTCCCGCCTGAATTGTGACGTTTTTTCCTGTGAGCAAACAAAACTCGGGCCAGTTTTTCAAGACGGCTTCACCGCGTGACAACGCCTGAAACAATTCATCGAGATGCTGAAGAAATGTTTTCAAGAGGTCTCTTCGCGAATGAGTCTGTCCTGAAAGATCGGCAAGCGAGATGCCGGTCTGCTGAAGTGCTTCGGGAGCATGTTGGAATGCGTTGTTCACATTCAAGCCAACACCGATGACTGCATGCTGGTTTGATTGAGGCGGGATTTCGGTCAAAATCCCCGCCAGCTTACGACCTGCGAGATACACATCGTTGGGCCATTTGACGGCGAAGTCGGCACGAGGAAGTAGACTTTGGCCCGTTTTGAGGATTGCCAAGCCGGTGAGCAATGACAGTTGTGGTTGTTGATTGGGAATCAGGCCGAGTTCAGACATATCGACAATGACCGAGAACGTCAGACTTCCCGGCTGCGACCACCAACTGTTCCCGCCACGACCGCGTCCACCGGTTTGTGTTTCGGCATAAACGAGATGCGGCGTCTCGATGGATTGTCCGGTGGACAGCAGTGCGAGTGATTGAGTGTTCGTCGAATCGGTTTCGTCAAAGTGTAGAATGTCCCTCAGAAAAGTCTCTTTAATGAGGCTTTGCAGATCGACGGATGTCAGCGGTTTTTTCTCCGGCACCAATTCTATTCCAACTCGATCATCAAGTCACCAGTTTCCACTTGTAACCCAGGAGCGACATGAACTTTCACCACGGTCGCGTCACGTTCGGCGTTGATGGTGGTTTCCATTTTCATTGCTTCGAGAGTCAGAAGTTTTTGTCCCTTGGTGATTTTGTCACCCGGTTGAACGGCCACCATCACGACCATGCCGGGCATGGTCGATCCGATGTGATCGGGATTGTCCATGTCAGCTTTCACGCGCGCCAGCGAGTCTGGCTCCAGCGATTTATCAACCACAGACGCATCTCGCGGTTGTCCATTAAGTTCGAAGAAGACGGTACGGTGTCCGTCGGCATGACCTTCGCTGACTGTCAAGAATTTGACGATCAGTGTTTTTCCTTCTTCAATATCGACAGCGAATTCTTCTCCCGGTTGTTGACCGAAGAAGAAGTAGGGGGTGGGGATACCACTGACGTTGCCGTAGGTTTTGTAGTGGGTGACGAAATCTTCATAGACTTTGGGATACAGTAAATAAGTCACAATTTCGCGACGGGTCGGTTCGCGTTGCATGAACTTTTTGACTTCCACTCCGGCGGCGGCAAAGTCGGCTGCGGGAAGCGATTCACCTGGTCGGTTTGTGATGGGTTCGCGATCACGAACAATGCGTTTGATGACCTTTTCCGGGAATCCTCCCGGTGGTTGTCCCATCATGCCACCCACCAGATCGATGACCGATTCGGGGAAGGCGATTTCTTTGGATTCGTCGAGAACATCGTCGGTCGACATGTCATTGGCGACCAGGAAGAGTGCCAAATCACCAACCGCTTTTGAAGTCGGGGTCACTTTGACGATATCGCCCAGTAACTGATTGCAGTCAGCATAAACTTTGCAGACTTGCGACCAGCGGTCAGCCAAGCCCAACGCCTGCGCTTGTGCAAACAGGTTCGTGTATTGACCGCCCGGCATTTCGTGATTATAGAGATCGGAGGTTGACGGTAAGACACTGGTTTCAAACGGAGTGTAAAACTCACGCGTGCAGCGCCAGTATTCCGCAATCTCGTCCAATGAACTTTGGTCGAGCCCCGTTTTGCGATCCGTGAAGTCGAGACAGGCCATCATGGTGTTGAGATTCGGTTGCGATGTGTTTCCCGACATGGGTGCCATTGCCGCATCGGCGATATCGAGATCGACTTCGGCTCCCTTGAGGATCGAGGCGGCTTGAATACCGCCCGTATCGTGTGTGTGGAAGTGAATCGGAATGCCGATTTCCTGTTTGAGCGTTTTGATCAACAGGTGGGCGGCATCCGGCTTACACAATCCTGCCATGTCTTTGATGGCCAGAATGTGAGCACCCATGTTTTCGAGCTCTTTGGCAAGATTGACATAATATTTCAGATCATATTTCGTTCTTTTTGGATTGATGATGTCGCCCGTGTAACAGATGGACGCTTCGCAAATGGCTCCTGTTTCGAGGACGGCATCCATCGCCACCTTCATGTTGGGGATCCAGTTGAGCGCGTCGAAGACACGGAACACATCGAGGCCCGCGTCGGCGGTTTCTTTGACAAATGCTCGCACGACGTTATCGGGATAGTTGGTGTAGCCGACGGCGTTCGAAGCTCGTAGCAACATCTGTAACAAAATGTTGGGAACCTTTTCACGGATGAGCGCCAGTCGTTGCCAAGGGTCTTCTTTGAGGAAACGCATGGAGGTATCAAAGGTCGCACCGCCCCACATCTCTAAAGAGAACAAGTCGGGAGCGAGTCGTGCGTAGGCTTCCGAGATATTGAGCAGGTCGTGGGTTCTGAATCGAGTGGCATGCAATGATTGATGTGCGTCGCGAAACGTCGTATCGGTGATGAAGAGTCGTTTTTGATCTCTCACCCATTGTGAGAATTTTTCGGGACCGAGTTCTTTCAGTTTGTCGCGTGTCCCTTTAGGTAAGGGAGCGAGAGGGTCGTAGGCTGGTAGTGGTGCGGGTTCGCGGCGCGATGAAACCGCACGGTCTTTGACCAATTCATTGCCATTCACAATGACATCACCCAAGAAGGTGAGCATTTTGGTGGCTCGATTTTTTCGGACCGGCAAATCAAACAACGCGGGTGTCTTGTCGATAAACCGCGTTGTGCATTTCCCGTCAATGAAGGTGGGATGATCGAGTACCTGCAACAAAAACGGAATGTTAGTTTTGACACCGCGAATCCGGAACTCGAGCAAACAGCGTTTTGATCGTTGAATGGCATCCGAAAAACGACGACCCCGTACCGTCAATTTTACCAGCATGGAGTCGTAGTACGGATTGACGACGGCTCCCGAAAATGCGGAACCGGCATCGAGACGCACACCGGCTCCGCCCGCTGACCGATAGTGCATCACACGACCATAATCGGGCATAAAGTTGTTGGCGGGATCTTCGGTGGTGATGCGGCATTGCATCGCAAACCCGTTGGTTTTGATCGTCTCCTGATCGCCGAGCCCGAGATCTTCGTGGGAAAGTTCCATCCCCTGAGCAACCATGATTTGTGATTTAACCACATCGACGCCGGTCACTTCTTCGGTGACGGTGTGTTCGACCTGAATTCGTGGATTCACTTCAATGAAGAAGAACTCATTTGTATCTGCGTCAACCAGGAATTCAACCGTCCCAGCGTTCCGATAATTGACTTGTCGACCGATGGAGATGGCCGCATCGCAGAGTGCTTGTCTCACTTCGAGTTTAAGATTCGGTGCCGGAGCAATTTCAACCACTTTTTGATGACGACGTTGAACTGAGCAATCTCGCTCCCATAGGTGGACCAAATTGCCGTGAGTATCGCCGAGCAGTTGGACTTCAATATGTCGTGCGTTTTCGATGAACTTTTCAACAAAGACATCGCCACTACCAAACGCTGACAGAGCTTCGCGAGTCGCCTCCTCAAACGACGAATCAAATTCATCTTCGCTGCGAACCACACGCATTCCGCGACCACCGCCTCCATGAGCGGCTTTGAGAATGATTGGATAGCCGAGGTCATTGGCGTATTTGCGTCCCGAAGAAACATCGGCAATCGCCTCATCCGTTCCGCTGAGAACGGGAACATTGGCTGCCTTGGCGATCTTACGTGCAGAAGTTTTGTCACCCAGTTGTTGCAACGTCTCTAATGTCGGGCCAACGAACGTGATGTCATTTTCTGCACATGCTTTTGCCAACTCAGGATTTTCGGACATGAAGCCATAGCCGGGATGGATGGCATCGACGCCGTGATCCCGACAAATTTGCATCAAAGCGGGAATATTGAGATACGATTTGATCGGCTCTCCCGGCACTCCGATTTGATAAGCTTCATCGGCTTTGAACCGATGCAGGGCATAGCGGTCTTCATGGGCATAGACGGCGACCGTGCGGATACCGAGTTCTGTAGCAGTGCGAAAGACGCGAATGGCAATCTCGCTGCGATTGGCAACCAGTAGTTTTTTGATCGGTTTCATGAGTTATTTTATCGATGTAAGGCGTTTCAATCAGACTACTTGCGCAGGAATCAGATCGAGAGCGAGTTGAAGATTCAGAATGCAACAATCATTACGAATAAGATACTCGAACGCCCGGCAGATCTGCAAATCACTTCTTGTATGAAACAGAGGATCGCAGTGGTTTGCTGGATGCGCGTTGGCAAGATAGAATGTCTCTCTCTAACTTGACCGATCTCATCGCGCCGCTTCGTACGTCGCCCAGAATTTGATTCTCAAATGCAGCCTACACAAGATATTAACGTCCTCAGTACCGTTCCGCTGATTTCCCCCAACGAACTCAAGTCGCGGCGAGAAGTGACTGAAACCGCTGTCAACACAGTGATTAACAGTCGTGAGGAGATCAAAAATATTCTCTCCGGCGAAGACGAGCGGTTGATTGTCGTTGTCGGCCCGTGCTCGATTCATCTGAAAACCTCAGCGGTAGAATATGCGAAGCAACTCAGCGAACTGGCCGATCAGGTGAAAGGTCGGCTGAAAATTGTGATGCGTGTCTATTTTGAGAAACCGCGCACGACCGTCGGGTGGAAGGGATTGATTAACGATCCCCATCTCAACGATACCTTCGATATCTCGAAGGGACTGGAAATTGCCCGCGATATTCTCACAGACATCAACGAGATGGGATTGCCGGCTGCCACAGAGATGCTGGAACCCATCACGCCCCAATATATTGCCGACCTGATTACACTTGCCTCGATCGGTGCTCGAACCACCGAATCCCCCACTCACCGCCAGATGGCGAGTGGTTTGTCGATGCCAGTCGGTTACAAGAACGGAACAGACGGCAGCCTTGATGTTGCCACGAATGCGATGCACGCTTCGAAAACACAGCACAGCTTTTTAGGGATCGATTCCGAAGGCCATACCTGCATCGTCAACACGGCGGGTAATCCTTGGGGACACCTCATTTTGCGAGGCGGTTACGATGGACCGAATTATTCTCCCCAACATTTGGCGACGGCCCGCGAAACTCTCGACTCGGAAGGTCTCTCGCCCCGCTTCATGGTTGATTGCTCGCACGCCAACTCCAACAAAGATTACACGCAACAGAGTGTTGTCTGGAACGATGTCATCGATCAGCGCATTGCCGGCAACAAAGACATCATCGGCTTAATGCTGGAAAGTAATCTGAACCCTGGAAATCAGAAATTGAACGGCGGAGCCGAAGGGCTCGAACACGGCGTCTCAATCACCGATGGTTGCATCGGTTGGGACGAAACCGAACAACTGATCCGCGATGCCTATCAGCGTTTAGAAGCAGCCGTACCGACTCCCGCTGGTGCTTGAATTCACTCACCCAGTGGGATCTCTAACTGATTGACGACCGGTTTGACCGTCTGATTGTGCTCTGCGGCCAGTTTGCGGAGCTGTTTGATCACTTCAGGATGGTCGGCGGCAATGTTGTACTTCTCCGACGGGTCGTGCAGTAGATGATAGAGTTCGGGTGTGTCATGCTCGACTCGTTTCTGTCCTCCATAGGCACCTTCTGTGATGAAGTGGGCTTTCCACGGACCTTGCCGAACGGCGTAGATTTGTTCGCCTCGATAGTAGATGAGCGAGTCTCTTGGTGAGGGGCCGGTTCCCATCAATGCAGGACGAATATCAACGCCATCTACGACACGATCTGTGGGAAGTTCGGCTCCCGCCATCAACAAGCAGGTGGCATACAAATCGAGTGTTGAGGCGAGTTCTGTGGTCACTTGACCGGCAGGAATCGTCCCCGGCCACCAACCAATGCCGGGTTCTCTCATGCCACCTTCCCAAGTTGTTCCTTTGCCTTCTCTCAACAATCCCGCCGATCCACCATGCGTTTTGAACGGTAACCAGGGACCATTGTCACTCGTAAAGAAGACGAACGTGTTTTCAGCGAGGTCGTGTTTACGGAGAGTCTCTAGAACCTGACCGACTGTATGATCGATCTCTTCGATGACATCTCCATACAACCCGCGTTCGCTATGCCCCTCGAATTCTTTCGAGCGGAAGAGGGGAACATGGGGCAGATTGTGGGGGAGATACAAAAAGAACGGCTTGTCTTTATTGTCTTCAATAAACTTGACGGCTTGCTCGCCGTAACGTTTAGTGATGGTGGTTTGTACGGCGGGTTGCTCGATGACTTTCTGGTTTTTCAGTAATGGGACGTTCCAATATTCGACTTTTGGATCCCAGAATGAATCGCGTCCTTTGGGAGCACCGGAAACGCGGTCCATATCGTTGGAATACGGAATTCCGAAGTAGGAGTCGAAACCGTGGCTGGTGGGCAAAAATTGAGGAAGATGCCCCAAATGCCATTTACCGATACACGCCGTGGCATACCCTTTTTCTTTCAGGGCTTCTGGAAGAGTGACTTCCGACTCTGGCATTCCACCTCCCGAATTGGGAAAGAGAACCCGTCGTTTGTCGCTGCACATGCCGCTGCGGATTGGGTATCGGCCCGTCATCAGTCCCGCACGACTCGGTGTGCAAACACTGGCCGCCACGTAGAATTGTGTGAACCGAATCCCCTCATCGGCCATGCGATCAAGGTGTGGGGTTTTGATGGTTGGGTGCCCATAACACGAAAGATCTCCATAGCCGAGATCGTCGGCGAAGATGATCACAATGTTGGGACGTAAATCGGCAGCCTGCGAAAGATTTGTGAAAATGACAAAAACGGCGGCGATCAAAAGTGTGCGAGCGAGCATTCAGGTCATCCTCTGAAGAACCATGTTTCGGGCGGTTACCAATTATGTCCCTTGAGTTTAGAGAGAATCGTGTTGCCGAATCCAGCCTCAATTTTCAGGAATATTTCCGATTCCACTACTGCGCTAATCATTTTGGCCATGACCATTAGATTATGAAGAAATTGCTTCAGGCGCGGAGCATATTGAGCCGATGAACTCTCTACCGAGACAATTCAGTTTGAAACGTCTTGAAACCAAACAGACATGCAGAGCAGCAAATTGTCGAGAGATTCGCGCTAGGGATCTCTCTTCGTGATGGCTGCACGGTCAGAAAGGCAAGTTCATGGCGGGCAACGATTCCCCTTCAGGTCAGTATTGGAGGGCCGATCAACCTTCTCATCCGCTCGGATTCGATCGTTCTCAGGAGATTTCCTCGGACTCCGGTTCATCTTCAGAGCATGATTCGATTCCAGCGGGAGAGTTGATCGACCAGATTCAACGAGCCGCCCAACTCTTAAAAAGTCGTCTGTCGGATCACTTCCAAAGTTTCGGATTGAACGAAATTCGGTACACCGTGATTAAGATGGTCTTGGAGAAGTCTCCTAATGGATGCTCTCAAACAGATCTTGCCGATGCACTTGAGCAATCGGAATCGAGTATCAGCACTTTGGTGGAACGGATGCGTTCCGATAATCTGATTTATCGACTGCGATCAAAAATTGATCGCCGCAAACGAGTTCTTATTTTGACCGAACATGGTCAGAAGATTCTAAACCAGATTGAAGAGTGCCATACTCAACGACTCGAACAGATGATGAAAAATTTTGGTCCCGAGCAACGAACGTCATTGAGCGTCATGCTGGATCAATTGATGTCGCAAATCGAAGCGAAGTCATCGACTGGAATTCCGACAGAAGCCGGCCATGGATTGAAAGCTCCGCATCTGTCGCAATCTGGTTCCCACGTCTCTCAGAAGTCACCCGAAATTCGCTAACCGATATTCCGATGGCATCTCGTATGCAAAATAATCTCCCGAGCCTCTCTCTCCCTAACAATTGAGAGCCTCGCCCGCCGGTCTTCCTTTCGTTGAATCGTCACCAATGAAAATTTCTCACCATTCATCCAGAATTGCCGCCGGCCTGCTCATCGCAGCGCTGATGATGACGGTGCTTTCGGGGTGTTCGCGAAAATTTTGGAGAGAACAGGCAGATCACGATTCGTACGAGTTGATTGCCGAGAAAATGAACAACCCGGCGTGGTGGGCTCCTCGAATGGATATCACGCCCGATCCACGGAGTCGCTTCTTTGATCCGTTCGATCCCGATCACGAGCCACTCCCCCCCGATGATGCAGCGGCCAACGAACTGTTGTATGAAGTGGGTGGTTGGAAGGGCTACAAAAACTGGCACAAACTTGGGCGAGCTTTTAGTGTCGAGAATCCTCATTGGCTCGATAATCTGGTTGCCAAGAACAGCGAAGATAACTCACCCATATTACAAACATCCTCGGAAGGGGTGGTCTCGCAAGAAGCGGGGCTGGTCGATTTGAATTTGGGTGATTTGATTGAACTCTCTTACATTCACAACCGTGATTATCAGACGGAAATCGAGAACGTTTATTTGCAAGCTCTCGATGTGAGCCAGGAACGATTCGCGTTTGATGTTCGATATTTACGGTCGCCGGGGTCTAGCGGCAGCACACCGATTCTCGACATCAATGGGGAATCCATTCCCGACGGTCGCAATTCGGTCGGCTTTACATCGGGGTTAGGGATCTCACAAGTCCTTCCTTCCGGTGCTCAATGGGCACTCGAATTAACCAACAATACATTGTGGGTCTTTTCAGGAGGCTCTGCATCCTCAGCCAGCGCCATTTCCTATTCGATCGTGCAACCGCTCATGCGAAACGCCGGTCGGAAAGTGGGGTTGGAAGGACTGACACTCAGCGAGCGACAGTTACTTTATTCGGTCCGTGATTTAGCCCGTTTCCGTAAAGAGTTCTTCAGTGATGTGACGGGTCGCGGTGGATATTTAGGGCTACTGCTACAGATTCAGCAAATTGATAACCAGCGCTCTAACATTGTGCGGCTGGAACGCCAACTGGAAGCATTGATTGTTTTACGTTCACAAGATCTCGAAGAAGGTCAGGAAGCAAAAAGTCTCGACATTCTGCAACTTGCTTCATCGCTGGCCCGTTCCGAGAACAGGTTGAGGGAATCGGAAATTTCATTACAGGATTCTTACGATGGGTTCAAAATTTCACTCGGCCTTCCGCCCGATATGAAGTTTTCAATTGATACACAGCCATTAGACCGCTTCCAACTGATTGACCCGGCGCTGATCGCTATGGAAAATCGGGTTTACCTTTTTAAAGGTGAATACTGGGGACACTTGGCTCCTCCCGGTGACAATCCGCTCGGCGACCGCACAGAACTTCCATTTGTGGAATATGAACAGACTTATCAAAAACTGAAAAATCTTTACGACGATGTGATCAAAGTTGTTGTGAGAGGAGTCGAAGACGATTTCCGGAAAATCGAAGAAGTTGCCGAAAAGCGATTGGCTAAGAGTAGTGACGACGAACGAACAACATTCCAACAGAATATTGAAAACGACCGTCGAGCGCTCAACGATGCCAAAACAATTCTGAAAGATATGTTGTTGGTCGATTCCGAGGAATCTGAGAAACCTAACAAAATCGCCACTTCGTTAGGCGCGTTGAAGAAGATTGAAAATCTTCTCGCACAGGGTGACCTAACGAGAGAGCAAAAACAAAAAGTCTATCAATTGGGTTCGAAAGTCCAACAGGTTTTGAACGATCAGGTGAAAGCTTTACAGGTGGTGCAAGTTCATCAACGCGTGGAAGCCGTTCTATTGGAACCGTTCGATTTGTCTCTTGAAGAGACGACACAACTGGCACTAGAAAATCGTCTCGATCTGAAGAATAGCCGAGCCATATTGAATGATCGACGACGTGCTGTCGAAATTGCCGCCAACGAGCTGGAAGGGGCTTTGAACATTCGCGTGGAAGGGGATGTGAATACTTCCAATGGGAGTAATAATCCTCTCGACTTCCAAGGTTCCGCCAGCAGCTTTCGAGCGGGATTGGAATTTGATACACCACTCGACCAACTGCAGGAAAGAAACAATTATCGCGCCTCGCAAATCGCGTATCAACGTGCCCGACGCGAGTACATGGCGGCGGAAGATGCCGTCAAACAAGATGTCCGAAATGAGTGGCGGCAGATTCAAATTCTCAAGCAGAACTTTGAAACGGCTCGTCGCCAAATTCGTGTTGCCGCCTTTGAACTGGACGCCGCCATCGAAGATGCCAACGACCCTGGAGCTGCTGGGGGATCGGGACTTCGGGGTCGTAACCTGTTAAATGCGTTGAATTCTGTGCTTTCCGCACAAGACAACTTCATCGGTATCTGGGTCCAATACGAAAATAATCGTATCAACATTTACCGAGATATGGGTATAATGAAGGTCAATGATGGAGGGGTGTGGGAAGATCGCTATTATCAATTCTTGGCGAAGCCTTCTCAAAATGTCCCGAAAACCGCACCAAACAGAACAGTGCCCCAACCGTTTCCCGATTTTGACGTAAATTCCATCAGGAGTATCGAGTCTCTTCCCTTGCCTGACCGATCAGAAGCGAAGGAAGAGGCCCAACAAATATTGCCACCTTTGCCGGCTCAAGCCGGACCTGCCGAATTCCCCGAGGCGATGCCTCATTCGACTAGCCTTAAATTGACAGAAACCCCGCCGAGAAAAGGACTTCCCGGCCGTACATCCTCCCAGATCGTAATTCGTCCACGCACGACGGACATCGAGGAACTCCGCAATGCTCAGAAGACGTCCCATCCTATCCCGCCTCTCGAAGTTCCGATCGAATCCTCCGCTTGGAAGTTACCCGTCGTCCGCTAACAGTGGCGCGAAGCTTAGACGTTCACACAGCAATCGTCGCGGGATGACTCCGCTGAAATTGATTTTGGCATTGGTGTTCTCCATTGGAGGAATCGGCGGCATCTATGTGCTTCAAGATGAGGAACTCTCTCAGAAGTTCTTTCCCGAAGAGCTCGATCTTTCTCAGTATGCGACCAAGCCGGTTGAGATTGCGACATTCCGTATCACGGTCGAAGCTCCCGGAACGGTCGATAGTAGTCGCAATTCGACACTCTCAAGCAATGTCGAAGGCACAACGACGATCATTTCCATTGTGTCTGCCGGCAAGATGGTCTTCGAACCGCTAAAGGCTGAAGTCTCTGAAGATGACGATGTTCGTGCGGAAGTAGCCGCGATCAAAAATGTCTCTTCGGGTACTCCGACAATCATCATCAACGAATATCAAATTGAAGAGACCAAAGATGAAGAGACGGGCGAACTTGTCGAAAAGAAAACCTTGCTGCGTGAAGTTCCACATGACTATACGATGTTGGACCTGTCGGAAGTGATCGTGGAGGTCGGAGATGTTGTCAAGAACGGCGATATTCTGATTGGTGATCTGGTTTGCGAACTCGATTCGGCATCATTGGTCGATCAGGAAAAACAACAACAGATTGCAGTGACGCAAGCGGACGCCGACTTGGAAAAGGGAATCAAGAATGTCGAGATTCAAATAGCTCAGAATGAAAGCGATATGGCGGCCGCCAAACTGGATGAAAAACTAGCCGACCTCGATTTAAAAAAATACCAGGAAGGCGAATATGTCCAGCAAGAGGAGAAGATTGAAGGTGAGATTCAGCAAGCTAAGGAAGAGTTAACTCGTCGCCAAAAACAATACGAGTTCACTAAGCGCGTCGAACGCAAAGGTTACAAAACCCAAGATGATGTGGAAGCTGACCGACTCGCCATGTTGAAGGCCGAGCTGGATTTGAAGGTGAAAGAAAAAGAATTGGTTGTTCTGCAAAAATTCACCAAGGAACGAACCATTGCCGAACTCTTGGCAATGGAAAAGGAATCAAAGAACCAGCTCAAGCGAGTGAAACTTGCGGGGGAAGCCGCACTGGCCCAATACCGTGCGGAAGTTTCTTCGCGAAGTCTGACCTACGATGTTCAGCGCGCCAAACTCGATCAACTTCGCCAGCAGATCAGGGCTTGTAAGTTGATTGCACCACAAGCGGGACAGGTCGTTTATGCAATGGATGCATCACGTCGTAGTGAGCCGACTGTTGTTGAAGAAGGGATGACGGTTCGTGAGCGCCAAAAATTGATCAATCTGCCCGACATGTCGGCCATGAAGGTCGATGCCAAAATTCACGAGTCAAAAATCAGTGATGTGAAAATCGGTCTGCCTGTCACCATTCGGATCAACGCTATCCCCGGCTATGATTTTCAAGGAACTCTCGATTCTGTCTCCTCTGTTCCGCTTCCCGGAAGCTGGCCGAATTACGATTTGAAGCAATATGAAGCGGTCGTCAAAATTCAAGAAACTGGTCCGATGTTGAGTCAGTTGAAACCGGGGATGTCTGCAAACATTGAGATTGTCGTCGAAGAATCGCCTGTGAAATTATTGCAGATGCCGGTTCAAGCGGCTATTGATGTTGGTAAAGCTTATTACGCTTGGGTCTTGACCGAAGCAGGCCCGGAACCACGAGAAATTAAACTGGGACGATCTAACGATGTGAAGTTTGTCGTGGAAGGCGGTCTTGAAGAAGGGGAGCAAGTGATTACCAACCCGCGAACACACTTCTCCGAAGAGATCGCCAAACTGGAAGCAAAATACGCCGAACTCAATCCGAAAAAACCATCCAGCAGAAAACCCAAACCCTCTGAAAAGCCCGAAGAGACCGCTCAAAAAACTAAACCGAATCAGCCTGTTGCCAAGACCGATTCTGAAAAAAGCTCAGATGGTTTCGACCCGTCGGCAATCTTCACCCGTCGAGACACCAATGGAGACGGAGTTCTGTCTGGCGATGAAATCTCGGAACAAATGAAAACCAATCTTTCCAAATTCGATAGCAATGCTGATGGCAAGGTTTCAAAATCGGAATTTCTGCAAGCGGCGCAAAAAGTTTCAGTAGTATCTTCTCCATCGAGTGCCGCCCAGGGGGCTGCTGAATGACTCAGGCAGTTGAGACCCAATTTGCAGCCCGTGTGATCGAACTCCACAAGCATTATTACTTGGGCGAGATTGTCGTGCATGCTTTGCGTGGCGTGAATCTGGATTTTCCCAAAGGAGACTTTGTCGCGATCATGGGATCGTCGGGGAGTGGTAAAAGCACACTTCTTAATTTGTTGGGAGCACTCGATCGTCCCACGGGTGGGCAATACATTCTTGGCGGATTCGATGTTTCCAAAATGACGGACAACGATCTGTCTGATATCCGCAATCGATTGATCGGCTTCATTTTTCAGTCTTACAATCTGATCCCACAATACACAGTCCTCGAAAACATTGAAGTGCCTTTACATTATCGCGATTCACGTCAGCCCATCGACAGCGAAGACCGTGATCGCTGTGAACATCTCGCCAAATTAGTAGGGCTCGATGGGCGTTTCGATCATAAGCCGTTCCAACTTTCCGGGGGGCAACAACAGCGTGTGGCCATCGCGCGGGCACTCGTCAACAATCCTGAAATTATTCTTGCCGACGAACCGACAGGAAACCTCGATTCAAAAACCGAAGAAGAGATTATGCAAATTCTGCTCGATCTCAATGCCGAAGGGCGAACGATTATCATGGTTACTCACGAAGATAACGTCGCCAAACTCGCCAAGCGCCAGATTCATATGAAAGACGGCCAAGTTGCCGGCGATGGTCTGTTCCGCGGCTGAGATGTTTTTTCGACTAATTTCATCACCTTGATCAAGATTTATGTTCCGTTTACTTCGCACAATCAATCTGGCCGTAAAAAGCCTGCTTCTGCATAAGCTGAGATCGTCTTTGACGATGCTTGGTATTGTGTTCGGAGTGTTTTCTGTGATCGCGATGTTGGCCATTGGGGAAGGAGCCTCGAAACAGGCACAAGATCAAGTGCTCGAACTGGGTGCGACCAACATCATCGTTCGGAGTGTAAAACCCCCCGAACAAGCTTCCAGCACGACGGCGAGCAGTAATTCCTTTATTCTTCGATACGGTTTATTACGAGAAGATTTGAAGCTCCTCTCGAAAGAGAACATTTCGGGTATCGAACGCAGTATCCCCATTCGAGAAGTTTCCGCCCCTGTACGATATCGCCATCGGGAAATGAACTGCCGTGTGGTCGGCTGCACTTCGGGATACTTTGAAACCAATAACCTGAACCTGCGCGATGGGCGATTCATTACCGAACACGATCAGGTCAAAATTGACACCATTGCCGTGGTTGCCGCACAAGTAGCCGAGACGCTTTTCCCCGGCGAAGATCCCATCGGTAAGTCGGTCCAGATCAATGGCGAGTATTACGAGATTCGCGGAATCACACGCACACGTGGTGCGACCGCCGCCATTGGAGGCTCATTGTCGGGTCAGGATTACAACAAGGATATTTATATCCCATTAAAAACCATGCAGGTGCGGATGGGAGACGACAACATCCAGCGGAAGCAAGGTTCTTTCAGTGCCGAATCGATCCAGTTGCATCAGATCACATTGCAGATCAGTGGCACCGAGGATAAGAAGGCCGAGGATTTGGTGATTCCGATTTCGGAAGTCGTCCGAGAAACGATGGAGATCAATCATAAAGGAAAGAAGGACTGGTCCATTATCGTACCGATGGAGTTATTGGAGCAAGCGAAACAGATTCAGTTGATCTTTAATTTGGTCCTGGGATCAATTGCCGCCATCTCGTTGGTTGTCGGTGGCATCGGCATCATGAACATCATGCTGGCAACGGTGACTGAACGAACGCGAGAGATTGGTGTCCGTCGGGCATTGGGAGCGCGACAGCGAGACATCATTGAGCAGTTTCTGGTCGAAACGATTGTCCTTTCGGGTGTTGGCGGTGCCATCGGAATGTTGTTGGGTTGGCTGACGCCTCAGATCTTCTCGGGCACGCAGTGGGTCTACAATAAAATTTCCTCGAAGACGGTCGAAGTCGACGCCGGGTTTAACAACATGTTTGCCGATTTGACTCCCGATGTTCAACCTTGGACGCTCGGCCTCGCCTTCGGGATTTCGGTGGGGATCGGGATCATTTTTGGGGTTTATCCCGCAATGTCAGCCGCTCGCCTCGATCCCATCGAAGCCCTCCGGCACGAATAACTTTCCCCTTTTCACTTCTCTGCCCGTCCTCTACACTTCCGATCTCAAATTATCTTCGGAAAAAGGACGTTCTGATGCGATGTGATGCCGTCATCTTCGGCGGAGGAATCGCCGGCCTCTGGTTACTCGATGAGCTACGACGTGGCGGTTATTCTGTCGTGCTTCTCGAAAATCGCGCCTTGGGTAGCGGGCAAACAGTGGCCTCGCAAGGAATCATCCACGGGGGATTGAAATATACACTTTCGGGAATGTTGACGAAGTCGGCTGCCAATATCAGTGAAATGCCTCTCGTCTGGCGAGAGTGCTTCGCGGGTCAATCAGAGCCTGATTTGTCAGACACGACGATTCGGTCGAACTATTGCTATCTCTGGCGGACTCAATCATTCACCTCTCGTCTCGGTATGATCGGTGCCAAGGTCGGCTTGCGAGTCGCGCCTGAAAATATTGCTGCGAACGATGTTCCACCCGTTCTCAAAGGGTGTCCAGGGACCGTCGCAAAGCTGGAAGAGCAGGTAATGTCGCCACCCTCGTTGATTTCCAATTTGTATGAGCGAAATCGCGATGTCATTTTGAAATACAACGCCCAGACAGGTTGCGAGTTTCAAACAGGAAAACCGGGGCAGATTGAACAGATCACGTTGTCAACAGAAAAAGGTGAGTCGTTAAAACTTGTGCCGAGCCGAGTGATCCTCACTGCCGGCAAAGGAAATGCGACGTTGCGTGAACAAGTCGGCTTGTCGGCTTCTGCCATGCAACTGCGGCCACTACACATGGTGATGGTGCGCGGCAACCTGCCGGAGTTTAACGGTCATTGTATCGATGGATCAAAAACCCGAGTGACAATCACCAGTGATCGTGATATTCGGGGACAAATTCTCTGGCAGATCGGTGGGCAGGTTTCCGAAGTGGGCGTCGAGATGACCGCCGATGAATTGATTGCACATACACAACAAGAACTTGCCGAGGTTCTACCCGCATTGGATCAGGACAGACTCGAATGGGGAACCTACCGTGTCGACCGTGCCGAGCAGAAAACTGGCGGCGGGAAACGTCCCGAATCGTTCGCGATCAAATCGGAAGGCAACACCTTGACGGTCTGGCCCACGAAACTGGTCTTGGCTCCCGTGGTCGCGGCAGCCATCCTGCCAAAGATGACCTTCGATGCGACCTGGTCAAACAAAGAACAGCAATCACTCGCCGCGTGGGGTAAACCTCCCGTCGCGTTGCCGCCGTGGGAAGTCCCCGGCAACTGGCACCAACTGCCGTTGCGTAAATCCGCGTGATCAACAGCGAAGACATGGAACCCGACCAGCGTCCGAGAGGCGACCAAAACGTAGCTGGATTCGCAAGAATTCAGACGAACTGCGGGCGGCATCGTCGATGATTCTGAACTCTGGTTCGTTCAGCTACGGGCGGGGTGAACATTGAACGGGCGACGCCCTTCATAAAAACATCGGACTCGATATTCACCTGTTGATGCCTGCGAAGAGATGGCACCCGGCTATTTGCCCCGATCTTTTCTGAACACTCAACAGCCGTTTCAAGATGTCAAGATTCGGAAATTTGGGGACACACCTTGACCGAATGTTGACCGAATGTTGACCAAATCTTGAACCAAATGTTGCCGAATCTTGATTCCAAATCTTCCATACCCTTGAGTAAGGTGTTGTCTCTCAGCGGTTTGTGTCGATCTTCATTATGAGAGTGAGTAGGGCAATTTATACAGACGTACCTTCCACGTCACGCGAGATCGCCTCCTTTCTCACGTTGCAGCGGTCGTCATTCTTCAACACGCGATTCGTTTTTGATACGCCAGTGCGCATGCTCACCCCGCGTTGCGGTCAGAGCATGGCACCCAACTCTCATAAACCGGTTGTCATGACGTTTAAATTGCCAAAGATCGAGTCGCCTGTCGGCGAACCACGAACGCTAACTCTGGTACGGCATGATCGGCAAGATCATTATTTGACGCAAAGCCGTCGAGACGCGAAGCAACGCAAAGAGCTTCATACTGTTATTGGGTGGCACTGGTCGGCTTGTCCACCAGTGTGAAAAAGACTCACGCAGAGGCGCGAAGACGCAGAGGAAGAGATTTGATAAGATGAAGGCAGGAGGATCATAGCCCTCGTGCGCAAGCACGTGGGATGCTTGCGATCAACATTCACCATCGTACTGGAAGAAGTCGAACACAGAATTGTAGGTTGATTTAGTCGAGCGAAGCGAGCCGTAACCCAACAATCATGCTGTGTGGATTCAATCACATGCTCTCGCTTGCGTGAGCATGTGATTGAATCCACAAATACGTGAGCCACGTGTCCCCGCCAGCGAGGAAATAGCCACCCGGCCGTTGTCCGAGAGAGCGTTCTTGAGACTCCTCTTGACGTGAACCTGTTTTTTCTTTGCATCATGAAGTGATTCCTCACTCCGACTCAGTGACCAAAGGAGTTCTTCATGTGCTGCATCATGCCTCGGGTAGAATACGTTTCTGACACGAGCATTTTTGCTCGCTTCATCGAAAAGGGAGAGCAGATTCTGGTTTACAGCATGAAGGTCGGAGCGCAGGAGGATATCGCCATGATCTTGCCGATCCCCGTCGCCCGTAACTCGGGTGAGAAGGCGGTTTCGTTCATCAATCTGGAGAAGTACCCCGATTTTTTCAAAGATATGAGTAAGGGGTTTATTACAAAGTTACGCGGCAAGGGGGGAGGAGGTGGGTTTGGTGGTCCTCCTCCTACAAAGCCGAAACTTGCAATTGTCAAAGTGGGCCAGTTTGAGGCGTCCTACGTGCCGACCATCAACGATTTTGATCGTCTCGACGAACGGTTTCGTTTACCCGAAAATACGTGGGATGCGATTCCTGCTTACAAAAAGTATGGCTTCGTGGTTTTTAAAATGTCATCAATAGCGAAAGCCGAGACCGACGAGAAGGCCAAGACGACAGAGCATGCCTACCACCCGATGGCGTTTCGATTTCCGTCCCTCAACCGCAGTCGATTGTACTTTCCGACCGTCCATATTCATGATGGAGAGATACACGACAAAGAAGAATTCGATCACGCCCTTTATTGCCAGGTAACGGGGGGAGATCACAGCAGTCTCGCCAGTCGTCTCGAATCGGAACAACTCGCCAGCGCATTCATGGATGTCGAGAAGTGCGAGGGAGTGATCGAAGGCGACGAACATATCTATCGCAAGTTGATCAACGGGCGTCACAGAAACAAAGACATCTGGATTTGAAGAGGATTGAGAATTCTTCATACCAACAACATGTCCACGCAAGCGAGGACATGGCACCCGGCGTTATCCCTTTACGAACTGATTCATCCGGCTCGTCGCGAAGCCCGGTTCGAGTGATCCGCAAATCGTTCCACACACGGCAACGCCGTTCGCGCCCGCGTCGATTACTTTTTTCACGTTGTTTTCGTTGATGCCGCCGATGGCGAACCACGGAATGCCGATCTCTTCCACCGCTTGTCGGACATAATCGAGCCCGACATGTTCATCGAATTCTTTCGTCCCGCTGGGGAAGACCGGGCCAACGCCGAGATAGTCGGCTCCTTCAATGACGGCTGTTTGTGCTTGTTCGATAGAATGCGTCGAACGGCCAACCAGTTTGTCGGGGCCGAGGATGCGTCGTGCTTCGGCGATGGAGATGTCGTCTTGGCCGAGATGGACGCCGTCCGCGTCTGAGAGGACGGCAATATCGGGTCGGTCGTTGATGATGAGGAGCACGCCGGCTTCGCGGGTTTTCTGACGAGTCCACTTTGCCAGGTCGAGGAACGCTTTCGAGTCGAGCGTTTTTTCGCGAAGTTGAAGGATGTCGACGCCGTTGACGAGCGACTCTTCGATGACTTGTTTCAGTGACGTATTGCAAAGTGATTCAGTCACGAGCAGATACAATCGTGCCTCGGCCAATTGAGGCGAGACCGACAACGTGCGGATGATCGTTTTTTCCAACGTGTAAACACGATAACGCAACGCTTCTGCCTGCTTGGGGATCTCCCGATGTGTCGGTCCGAGGAGTTTGCCGGTCTCTTCAATTGTGCGGAGTGCTTCGGCGGCACGTTTGAAGTTGGCCGTGAGCAGGTCTGTGAACGATGTTCGTTGTTGCTCGGCGTGCGTCGAGATGGACGTGCCAACATCGCCGGTAGTGTCGCGCGTCGTGAGTCTCGAACGTACCGGCATGAGTTTGGTCAAAGCGGCAAACTCGTGACGCCATTCTTTGAGGAGCTTTGTGCCGGTTGGATCGTTTTCACGAAAGCGAACAACATCTTCGACGACGCGGATCCCTTCCGAACAACGGTTCGCGGCGGCATCGAGAATTCGCCAGACATCGGTTTGTTGTCCGGGGGTTGGTCCATCGAGAGTCAATTTCTCTTCAACAACGATGGATTCAGTTTCAAAGCCCGAATGCAGAGCGAGTTCGGTTTCCAGTTGAGAGGAGGTGAGTCCTCGTTCATTCAAAAACTGTCGCGCTTCAGACGGAACCCTCAACAAGCCGTACAACAAATGTTCGCTGCCCGTCTCGATATGTCGCCCGGCATCACCGGCGGCGCGGCTCGCGGCATCAAAAATTGATTCGCTATTGGTGGAGAGCATCAGCTTGGGTTGGGCGATTGGTGGCGGGCAATCTGCGGGGAGTTCCTGGGGATAATCGGGAAAGTAGACATGAAAGGCGTTCGCGGTGATCACGGCGTTATTCAGGATCTCGCTGCCTCGGGATTCATCGTGAATCAGCGCCCACAGCAAACCGACAGGTTCGATGGTGGTCTGTTCGCGAAATCCTGCCAGATTGGCTGCCGAGTCGAGAATTCGGGAGACGGCTGCGGTCAGCGAGTCGTACACGGTAAAAATATCCTGACGAGGCCGGTTTGAATCGATTAGGTATGATTTCCGACGACACTTTGGCGCATCGTCTTTCCTCAACACATTGGAGAACTTCGACTTGCGAAATTCAAGGTGAGGAACTTGTAAAAATGGAGGTGGTGTCGTGGGAATTACAACAATCAGTTACACAGACTAAGATCATAATTTGTGTTAAATCATGGCGTGCGGATTAGAAAAGGCTGGAATTAAGTCTCTTTTGGGCCATCTGGGGCAATCTCGCATTCTCGATTCGGCATAAGAGTTGCCGTATCTGTTTCGATGAGAGATATCTGACATCACGTTCGATCTCAGATTACGGACGAGTTATCTGTATCTGGGTACTCGCGAAAGGGATGTCCAAGAGAAAAATTACCCTCAGAAACCGAATAAGCCTGTGAGAAAACCACAACTGGGCAGGAAATTTTTCCGCCAATTGCCTAGAATGTTGGTCATACACGTCAGGGTGCGGTATTTTGCCGTTCACTGGGCCTAAAAGGAGATTATTGATGTACGAACGGTTTACAGACCGGGCACGGAAGGTCATGCAGTTGGCCAACCAGGAAGCCCAGCGTTTCAATCACGAATATATCGGGACCGAGCACATTCTGCTCGGACTCGTCAAAGAAGGTTCGGGAGTGGCGGCCAACGTCCTCAAGAACCTCGAAGTCGATTTGCGCAAAATTCGACTCGAAGTCGAACGGATTGTTCAATCGGGACCGGACATGGTCACGATGGGCAAATTGCCTCAAACGCCGCGTGCGAAAAAAGTCATCGAGTACGCGATGGAAGAGGCCCGCAACCTGAATCACAATTACGTCGGGACCGAGCACTTGTTGCTCGGCTTACTGCGTGAGCAGGAAGGTGTGGCGGCTCAGGTCTTGATGAACCTTGGGCTGAAACTCGAAGACGTGCGCGATGAAGTGCTGACCTTGCTGGGCGGTACATCACTCGAAGGTAGCGAAACCGAAGGACGCGGTCAGTCCGGTGGCGGCTCGGCAAAATCGAGCAAAAGCAAAACGCCGGCTCTCGACAGCTTCGGTCGCGATCTCACCGAACTCGCTCGTGCTCAAAAACTCGATCCGGTCATCGGACGCGAACCAGAAATCGAACGTGTCATTCAGATTCTCTGCCGCCGCCAGAAAAACAACCCGGTACTTCTCGGTGAAGCGGGTGTCGGTAAAACGGCCATCGTTGAAGGCTTCGCACAAATGTGCGTGGACGGCAACGTTCCTGAAATTTTGCGTGACAAACGAATTGTGGTTCTCGACCTAGCGATGATGGTTGCCGGTACGAAGTATCGTGGTCAGTTCGAAGAACGCATCAAAGCCGTCATGAACGAAGTTCGTCGTGCGAAGAACACGGTTCTGTTCATCGACGAATTACACACTCTGGTTGGTGCGGGTGGAGCGGAAGGAGCCATTGATGCTTCTAACGTGTTGAAGCCGGCATTATCGCGAGGCGAGTTGCAGTGCATCGGTGCGACGACTCTTGATGAATACCGGAAATACATCGAAAAAGATGGTGCGTTGGAACGTCGATTCCAACAGGTCAATGTTGAACCACCGAGCGAAGAGCAGACGGTTGAGATTCTCAAAGGTCTGCGTCCTCGTTATGAAGAGCACCACCGCGTGCAGATCACCGATGATGCTCTGGAAAAAGCGGTGGAGCTGTCATCACGCTATATCACGGGGCGTTGTCTGCCCGATAAAGCCATCGATGTGGTTGATGAATCGGGAGCCCGTATCCGTCTGAAGTCGATGGTCCGTCCTCCCGACCTCAAAGAACTCGAAGAAGAAATCGAACGGCTCAACACGGCGAAAGAAGATGCCGTCGCGAATCAGGACTTCGAGAAGGCTGCCAACCTGCGTGATCAGTCTGACAAACTGAAGAAGAAAAAAGAAACGCTCACCGAAGAATGGCGAGAAAAATCTCGTGAGACCGATGGTGTCGTCGATGCGGAAGTGGTTGCGGAAGTGGTCGCCAAGATGACTGGCATTCCCCTCACGCGGCTCTCCAGCGAAGACGCCGTCCGTTTGCTCGCGATGGAAGAAGAGCTTCATCGTCGCGTGGTGAGTCAGGACGAAGCGATTAAGCAGATTTCCAAAGCCGTTCGTCGTTCGCGCAGTGGATTGAAAGATCCGAAACGCCCGACGGGTGTGTTCCTGTTTTCGGGGCCAACCGGCGTCGGTAAATCATTGCTGGCCAAAACATTGGCCGAGTTTATGTTTGGTGATGAATCTTCGCTGATTCAGATCGACATGTCGGAATATATGGAGAAGCACAACGTCAGTCGCCTGATTGGTGCGCCTCCGGGATACGTCGGTTACGAAGAAGGAGGACAATTGACTGAGAAGATTCGTCGTCGTCCTTACGCGGTTGTGCTGCTCGATGAGATCGAAAAAGCTCACCCCGATGTCTTCAATATGTTGTTGCAGATTATGGAAGAAGGTCACCTGACCGACAGCTTCGGTCGTAAGGTTGACTTCAAAAACGTGATTCTAATCATGACCACCAACGCAGGTGCGGAAGTGATTCATCAGGGCAACGTGTTTGGATTTTCCAAAGCCGACGAAGATACCAGTTACGACAACATGAAAGAGCGACTGAAACACGCCATCGAACGCGAGTTCAAGCCGGAATTTCTCGGTCGTCTCGACGAAGTGGTCGTCTTCCGCTCGCTCACCGAAGAGAACCTCAAAGCGATTGTCGATATCGAACTCCAAAAAGTTCGCGATCGATTGGGCGAACGCGGATTGTCTTTGGAGCTGCAAGATGATGCGAAAGCGTTCATTATCTCCAAAGGGAGCGACATGGATTATGGAGCACGTCCGCTCCGTCGTTCGGTCGAAAGCTGGATCGAAGACCCGCTGTCCGAAGAACTGCTCAAAGGCACCTTTGAAGGGAAGACAAAGATTACCGTGAAAGTGATCGAAGTGGGTGATACCAAACGGCTCGACTTTGAAGGTAGTACCGAAGAACCCGAAATGGCAGCCGTCGCATCGGGAGAAGACGCCTCCGAAGAAAGTTCCTCCGAAGAGTAAATCGTATTGCTGATCAGAATAATTCACACCCCGTCCAGATTTCTCTGGACGGGGTGTGAATTATGGAAGACGTATTAATCGTCAAAGACATTTTCACCGAACGCATTGTCTTCCTCTGATGAAGAAGACGTTGGCTTGGGTGGTTGCGGCTTCGCGGGCAGCGGCTTGGGTTGCTCAGATTTATCCGGCGATTGGTCAGTGTCGGCGACGTTCTCAGAGACTATTTCGGCTTCGGTGGGAGCAACTTCGGGAGCAGCCGATTCGGAAACGGTTTCTGGCGGGGGTATTTCCGTGATGACGGCTGATTCAGGTGTTTCTTCGACGGGTTTCACTTCTGCTTCAACGGGTTCTTCTTCGGGAATGACAATTTGTTCCCGGATAGGAAACTCCCGATCAGTCCTTTCGATAATCAACCGCATCCATTCATGGGCGTCGCAAGAACAGCGACTCGCGGTGGTATCTCCCAGGAATTTCATACGATTTCCGCATGCTGGGCATTCCCAGACGCGACGAATATCGATGTCGTAACGGATTCCTGGACCCTTCATAGTTTCGATTCCTGTCTGTATGACCGAGTTCTACGGCCTCAATGGTACGCAATTGCAGTGAGAACGGATAAGATATGTCACTCTGCCAAGTCGGCGGAGAGAACTCAAGCAATTCCTGAAGACATTTCCGCAGAGGCTACCGTGTTTACCCGAGATGATGCCAAACAAATCGGACGAGGTTTCCTGATGGGAGGGGCCGATATCATCCCCGGCGTCTCAGGCGGGACGATGGCCTTGATCCTAAATATTTATCAGCGTCTGGTATCGTCAATCAGCCGATTCGATCTCACTCTACTCTTGATGCTGAAGAAAAAACGCTGGAAGATGGCAGCAGAATACATTGATTTTCGCTTTTTGCTCTTTCTCGGCGTTGGTGTTGTTGTGGGAATCGGAAGTCTCGCATCAGTGATGCATTATCTGTTGCGTGATCATGCTCAGCCCACTGCGGCTGTCTTTTTTGGATTGATCGCGGCTTCGTCGGTCATCGTGGCCCGGATGATCCCCAAGTGGACATTTCAGGAATTCATCCTGGCGGTGATCGGTGCCGTTATTGCTTATCTGGTTGTGGGGTTACCTCTTTTGACCAGCCCTCCCGAAGCCAAATGGTATCTATTTCTTTCTGGCTTGATTGCCATCTGTGCCATGATTCTTCCCGGCATCAGTGGCGCATTTATTTTGTTGATTCTCGGTAAGTACACCGATATCACGGGCATGATCAAACAGTTCCTCAAATTCGATTGGAGCATTGATCTGTTCCTGTCGTTGACCGTCTTTAGTGTGGGGTGTTTGTGTGGCCTGATCGGTTTCAGCAAATTGCTGAAGTGGTTATTAGAACGCCACGAGACACAAATGCTGGCGGTGTTGTGTGGTTTGATGATTGGCTCGCTCCGCAAGATCTGGCCGTTCAAAATCGATCTCACTCCCGATGTCGAACAATTGAAACTGAAACAGTTCATCAATACTTGGCCGACGGAATGGTCGTCAGAGGTATGGTTCGCTGTGGGTTTGGCGGTGATTGCTTTTGTCGCGGTGATGATTCTCGACAGAGTGACCCACGGTCACGAACACGCAACGCATGCTGAGCCAAATGAAAATGCAGTTACCGAAGGGTAGGAGATTGATGGTGTGGAGTGGGTTTGCGCAACATAACTCAACATGAAGGTTGATTTTGAACAAATCTGTTGGGTTACGATTTCGTCGTGCTTATTGAGTCCAACCAATGAATCGAAATAACAATCAGAATGACTTTTCCCGACTCAAATATAGATGAACATTGCAAGGAAGGGATTCATTCTACTGGCCGACGATAGCCTCTGGAAGCAGGTTGTTGACCGTGTCATGGAATTGTACGGTCGCAACCTCTATTACCGATGTGTTGGTATCACCCAGCAATCTGATCCAATGCGTCGTTTCTTTACCGAGTTTCCAGATCATCTGACTGTTCCGCATCGTCACATTAAATATTTGGAGTTGCTGGTCGCTGAATCGCAAGTTTGCGATGAGCTAGTTGATTGGTTGCACTCTCTTGGCATTCCCACACAACGTATCTTCGACACAGATGATCCGAATGACGCTGGTGCCCTCCGTATCTTTGGTTATGCTGACACCACTGACTGTTCGACAAACAACGGCTGATAGCAGACAGGCACTGGCAAAGCCAGTGGCACACCTCAAAAGAGTGAACTCGACAAAGTGGCACACATCGAAGAAACTGAAGTCAACAAGACAAGATGATTAGGAAATCTGAGATGACTAAGCTGCTCACGGCGTGTGTATTGTTTTTGGTGGCAACCTATTCTCCGTCTTTCGGATACAGTGCCGAAATGGCAGACGAGAAACTGAACGTGGTCTTTATTCTCGCCGATGATCTCGGCTGGTCGGATACGACTCTCTATGGCACCTCAAGCTTCTACCAGACCCCTAACATCGAGCGACTTGCCCAAAGGGGTATGACGTTCACACGAGCCTATTCGTCGAGCCCACTTTGTTCTCCGACAAGAGCCAGTGTGTTGACCGGGTTATCTCCGGCACGTCATGGGATCACAGCCCCCAATTGTCATACTCCGTTGGTATTGCTCACGCCGACGGTGAAGAAGACCGCAAATCCTGGATTGAAACAGGTGGGGACAGACTCCGTTTCACGATTGAAGACCAGTTATCAGACATTACCAAAGTCGTTGAAGTCGGCCGGTTATGCGACGGGACATTTCGGGAAATGGCATCTCGGCCCAGAACCTTTTTCTCCGTTAGAACATGGGTTTGATGTGGATGTTCCTCATCATGCCGGTCCGGGCCCAGCGGGAAGTTATGTGGCTCCGTGGAAGTTCAAGGACTTCGATCACGACCCCGGCGTTCCCGATCAACATATTGAAGACCGCATGGCCGACGAAGCGGTCGCCTGGATGGAACAGCACAAAGACGAACCGTTCTTTCTCAATTATTGGATGTTCAGCGTCCATGCACCATTTGATGCCAAGAAAGAACTGATTGACGATTATCGGAATAAGGTCGATCCGCAAGATGCACAACGCAGCCCCACTTACGCAGCCATGATCGAAAGTATGGATGATGCCGTCGGCACGTTGCTCGATACTCTCGACCGACTCAAAATTGCCGACAAAACGATTGTTGTATTTGCTTCGGATAATGGCGGGAATATGTACAACGAAGTTGACGGGACCACGCCGACCAGCAATCGACCGCTGAAAGGAGGAAAGGCGACGATGTTTGAAGGGGGTGTTCGCGGGCCATGTGTCGTGGTTTGGCCGAAGATCGTGAAACCGGGTTCACGCAACGAGACTCTGATCCAAAGTGTTGATTTCTATCCGACACTGCTTGATGTTTTGAAGTTATCACCAAAAACAGAGCAAATATTTGATGGTGTCAGTCTCGTTCCTACGTTGAAAGGCGGCTCGATCAAGCGTGAGGCCATCTTCACTTATTTTCCTCATAACCCACCGGTGCCTGACTGGTTACCTCCCTCGGTTTCTGTCCATCGGGGTGACTGGAAACTGATTCGGGTGTTTCATGGTGGGCCGCATAAAAAAGGGGAGACGTCGCACGACTACAAATTATATAACCTTAAAGACGATATCGGAGAACAGAAGAACCTGGCGGAAGACAACCCGGCTCTCATTCAGCAATTGGATGCGTTGATCGAACAACATTTGCAAGAAACAGACGCCGTCGTCCCGCTGGAAAATCTCAATTTTGATCCGGCACAGTTCCATCCCGAACGAATTGGTGTTCCCGCAGATCGAAATAAACCCAAACAAACAATCAAAGTCAAACCGGTCGGTGGTTGGTCTCCTCGCAATGCAGATCTGAAAATCAAGCAGGGGCAACTTGTGGTGACCAGTCGAAGCAACGACCCGCATTTGAGCACACCTCTCAAAAAAACTGTTCCCGCGGGTGATTATATTCTTGAGGTAACGATGTCTTCAACGGCGTCTGGACGCGGTCAATTATTCTGGCAAGAGCAGGGAGTGTCTCCACCATTTATTCGCGACCGTAGCCAGTTGTTCGACATCACCCACGACAATAAAATACATACCTACAAAATTTCCTTCACCACGGCTCACCCGGTCTTGGCTGTCCGACTCGATCCGGGACAGGGAGTGGGAGAAATTCAGATTTCATCGATCCGTCTTAAATCGAGTAAAAACGCGGTTGTGCGTGAGTGGACCTTCGTATCTCCGGTGAAGAATTAGATGACTTATGGGACGCAATGATCAAGAGGCTGATTATTCGTCTTCAGTGGAGACCGTTTGACCCTCGTCTTTTGGGGAAATTACCCTGAATGTGACGACAGATTCGAGTATTTTGTCGTCCTGATTTTCAGGAAGTGTGACAGTCAACTTAGCCTTATACTCGAGTGTCGAAATTAGATTTTCCAGATTGGGTGACGTACAGCTTATTTCATGGAGAAACACCATGAGCTGTCGGGGTGTTGCGCCGGCTTCGATTTGCAAATCGAATGACGTTCCCAGATTCTTTGGATTTTCAAATGTCTGGTCAATTGTGCCTATTTTTTGATGCAGAGTGTCCGAATCGCGGGATCGGATGTAGACCTCAGTTTGTTTCCCATCTGCCGTTTTCTCAAGCAGAGCGAGCTTGCCGTTCAGTTCGAAAGACAAAGGAGACGTTCCTTTGTCGGAATCAGTCGCATCGAAAATCTGATCGATGGAAAGAGAAAGCACGCCCCCATGTAAGGCGGGAGAGACGGGATCTAGAATTTCAAAGGCTTGGCCGATGACAGTGGATTGTCCGGGTTTAAGATCGAGTGAATCAAAGTGCGAGATAATCGTGGGGTCGATGGGCGCGGATGACCAGCGAATTGTTTTCCCATCTTGCGCTGCGGTGAGCAGATATTGTCCAGTGTGGTCAAACTCGACCGCCGTCACTTCATCAACATGTCCGCTGAGAGTGAGGAGTTCTTCAATGGTCAGATTGCTTGCCGATGTTTGATCGACGGGTTTGTCACCCAGCGCCGTCCAACGAGAAATATCCCAGAGTTTGGCGGTGCCATCGCGGCTGCCGGTCAACAACCTGAGTTGATGAATTGGGGAGAATGCCGCAGCGGTTATTCCTCCTGAATGCCCCATAATATTCGAGACAGACTTCCATTGACCTTGATCTCGCTTCCAAAGAATTCCGCGTGCGTTTTTGTCGTCGCTCCCTGTGACGATCAATTGTTCGTCTTGTGAAAAGACTCCGCAATTGATCGGTTGTGAATGTCTGATCGGCCCCTGCATCGATGACATCAGAGACAGTTTGTCAGCATTCCAAATTTCGCAAGTACCGTTTTGCCATCCCACCAGCAGTTGATTTCCCGAGGGAGAGTAATGGACATACGAAATTCTCTCGCTGGGTGTCAGAGACTTTCGTTTCTGCTCAACCCATTTTTCGCCATTATGGGTCCACAAGACAAGCAAATCTTCCCAGGCGGTTAACAGGGTATTTGTAGATCGTGGGTGAAACTGGGCCGCGACAATTGTTCGATTCGATTGTAAGGGAAGTCGATACTGTAGCGTGTAATGCTCACCCTCGGTTCCGAGCTGCCATAACTTGACGTTCCCGCTACGGTCGCCGGTCGCGATCCGGGAGTCGTCGGGTGCAAACGAGACTTTGGAGATACCGTAGTGAGGTCCGAGTAGTCGTTTGGAACCCAGCGAATTATTGTTGGATGAAACGACTTTTTGTTTTGAATCAAATTTCCACAATTGCACTCGCCGACCACCAGTTGTCACAATTCGCTGCCCGCTGGCATCAATTCGTGCGCAATAATTTTCTGTGCCAGTATCAAACTTTAATTTGTTTTCCTGCCCTGATTTCCAATCCCAGACAGAGACAACACCTTGGTTCTCGGTCAGCAGTAACCAATTCTGATTGTGGAAAAAATCAACGGCTAAGATAGAACGATTCGCTTTCGAGAATGTCCATTGAGTTTGAGGATCAGAATCGAGGTCGTAAACTGTGACTTCGGAATTGGTTTTGATTTGTTTGGCTGACTCGGGGTCACCGTTTTCCAATTCTGTTTTTTCATAGGACTGTCTGACACAGGCAAAGTATTGACCATTTGGAGAGAGTGACGACTCGATCACCTCGCCAGTCCCTTTCAGTCGTCGTTCCATTTTGAGACTGATAGCGTGGGTCTCGCTGTCTGCAGAAAAATTCCATATTTTGATCGAATAGTCTTTGCTGGTGGTAATGACAGTTTCATCGACGACATGGATGCTGGTGACTTCCTCACTATGCACGGGCATGGAGAAGACACTCGCGGAAGGATTTTCGTGAGCTTGCTTGAGGGGATTGACCCAAACTCGTAAGCCTCCCAATTTGTCAGCGGTGAGGATCCATCGTCCATCGGGTGTGAAGCAGGCTGCAGTCACGACGTCCTTATGGCCAGACAACGGAAGCATTTCCTCAGACTCTTCAACGATTGACGAAGCAGGTTCAAAAATGATGTTTGGTAAATTGCCCAGCAAAGCGAGATTGCCGGGGCCTCCCGTGACGATTTGCCTTTGATCGGGTGAAAGAGCGATGATCGAAGTTCGACCACTCTCAGGATATTCTCGAACCGAGACTCCTCTCTCAAGATCCCAGACGATGACTTTGCCGTCGGTACCTGCCGTCACGAACCATCGTTCGGGTTGCTCGGGTGAGACGGAAATAAACTCGCCCTGATTGGCGAGATAATCGTGGCCTTCTTTACGTGCTTCGGAGGCTAACGCGTGCGATTTGACTTCACTGCTAAGATTCGACTTCAAGTCGGTAATCACGAGCGTTCCTTTTGAGGAGACGGAAGCAATTTGATCGGAATCGTGATCAAAGGTGGCGTCCAGAATTTGAGCCTGAGCATCCCATTCAAAAACTTCTCGTTCATTATATTCAGCCTGATTCCAAAGCATCACACGATTGTCTTCGCCGACAGAGAGGAACAGTGATTCGACTTCATTTTGTAGAGGGGATGACGGAACAGAAACACAAGAATTGATTCGTCCACCGTGTCCTCGAAATCGTTGGATCAATTTGGCCACGGGGATTTTATTGCGGTCGGTTTGTTCTGAGGGGGAATCGACCTCGGCCGCGAAAAGTTGGTTTTGGTTTACGTCCCATATCTGCACAGTGCGATCATCTCCACACACGAGGATCTCTAATTTGGATGTTTCGGCTTCGCCCGTTTGCGAACGAAGGAAACGAACTTCTTGAACGGCAGCGTTACTTGTCGAAGGAATGAGCGTTGTGCGCGGTGGGACGCTTGTCAAATTGTTGGAAGGGACTTCGTCGAGATTCCAAAGATGGACGCTGCCATCACGTCCGCCGCTGACAATCAATAAATGACCTTGCTCGTCGAGTATCGTATCCAAACACAGAACGGCTCCGTCGTGCATCCAATAGACGGTTTTCCAAATTTCATACGGTTCCACATTCGAAGATCGTTCGGGAGCGGCTGCCGTCGAAACGGGTTGGGAGGGATTGCGAGATTGATTCGACCAAATTTGAATTTTGTCATCTTCACCCGCCGTCAAAATGAAACTTCGGTCTGCAGTGATAGCAATCTCGCGAATTTCTCGACGATGACCGCGTAACGTGGAGCCTCTCGGAAAGTTTAACCAGGCTTCAGTGTCCAAGTCCCAGATTGCGGCTTCGCCATTCTCGGAAGCCGCCAACAACCACCGCGACTGATCTGCCAGATAAGAGAAACAGATGCTAGAGATGGGGGCTTGCGAATTCCAAGGTCGAGGCAGTTCTCGCGCGAGTTCGACATCTGCGTCTTCCGAAATCATGAACAAAGAAATGCCACCTCGGCTATCACCGGTTGCCAAAAGTTTGTGATCCGGTGAAAACTCGACCGTGGTGATGGATTTCACTTCGCCGGGTTGTTGAGGTTTTTCCCAGAGAGGAATAGGGTTTTGTTGAGTTCGGAACGTCTCGGTTTTCCAAAGTTGGAGCAGTCCTTTGTCTCCGGCGACTGCAAAGATTTTGCCATCATTTGAACAGGAGACATCCTGGAGGATCGAGTTCAGTTTGAGATTTGCTTCAGAAAGATTACAGAAGTCCCAGAGATAGCCCCATTCCCAGCCAACCAACGGGGAATCTTGATAAACGCTCAGAGTTTCGCGGGCTTCTTCGAATCGATTTTCCTCAATTTTTTTGGCAGCTAATGCAATCTGCGCGAGATAAGACTGGGCCTCTGCTCGTTTGCGATTTTCTTCGGCGAGAGCCCGATTCTGTTTGGCGATTTTCTCGGACTTTTCCGCTTTAATTGTTGCCACTCGGAATTTCTCTTTTTCATCGGCCAACTTAATGTTGGTGCCGAACAATAATTTATTCGCACGCTTCGCTTCTTTATTTGCGTCTAAAGCTTCTTGAGTGGCATCCAATGCTTCTTGAGTGGCGTTCAGCGCTTCTCGTTTGGCGATGGCTTCTTTGCGCGTGGCGGCTTCGGCTGCTTTCATTTTCACGTAGATCATGAGGCACGCGCACGACAGCAATAAAACAAAGGATAACGAAGCCCAACGAAAGACCGTTTTGGATCTGGCTAGTTGACGTTGGCGCGAATCACGTTCGTGTTGTCCCTCACGTAGCCTTTGCACTAACGGAAGGTGGCTCGTTTCCTCTTGGTCGAGTAGCGAGAGTCCCAACTCAAAATCACCGTTTGTGAGTGCAGACTCCGCATAAGCCTCACGGGCGCGAACTTGCCCGTCGATCGCTGCGTGATTGTCGGTCCAAAGAGCAACAGACTCTTCAAATCCAAACACAGAACGCGCAAAAACACCATAATCGCCGGTTTCTGTTGCCGTGGTCAGGTTTTCCTCAGCCTGTGTTGTGAGTTGTAAGCTTTCGGCATGCGCTTCATAATTTTTCAATGCATCCCGAAACTCGATCGCCGTTGCAAATCGATCTTCGGGTTTTGTGGCCATCGCCTTCATGGCGATGTCGATGAGTTCCCCACGCATTTCCGTTTCTTGAATTTTGTTATGGGCAGCCGATTTCACACACTGTGTGACATTTTTTCCGGCATGCGGCGCTTGACCCACAAGAACTCGATACAGCATCGCACCCAAAAGATAGATGTCACTGGAATCCGTAATTAGACTGATCGGCCCCGTCACCATTTCGGGTGCCATGTAGGCGGGTGTTCCCCCGAGACCGGGAGAGCTCAGAATGGTGTTATACTTTTCAGACTTTTTCGTCACGAGGGCCAAGCCCCAGTCCATCACGAGGACTTCACCAAAATCCCCCAACATCACATTATCGGGTTTCAAATCCCGATGAATCACACCTTTGAAATGCGCAAAAGCAATAGCGTTACAGATTTTGACGAGGACCTCGAGGTTCTCTTCCAAGGAGAGTTCATCGACCACATCCGACCAGGGAGTTCCTTCGACCTGCTTCATGGTATAGAAGAGGTCGTTGTTTTTGTTTTTTCCCAAATCGTAAATCGGTACGATCTGCGGATGATTCAAGTCGCCAATCACGACCGCTTCAATCAGAAACTTACTCCGATGATCCTGATTCTTCGACATTTTGGGATGTAGCATTTTCAATGCGACATTCCGGTCAATCGAAGTTTGTTTTGCCGAATAGACAACGCCCACGCCGCCTTTACCCAGCACGTCGATCATTTGATAGTCGTTACCATCAATCTGCGATTCATCAAATTCTCCCACTGCGCGGAATTTTACTACCAGAGAACTTTTTGAGCCGGGAGGCGTGCCATCGGGGTCCCAATCTAAAGTCGATGAGAAGTCGGCTGAATCGTCGATCATCGTTTGCAATTGAGCGTTACTGCCTTTGATATCGTTTTGTGTGACATCACGCGGAGCAATGGTCTGTTCGATGTTTTTATCTTCCGCCAAGTCGTCGAACATATCTGACTGTAATGTTTTTTCGAGCCCCTGCGGCCCCTTCTGCGAACCTGATTCCGAGGAATCTTCGTTCTCCAAAGAAACATCGATAAGAGTGTCCTCGGAGTCATTCATTAACTCGGATAATTTTCGAGGATCAATGTCGGCAATCGTCGGTTCATCATGGGGGTTTGTTTTGGCCTGCGCCTGCGTATCCTCAGATTTGGTGATATCTGGAAGACTATCGGAGATCGTCTCCGAATTCGCATCTGCTTCTGGAAGCGAGAGTGATCCCTGACATTTAGGGCATTGTCCTTCTTGCACATTCTCTGCGGAGAGTTCCAGATTACAATACGGACATGTCAACATTATCAAACCTCGGTTCGAAGAGTTCTCGGCGTGATGCGAGGCTCTTGGGAAAAACAGTGTCAATCAGGTTGCCTGAGGGGAGCGGCGTTGGGGAGTTTCAAATTCATGATACAGAAATATGTCGAACATTATTGCTGGAAACCATTTCGGTAAAGTGTTGCCCACAGTGAACTCTTTTTTCGGTCAGTCCATCGGGCTGATTGGTTTTTCAAAGCACGGGATTGATTTGACGCGGTTTGTTTTTTTCGATTCGTAAACTCGAGGACAGCCAACGAAGAGACAGAAATGACCCCGGCTGCTGAAATCTGTTCTGTCGGCTCGTTTTGAAGGGCATTCTCAGTAGTTGAGGTGGCATCAACATTTGGTAGGATTGTCTCGGACAAGTTCTCAGGATCGTTTTCAATCGGTCCTTCTAGTTCCTGCATTTCGATGATTTGACCGTCTTGGACGATCACGTCGAGAATGATTGTCTCGGAGACATTCAGATCCCCTCGATTTTGTCTCAAAATAATTTGATAGCGATTGTCGGGAAGCTCGGAAATTCGATCCAGAAACTGTTCCAGTCGGTTTCGAGCTTGGTCAAAAGTCTGTTCTCCTGCATCTGTTTGATCACTTTCAGATGCAAACAGATCGATGTATTGATACAACGGCTCGCTATTCTCTCCGATTACCCCATCATCGATCACGATGCGTACAAGAACCTCGTATGAGTCTGCTTCGACTTTGTTACTCAATGGTATTTGGGGGGGCACAAAGCGTTTAACAACAGTCAATGCCTGCGCCACAGTCGTACGCACTTCCTCGAAGACCGGATCAGCGACCACTTCATCCTCGATAATCACCGGTTGCGTAATGACGAGAGCTGGAAAGCTGACCAGAATATCAGAGATCGAAGATTCTCCATCATCGTTGTCTTCGACGCTAAACGTCGCCCGGAGTGTCGTGCCGGACAAGCTGATTAAGTCGGAAGAAACGGGCACTGTGATGGTCACATTATAAAATCGTCCAATCGTGGCATTCCCAGTTAGGATCTGTCCGTCACTATCAACCGTGGTTGTCAGTAAGTCGATGGGCGTCCCTGGTACAATTGTCAGACCATCGACCAGAATTTCATTGTTAGCGTCGTTAATTAACTTACCGGTGAGTGGATCGGTTTGTGGACTTCCTGTCTCTAAAACGAATCCCTCGACCTGTGCAACAAACTCGCCACCCACCAGTTTGAAATCAATCCGTGTGATGTTCGGTAAGCCCTGCAGCTCTGCAGGCAAATCGCCAGGACTGATGGTACTTGGATTAAAAATAATCGGCGTATAGTTGAACAATTGGTACGCCGGATCTATCGACGTGAATTCATCCTCAGTGATGGCTTCCTCGACGCGTGCTTCGAGAATGTCTTCAAACTGCAAGACGAAGATCAATTCATCCACAGAAGTTCCCGGTGGGAAATCCTCGATGATTTTGGCAGAAAAATTTCCTTCAAAGAGCTGGTCTGATTTCGAAAGTGTTTGTTCGGAATCAAGGAAGACCACACGCGGGTCATCAGCACTCAGCCGCTCATTATTCATCATCGCTTCGTTGTAGGCACTTCTCGTGACTAAAAATAAATCCGCACCCACCGAATCGGCATCGTCAGGATCCTGAATGGTAAATGACAGTTGAATATTTTCACCTTCCACAATCGATAATTGTGGAAGTGCGGAGAGATCAATTGGCTGTGTAAGATCAATCCCGGAAAAATCGGGGATGTCTGGACCATCTGACATAGCGTTATGAAGATCCCGAGCAGTTGCATTTCTGATAATATTGAGGTCGGTGATGATGAGAACCGGCGTATCGTTGGTCCCCGTGATGGTGATGGTGACCGTCTCGGTGTCGGTGGCCCCTTGACTGTCGGTGACCGTCACCGTGTAGGTGAGGATCAGCGTTTGTCCTTCGGAGAGATAGTCAAACGTTACGCCGTCGCTGTCGAACGTCCAACCCAGCGTGTCTGTGTTTTCGGTGGCGTCCAAGATGTCGGCCGGTGTAAGCGTCAGCATGGCCAACAGTTCGGCGTCGGTCGGTGCGGAGGGATTGCTGCGGTCGGACGTTCCCGTGACGACCAGCGTACGGGTGGCGTCGACGGTGTCGGTGGTATCGAGGTCATCGACGGTGAGTGTTCCCGTGGTCATCAAACCCGCGTTGGTTTCGTCGAGGCTGGCGGTGTCGTCTCCGTTGG
>JAQWSQ010000204.1 GCA_029243145.1 Planctomycetaceae bacterium | reverse complement strand
CGGTCGATTCTCTTGAGGAGCATGTCTTTGGCGGCCTCTTTATCGAGTCCGCTGATTTTGTGCAGAAGATCTTCTTCTTCGCGGAGTACTCGGTCGAGTTCACGATCTTTAACATCGACAGACTTCAATCTCTCGGCCAGTTTCGATTGATTGGCCTCGAGCATTTGTTCTTTTTTGCGAAGATCGGAGTGTTGATCTTCGAGCATGGATTCTCGTTTATCGAGCCGTCGCTCTTGGTCGCGGACTTCATCGCGATAAGCGTTGACCTCTTTCTCCATATCTTCGCGTTTGGAGATGAGGTCTTCTTTTCCTTTGAGGGCGATTTCCTTACGGACGTTTTCAGATTCCAGCCGGGCTTGCGCAATGATTGCATCGCCATTTTTATAAGCCGACCCCATGCGGATGCGGTCAAAGAACAATCCCAGGGCGATGCCGATAAGCAGCCCTGTGATTCCAGTAGTAATCGGGTCCATCGATGGTGCTTTCTATTAAGTCACGCATCGAAGGCCATTGCAAACTCACCGGAGTCATCTCTGGTGAGTTCGGGAACTCCCACATCACTGGCCGTCAAACGTAAAGTAGACGGCTTCTCTAAAATATCAGTGATGCAAATTTGTGGTTTTACAGACCGTCTGGTTGTGAAGAATGGCAGGACGGATCGTTTTCCCCTCGTGACATGGATGCCGGAGGAGAGAAACTGTCACCTCCGGGCCACGTGGGCAAAGCGTTATGCTCACGTAGCGAATATCCATGAGTCTGTTTGGACTGACGGATTATCTCAGCATGGCGTGAGCTAACGCGAACGGGAATCATCTGGCGAGAACTCTGTTCCGCACCTACCAACTTGCGTAGCAAGGTGATAAGAGCGGCAATCAGTTCATCGAGATGACCGGTCATGCGAATTTCCAAACAACGATTGAGATCTGTTCATAGCCGAACAACCTGAAATACTCTCGGGTCATAAGTTCGACCGTTAACCACTCGGAAAAATGTGGGAACGCCCTGCTGGGCCTTCAATAACGATAAGGTTGTATAAATGTTGGTCTGAGTGGACAGTATGTATGAACACGAATGTCGGCTCTCCGTGATTCGGTGGGCTGGCAATTCGTAAACTTATAGTATCAAAGAGAATCCGCCGGTCAACGATATTTCCCAGTCATGGACCATTTTGTCACTTTCCCTGTTTGAAAACTCTGTATTCGATGTCGAATCCGCTTTCCGAAAAACTCAAAACCGCTCTGTCTCGGCATCTTTCGGGATCGAAGGGGATTGTCCTAGCTGTTTCGGGAGGAAAAGACTCCATGGTGCTGATGACATTGTTGAGAGACGTTCAGCAAGAGTTTTCGACAAAGGTGACAGTTGCTCATTATGATCATGGTTGGAGGGCCAACAGTGAACAAGATGCGATATTTGTGATGGAAGAATCGGCTCGAATGGGGTTTTCCTGCGTTCTTGGCCGCCCCGAAGCTCCTCCAACCGATGCCAAGAAAACGGAAACTAACGCGCGTACACAGAGGTATCAATTCCTCTTAGAAACAGCCAGAGAACACCGTTGTGACAGTGTCTTAACAGCTCACACGGCAGATGATCAGGTGGAAACGGTGCTCCACAACATTCTGAGAGGGACGGGAATGGCGGGTCTGGCGGGAATGAATGGAAGTCGGCCTCTCGACAAGGGCGTTCAATTGATCCGTCCGTTGCTGGATGTCTCTCGCAACGAAATCGATGATTATGCTGAGCAGAATATGGTCCCTTTTCGAGAAGATTCTACCAATGATTCCCTCAAATATACGAGGAATCTCATTCGGCATGAAGTTCTAAGGTGGCTGGAATCCAAGGGGTTTGGAACAACCCGAGATTCGATATTGCGATTATCCCGGCAAGCTGATGAAGTACAAGAGACACTGGTTTGGGTGGTGAATGAACTTCTGGATCGTGCTCTGCTAAGTTCGTCCATCGAGACCATTGAGCTTTCGTGCGAGGCACTTGAAACGTTGCCAAGGCATTTGGTGCGTGAGGTGTTTGTCGAGGTTTGGAGGAAACAGGGTTGGCCACGTCAACAAATGGGATTCTCGGAGTGGGATCGATTGGCCGAACTTGTACATACATCTGATCGGTTTCATGTCTCGGGGCGAATCGATTGCCGACAGAAACGGGGCAAGATTCTCCTTGAACGCGAATCAGGCTGAGTTTGCGGGTTCAACAGGTTTCAGCGGATGGTCAAAAGAGACCCGAGAGTAGATGAAGAGATTGGGAATTCTTGATGGATCTGGAGCGAATCAGGGGTTATGATACGACTAATTCCTACAAAATCATTTTTTACCACACACAACCGATATTTGCCGCTGAAAGGGTTCTTCAATGAGTGACATGAGCGCTCCTGCTGAGAAAACAGTCGATCCGAACAAAGCGATGTTCTGGGGCTGTTTCGTTGCGTTGATTACTACGTCCTTTGCATTTGTTGGGCGTATGTTTCTCATTCCCACTTGGGAAGTACAGTTCAATCTTGATCCGGCTGAAGCGGGTGGATTGGCTGGAATCGGAATTTGGCCGTTTGCATTGTCAATCATTATCTTCAGCTTGATGATCGACAAAATTGGTTATAAAACGGCTATGGTCTTTGCGTTTTTGGGTCACTTGATCTGGACCGTAATGGCGGTCTCCGCTTACTTCGTAAGTGATAGCGAATTGGCATTCAAACTCCTCTACTGGGGGAGTTTGGTTTGTGCGTTGGCCAACGGAACCGTGGAAGCGTTTATCAACCCCGTTGTCGCCACCATGTTTAATAAAGAAAAAACCAAGTGGTTGAATATTCTTCACGCGGGTTGGCCCGCCGGACTGGTCATCACCGGGTTGTTGTTGATTGGAATTGATAAGTTTGCACCAACTGCACCGTGGGCGATCAAAGTTGGTCTCATTGGCATCCCCACCATCATTTACTTTCTGATGCTGATTGGGCTGGAGTTTCCCAAGAGTGAACGCGTTGAAGCTGGTGTCAGCTATCGTGAAATGCTTTCCGAGTTCGGTGCTATTGGTGCCGTGATCGTGGCGTTCTTGCTGGTACTTCAGTTGATGGAGTTCTTTAAGCCGGAAACCGCAGGCATGAAAGGTGCGTTTGTCGGTATTGGTTTGGTGATGGTGGCCGGATTTGGAGTTTATACGAAATCGTTGGGACGCCCATTTTTGATCTTCATGCTGTTTATCATGATGCCTTTGGCAACCACTGAAATTGGAACTGATGGTTGGATTACCGGTATCATGGAAGGGATTGCCAAAAGTGAAGGATTCCATGCTGGTTGGATTCTGGTTTACACCTCGGCGATCATGCTAGTGTTGCGATTTATGGCGGGACCAATTGTGCATTCGCTCTCTCCGCTAGGGTTACTGGCTGTGAGTGCGGTCTTGGCAATTGCTGGATTAACCTACTTAAGCACAGCAACAGGAACAGCAATCTTCCTGGCTGCTACTCTCTATGGCTTTGGCAAAACGTTCTTCTGGCCAACCATGCTGGGGGTCGTTTCTGAACAGTGCCCCAAGGGGGGAGCTTTGACGCTCAATGCAATCAGTGGTATTGGAATGCTTGCAGTGGGGACATTAGGATTTCCGTACATCGGAATTCTGCAAACCAAATCCGAGCAAGCTGCGATTGTGGCTAATACAGAAGTTTCTTCGCAGATTCCCGGACTCGTCAAAGATGGAGAAATTCAGCCTCTGGTTGAAAAGACCATTTATGAAGTGTTGCCCTACAAAGAAATTGATAAGAAAAAAGTGAACGCGATGTTGGCGACTCTTCCCGAAGAGAAGCAGGCCGAGTTGAAAACCGACCTGAAAGAAATCAGCGAACGCAGCACTCAAGGGGCATTGGCCGACATGGCGTATTTTCCCATGTTTATGCTGGTTTGCTACATCGGTTTGATTATCTACTTTAAATCGAAAGGTGGCTACAAGGCACAAGTGCTGACTGGCCACGATGCTGAAGATGATAAATTTACCGGCGGTGTCGAAGGTGCCGTTGAGTAAATGGGTCTTTGGTAAATTGATTTTTACAACCTCCTCAGTTCGCTGGGGAGGTTTTTTTGTGGCATCATGCATTCCGGTCTGCCACAGTGGAGGTTGCGACTTTTTTTGCATCGAGATTGATCTGGAGTTTAAGAGATGATGTATTCAAGGACAGTGGGGGTTGTAATGTGTGTGGTGCTGGTTTCAGTCACTGCAGCGGAAGAGCCGGCCGCGAAACAGGCATTCATTGATGGTGTGGGTGACGGCTGGGTGACGCTCGGTGAAAAGGATTTCACGTTGGCCAATTGTGATAAAGATACGTGGACGTTCAAGGACGGCATCATTCATTGCACCGGTCAACCGATTGGCGTACATCGCAGCGTGAAAGAATATACAAACTTCGAGATGGTCTATGAGTGGCAACATCTTCGCAAAGGAGGGAACTCTGGCTGCTTTGTTTGGACTCCTCTTAAAGCGATTGAAGCGTTGGGTGGTCCCGGCTTGCCGCGCGGAGGGATTGAAGTACAGGTGCTCGATGTTGGTTATGCGGACTTGGTGAAAGAGCGGAATCCGAATGCCAAAACCGACTGGTTCACGTCTCACGGCGACATCTTCCCAGTTGGGGAATCGAAATTGACCCCCTTCCCACCTCTGTCGCCTAATGGAAGTCGCAGTTTTCCGAGTGAAAACCGCACGAAGCCAACGGGCGAATGGAATCACTACTATGTGCGTGCGATTAACGGTGAAGTTCGCTTGTGGGTGAATGGGAAAGAGGTGTCGGGGGGGAAGGACGCTCAGCCAGCCAAAGGCTACTTGTGTCTGGAATCTGAGGGTGCTCCAATCAACTTCCGAAACATGCGGATTCGAGAGCTTCCCTAGCGAAGTATTCGAGCGAGCGTTAAAGTTGGTTCACAGTAGGAGATCCTTTCCGCTCACGATATTCCGCTTCGCAAATTCTCTGGTTACTTCATGTCCGATTCCGACCTCACCGACCAGACACCAAAAGTACCGGCTGCTTTGCTCAAAAAACTGACACAGGAAGTCAGTAAGCGGCGAACATTTGGCATCATCGCTCACCCGGATGCCGGGAAGACCACGCTGACAGAAAAAATTCTTCTGTACGCGGGATGCGTGGATGAAGCGGGCGCTGTTCGCGGAAAGAAGTCACAGCGTGCAGCTCGATCTGACTGGATGAAAATGGAGCAGGAACGTGGCGTCTCGGTGACGGCCACCTGTTTGTCGTTTGATTTTCAGGGCTATCGTCTTAATCTTCTCGATACTCCCGGTCACCAGGATTTCAGCGAAGACACCTATCGGACTCTCAATGCGGTTGATACAGCCGTGATGGTCGTCGATGCCGTGCGAGGAATTGAAACGCAAACCATCAAACTGTTTAAAATTTGCGTAGAACGAAAAGTCCCGATTATCACTTTCGTCAATAAAATGGACCGCCCCGGAAGCGATCCTCTCGGCGTGCTGACACAAATCGAAGAAGTTCTTGGTATCGATGCGTCAACGATGAACTGGCCCATCGGGGTCGGAGCCGACTTCCGCGGACTCGTGAATCGCGAGACAGGAGAAGTTCTCAAGTTTTCACAAGTGCAGCGTGGTGCGATTGAAGTTCCCGTGGAGCGGACTCATCTCGATGAAACAGAAAACGCTGTCTACCCGCCCGAATTGATGCAGGAGATGCGAGACGAGGTTGAACTCCTCGAAGGAGCCGGGGCTCCCTTTGATCTCGAACGATTTCTGAGTGGAGATTTGACGCCCGTGTTTTACGGCAGCGCATTAACGAACTTCGGAGTAGAGCAGTTTCTACATCGTTTCCTACAATTGGCACCTGCTCCGTTCGGACGTGAGAGTACTGAAGGTCCAGTTTCGCCGACGGATCCCGATTTCAGTGGATTGGTTTTCAAGGTGCAGGCAAACCTTGATCCACGACATCGAGATCGCGTTGCGTTTGTACGGGTCTGCTCGGGGCAGTTTCAACGTGACATGGACGTGACGAATACGCGAACTGACGAACGGATCTCCATTTCACGCTCTCACCAGTTGTTTGCCCAAGAACGGGAAATGGTTCAAGAGGCCTTTGCCGGTGATGTGATTGGCATCGTGAATCCCGGTAAAATTCGTTTGGGTGATACGTTGTGTGTCGGACCGAATTTTGAATACCTCGCCCGTTGGAATTATGCACCGGAATGCTTTATTCGGATTCGGTGCCTCGATACTTCTAAACGGAAACAATTCACTCGGGGAATTGAACAGCTCATCGAAGAAGGAGCGATTCAGATGCTCCAGGATGACGGTACCTCTGCATTTGAACCTGTTTTAGGAGCCGTGGGTGAGTTGCAGTTTGATGTCGTTCAGTTCCGGCTGGAAGCAGAATACAGCACTCCTACACGAGTTGATCGCTTGGGGTACGAACTCGGTCGCTGGATTCACAATGAGTCATTCGATCCCGAGCAGTTCAAACTGCCAATGGGTTCACGGATTATGACCGATCAAACGGACTCAAAAATGATTCTGTTCGAGAATGAATGGTCCTTCAATTATTGTCGCGATCAAAATCCTGAGTTGCTCATGAGAACGAATCGTCCCGGAGAATATGGTTCGGGCGAATAGTCGCCGGAATACTGCGATGCTGGCTCCGAGAAACATTCATCTAGAGAAAGCGTATTTGTGGCTTCGAGTCATGCGAAGAAGCCGGAGGAAACGGCTTCTGTATCAAAAGAGGGCCGTCTTTATTACGGCTGGGTGATGCTGCCGTTAGTGATTCTGGGGTTGGTGATCACATCTCCCGGTCAAACTTATGGTGTCATGGTGTTTACGGAGCCTATTCGCCTCGAATTAGATCTTTCTCACTCCCAAATCTCGGCTGCGTACATGTTCGGGACGATGTTGGGGGCCGTGCCGATTTTTTTTGTCGGCATGTTGCAGGATCGATATGGTTTGCGGAGAACGATGGCCGGTTGTCTGGTACTGTTCGGCGGCGCCTGCATTATTAAGTCTTTTGCAAATGGCTGGTTTACGCTCTGGCTTTCCTTTTTTCTTTTACGATGTTTGGGGCCAGGTTCTGTTGCCTTGTTAGCGGGGAATACGCTTTCGTATTGGTTTCACAAACGGTTAGGAACTGTCGAAGGTTTTCGGAGTGTCGGCATGGCTTGTGCGATGGCGGTGGTCCCGATGGGGAATATGCGATTGCTTCGCCTGATGGATTGGCGGTGGAGCTACATTACGTTTGGTTTGACCATCTGGATTGTCGTACTTCCCATTATGTTGTGGTTGTATCGAAATAAGCCAGAAGATGTGGGGCAGCAGATTGATGGCGAAGAATTGATGCCTGAAGACGAACAAACAAAACTCACGTCGAGTTTGCATCGTTCTTATCAATTGAAAGAAGCAATCTCGACGGCCTCGTTCTGGGTGATTCTCGCAGCGACCTGTTTGTATGCGATGATCAATACTGGTTTGTTTTTTGGGTTAGTCTCCATCGTACTTGATCGGGGAATGCCTGAGACGAATGCGGTGCTGATGACATCGGCGTTCGGTTTTTCTTTGGCATTTGCTCATCTTGTTGGTGGTTTTTTATCGGACCGCATGGCGGCTCGGCTTCTGATGTTTTTGTCTCTGGGATTGTTTACCGCCGGGCTGTGTGTGTTATGGCGCGGTCAGTCAGCCTTTCTGCTCATCGTCGCGGGAGCGGTATTGGGACTCTCGCAAGGTGTCTTTTTTGGAGCCAGCAATCCAACTTGGGCGAGATATTTCGGGCGCGATCACTTGGGACGAATCCGTGGAATTGCCATGACGGGGATGGTGGCTTCCTCCAGCCTGGGGCCTTATTTGATTGGTCTTTGTAAAGATGTGACCGGTGACTATGGGCTGATTCTCGGCTTGTTTGCAGTTCTGCCGATCCCCGTGGCAATCGCGATGCCTTTCGCGACACCTCCGATGAAGATCGAGGTGAAGCAAGATGAGCTCTCCAAATCGGTCCTCAATTAATATCCCCCAGAGCGTATGACCTCATATCCCGTCACGGATTGAAGCATTTCGAGGTTCTGTTCGTAGTCTTCATCAAAACAGCCCTGCCAAAGCATGACTTTTTTATCTCCGCGGGCAATCCAGATTTGATACATTCCCCCTAACCACGGAATCGTAAAATAGAGCAGCCGAAACCAGAGCCATTGAATCGGGCCAAAGAGAAAAAACGTCCACCAGCCTGCCGGCTGTTCGAGCATGATTTCGATCTGATAGAAGCGTTTGAGCCGGTAACGATTCATTTTGAGAGGAATGAAGCAAACGAGCATCTGAACATGAGCGATCTCGGCGTCAATGAATGAGCGGCGAAACGATCCCGTCAGGAAAGTGATCAGTAACAGTCCTATGGTTTTCGCGAATAATCCACCGGGGCTGATGGCCAAGAGTAGCAACAACACCGAACAACAAATAATTCGAAACCGAAGGTTCATTGTGGGGACGAACCACCGTTCCGTCTGTTCTGAGGGTTCGGCAGGTTCAAATTCCATCGTTTTGACTCATTGAGGTCTCTCACAATATTTCAAATGAACGGACTTGTGAGATCCGATGCCTCCGATCCGTTGAATGAAAAGAGCCTGCCGAGCGCTGACAGACCCGAGAATTGAAGGTTATCTGAAATGTCCCTGAAACTTTATTAAAATCTTTACCGAGAGAAGATTTGCTTTCCGATTCGAGATTCGTCATTCTGGAGGGCTTGCGGGAGTGATCTCCGCTTCCCGTCTGAGAGAATTTCGACATTAATCGTTTTCTAATAATGGATGACTGATCATGCGCCGAAGTGTTACCACAATTCTGAACGTCGCCTTGGCGAGTTTACTGACGGTCTCTGCGATTCAAGCACAAACGCCCGACAATCAATTGACTGACGCTGAAAAAAGAAGCGGATGGACGTTACTGTTCGACGGTCAATCGACGGACAATTTTCGGAATTTTCAGAAAGATCAAATCGGAGATGGCTGGGTCGTCAAAGAGGGAGTCTTAATTCGAGAAGGCAAAGGTGCTGGCGATATCATCACCAAAAAGAAATACGGCTCATTTGACCTCCAATTGGAATACAAAATTTCTAAGGGGGGGAATAGTGGTTTGATGTTTCATGTGACGGAAGATAACCCTCGCCCTTGGCATTCAGGTCCAGAAATTCAAATTCAGGACAATGTCGATGGTCACGATCCACAAAAGGCCGGTTGGCTGTATCAGCTTTATCAACCTCGTAAACCTGCTTGGGTGAAACAAGCCGAGTCTGCTGCAGGAACGAAAGGCCCCGATGTCGAAGATGCGACACGTCCCGCGGGCGAATGGAATCATTTATATTTGCGGGTGACTCCCAACGATGGCGAAGTCTGCCTCAACGGCGTCAGTTACTTCAAGTTCAAAGTCGGTAGCGATGATTGGAACAAGAAAGTTGCGGCGAGCAAGTTCTCCAAGTTTGAACAGTTCGGCAAAGCCGGCGAAGGACATCTCTGTTTGCAGGATCACGGAAACGAGGTCTCCTTCCGTAATATCAAAGTACGAGAGCTTCCTCCTAACGGTCCGAAACCGGGGATCGCAGATGGAAAACTCGAAGGAGTCAAGACAGTCGAGGCGTTCCCCAAAATTCAGTGGGAAGGTTGGGCACCAGTCGATGAGAAAGGCAAGCCGCAGGTATTGCGGATTCTCGATTTGACCAGCACCAATGACGGGACTGGTCGAATTTTTACAATGAGTCAGTCAGGCATGATTCATGTCTTCAAAAACGACACCAACGTAGAGAAAGCCAGTCTCTATCTCGATATTCGTGGACGAGTGCATGATTGGCAGAAAGATAATGAAGAAGGTCTATTGGGGTTTACCCCGCATCCCGAGTATGGAAAAAACGGGCGTGTCTTCGTCTATTACACATCGGAAGAGAAGCCTCATACGTCCTATATCTCTGAGTTCAAAGTGTCCGATTCTGATCCGAACAAAGCCGATGCGGACAGCGAAAAAATCTTGTTGAAGATTCCGCAGCCGTTTCCCAATCATAACGGCGGTTCAATGGCTTTTGGTCCCGATGGATACCTTTACATCGGCCTCGGAGATGGTGGAAGCCGAAATGATCCGCTGGGGAACGGTCAAAACCTGGAAACGCTGGAAGGTTCCATCTTGAGGATTGATGTGAATAGCCAAACGGGTGACCGACTCTACGGCATTCCTGCAGACAACCCCTTTGTGAATCAAACCGGTGCTCGCCCGGAAATATACGCTCTTGGTTTCCGCAATATCTGGAGACTCGATTTCGATCCCAAAACGGGAAACCTTTGGGCGGGTGAAGTGGGACAAGATCTCTGGGAAGAGATTCATATCGTCGAAAAAGGTGGTAATTACGGCTGGTCCGTACGGGAAGGAACACACTTCTTCGGGAATGCCCCCAAAGCGGCTGCTGTGCAATCAATTGCACCAATTCTTGAATACGACCATCAGATCGGAAAGTCGATTACCGGCGGTACTGTCTATCGCGGTCAGTCAGCCCCTGCACTGGAAGGCCACTATCTCTATGGAGACTATGTGAGCGGTCAGTTGTGGGCTCTCCATTACGATACCGATTCTGGAAAAGTGGTCCGCAATGTTTCGGTGGACTGGAACGGGCAACCCATCGCGAGCTTTGGTCAGGATGACAAAGGCGAAGTTTATGTGATGATTCCCTCTCCTAGTGGTCGCGGAATTTACAAGTTCGTGCAAGAATAAATTTTGGTGGCCGTGACGGAGTCGACTCGATGTTCACGCCAGCGTGGCTTACGAAATTACGTTGCCGCGTCTGGCTCGTGGGAGTCTATTTTCAAAAGAGAAAAAACATTGTCGCGGCACAGGAAAGAGCAACTTGTTCTTGTCGTGGGTCGATTCTTCTCTGTCGGATTGTGGAATCTGAGGGAGGTTTCTCGAACAGCCCACCGTTCAAGAGTATGAATCGTCATACTCTTGAATCCGCTCTAACTCGTTGAGCCTTCGTGATTTTCAAGATCAGTCAAGAGTCTGGGAGACACACATACCCATCTCATACTCTTGACGATACTCTTGAATACTCTTGAGCAACTTGTTGCTGTGATTGAGCTTGCAACATCTGGGTTTCGCAGCCTCCAAAAGAAGTATTTCCCTCAGATTTGTAAACGGCTTGGGGGCGTTCAGGCTTGGAGCGATGCCCTGGTGTGCTTTGCACGCAGGTTATGCTGAATTCAAATTGCCAAAGATCGAGCCGCCCGTCGGCGAACCACGAAACGTAACTCTGGTAGCTCATGATCCGCAAGATCATTTTATGACGCAAAGTCGCAAAGACGCGAAGAATCATAAAGAGCTTCATTCTGTGATCGGGTGGCACTGAACGGCTTGTCAGCCAGTGTAAAAAAACACTCGCGCAGCGACGCAGCGGAAAAGAGAGAACACTCATCTTCGCTAATAATCTCTGATCAGAAGATTTGATCCTGATTAATGAAGATAAGCGTTCATTTGTGTTCCAAATTGATGAATCAAAAAGGCAGACAGGCATCGGTACACTGAAATCGAGTGGCACTGAAATCTTGTCTTTAAGTGAGGCTTATTGGAGCATTTTTTGGGGCCACCCGTGATTTCAATGAGTCATAGCCCGATCTGCGCAAGCAGTCGGGATGGGGGCAAGTGTCATTCGACGTGCAATGAAACTCGGCAGCCGGAATCGTGAGAAAGACCTGACCATGAATGACTCGAATCAAGCGAATGAAATTAATAAGTCGGGTGGCGGGGGCGCTCCGTGAAACGGAAGCCCCCGATAAATTGATCGTGGAGAGTTTGACCGCGGATATCGCGAATGAAACTCACATGCTCACGCGCACGCGAGCATGTTACTCGGCAAGATGAGAATGGGCGATCAGTATTTTGACGCAAAGCCGCAAGGACGCTAAGAAACGCAAAGAGATCGTAGCTGCGTTCGCAAGAACGTAGAGGAATGATATTTACCGCAGAGTTCGCTGAGGACGCAGAGAAAAGTACAGTAAGTGTTTGCGTTACCGCAGGCCATCACCCCATGTCGGCATGTGCGATGATGATGTGTGGCTGGGGCGTTCATACTCGTGCAAGTCAGACAGAATCCTGAATACCCATGTCGTCTTCGAGTTTCGGAACGCAAGCACAGCCCCAGTGAGAGAATAAACGCACGTAGCGATGCGGAACAGCAGTGTAGGTCGGGTTAGTCCGAGCGGAGCGAGCCGTAACCCGACAATCTGGGTCACACCGATCACTGGCCTCTCGATGTGTCACAGACATCGGAACAGATTGCGCCCGGCTTGCTCGCCAAACGGGAAAGAGGCTAATGTTTGACTTTGGTTGGCCCGTCCTGAACAGGGCGGGTCGCAACGCGATAAGACGAACCGTTTTACAGATACGGCTTGAGTATGCCACGAGACTCACACAACTGAACTATCATGATGAGTCATCCTGTGATTTCATCACCCAGCCAATAAATTGGCCGGGTCACCCTGCGTTTCATTCGATCAAGCTTACCTCAGAAAATTGAGGGAACTCCCGTTAACAATGAACTGTTCTTGCGGTCAACACATCTAGACAACTACGTTTGGCGTAGGAGCGTGATTGTGAAACTGTGGATATTCGCATTGGTTCTGATTGGAGTGCTCGCAGAGACAAGCTCATTATCCCCTCACGTAAAAATGATGGTCATTGCTGTTTCGGTCTTTGCGGTTCTGAAAGGCAAAACACTATGCGAGTTTCTGGCAGATGGGCACACTCTCTCAAAGACACATAAACTTCTTTGGTTCGTTGGCTGGCCAGGGTTCGATATTCAAGGTTTCTTTATCCGTGAACATGAAGTTCAGCCAAATCGATCAGAGTGGAAAGTTGGCCTGCTAAACACTTCTGCTGGTTTGATTCTGTGGGTGGCAGTGGCTCCGTATGTGCAACCGTACTACGAAATAGTTGCGGGTTGGATTGCCATGACCGGCATCGTTCTGACTCTACATTTCGGCTTGTTGCATCTTTGTACCCTTTTCTGGATAGCTAAGGGACGAGACGTTACGCCGTTGATGAATGCGCCGATCTTGTCTGAGTCCTTGAGCGAGTTCTGGGGAAAACGATGGAACATCGCCTTTCGTGATTTTGCTTATGCGAGAGTGTTCAAACCGATCTCACATCGTTGGAACGCAACCACGGCGACATGGGCCAGCTTTGCGTTTTCGGGCCTCGTTCATGAATTGGCAATTACTGTTCCCGCAGGAGGCGGGTATGGATTGCCATTGCTCTATTTTCTCTTGCAGGGATCGGGAGTTGGTCTTGAGCGAAGGTTGTCGCGTCGTGGATGGGCTGTACGCCGCGGTCTGAAAGGATGGATGTTTGCGGCGTTGTTTCTGATTCCGGCGGCTCCACTTCTGTTTCCTCCACCTTTTGTACGCAATGTGATCCTCCCGCTCATTCCAAATTTCAATTAAGGAAGTGAAATATGCCTACTCTCGAAACGCTCATCTTTATCTCGGGTATCCTTCATCTGGGCACATTGCTTGGTAGCGCACAGGTTCCGCGCGAGTTGAATTTCCGGGAAGAACTGCCAAAGGTATCACCGTTGCTGAAGCACTGGATTCTTGTTGCCGGAGGGTATGTCGTCCTCAACATCATTGCATTTGGCGTGATTTCATTGACGTTGAATGATGAATTGGCATCCGGGACACCACTCGCCCGAGCTTTTTCCGCATATGTGGCCATCTTTTGGGGATGCCGACTTATTGTGCAGTTCTTCGTTTTCGATGCCAAGCCTTATCTACGAAACTGGTTTCTGAAAGCAGGCTATCACGGCCTCACTTTCATTTTTGCTTGGCACACAATCGTCTTTGGTTATGCCGCTCTTTTACCGGGAAAATGAACGAGAGAGGGAGTGGTCTATTCTCGTGACATCTCTCGATGTCACTCATCCAACAACATGATCTCGACTTTGCGGAAGTCGAGGGGATGACTCTCAGATTGAAGAGAAATGGTGCCGCCGGTGAGCAAGAGGTTGTCTCCCTTGATCAGTGATTTCGTTTTGGGGTCTTTGGGGTCGAGTTGTGACTGTTCGTATTCCAGGACCACTTCTCCATCATGAATATGCTTGATGGTGCCGTCGCCGTGAACTTCGAGCAAAAGTGTGACCCATTGTTCGTCATGATAAGTTTTCGATTTTGAACTTATGCAGTGACGAGTGATGAGCTTGTCTTTCATGACGACATTGGTTCCCGGCGTGCAGAGATTGGCGGTGGTGCGATCATCTTTGCCGTTGCCGCCGAGCATCTGGGCTTCAATCGAGACTGGAAAGTCTTGATCGACTGTCATTGTTGTCGGATCCTGTCCATGCAGCATGACTCCCGAATTGCGAGTCGCCCACCCCGGACCACCTTTACATTGATCGCCGACAAATCGGTATTCGACACGCAGTTTGTAGTTCGAAAACGGCGTCTTGTAGAACAAGTGCCCGAAGGTCTCATTGAATTCGTCATAGCCGTCGTATCGGACTTTGAGCAGGCCATCTTCCACGCGGAATGTATTCGCGTGATTCTCGCCCAATTTGTGATAGCGAATCTTGGGTGTCCAGCCATTCAAGTCTTTGCCGTTGAACAGCGAGATCCATTCTCCCGTCGGCATTTTAGGCTCGGCGTTAGCATCCTCACCAGTCAGAGAACTTGGGAGCAAACATGCGATGACAAGTGGGAAAATGAGCTTGAGCATTGGTGTCTCCGTTGAGAACGGGTAAATGTTTTATCGTGAAAAATCTTCAGGCAGTATAACGCTTTTGCGTGTCTCAATCGAGAAATTCGAAGTCTTTGCATTCGGAAATATGCGAGGTGAACAAAATTCAAGTTCGTGCAAAATTGCTAGTGACCTAATTGTGAAGGAACGCTATTCTTTTCCGCTTCTGATGGAAAGGACTAAGAATGGATTCCCGCTCACAAACCCGAACCTGGTGGCAAGATGTCATCTCTCTGGATCTTCGTTCTCTGGCACTGTTCAGAATGGGGCTGGGGGCTGTGATCTTGTGGGATCTCGCCATTCGCGCCACCGCGTTGACGGCCCATTACACGGATCAGGGCATGTTTTCCCTGGATCAATTTGTCCATGAAACTCCGGGGCGGTGGGTTTTCTCGCTCCACGCGTTGTCTGGGACGGCTGAATTTCAAGCGGTCTTGTTTGTGATTGCAGCGTTGTTTGCATTTTGTCTGATGATTGGTTGTTGGACCCGTGTTGCCATCGTGGTCAGTTGGGTGCTGTTAGTCAGTCTGCATAATCGAAACCCACTGGTTCTCAATGCCGCCGATCCGATGCTACGTGTTGTGATGTTTTGGGCCATGTTTCTTCCACTCGGTGCGCGCTGGTCGGTTGATACCGTTTTCTCAGCAAAACGAGTTTGCACATCGTCTGTGTTCTCAGTGCGGACCATGGCGATTATTTTGCAAATCTGTTTTGTCTACTGGTTCACAGTGCTCTTGAAGACCGGCAGCGATTGGTGGGATGGCTCTGCGTTGTATTATGTGTTTCAAAGAGAACTTTTATTGACAGCTTGGGGGCGTGCCTGCGCGGATTGGTCGAATTGGCACGCTCCAATGACTTACGCAGTCATTATCTGGGAGGTGATCGGCACCCTGTTTCTCATCTTGGGAGGCGGGTGGAGAATGATTTCCATACTCGGGTTTGTCGCATTTCATGGTGGGATTGCGATCTTGATGAATGTGGGATTGTTTCCGGCAGTCGCCATCGTTGCCTGGTTGGTCTTGTTGCCGACAGTATTTTGGGAACGTCTGGCAATTTGGTTCCCTCGATGTCGACAATCGATGCAAACTCTGGGGCTTAAAGTCTCGCAGATTGTTCGAGTCTCGAATAAGGTGAAATGGGAGTTGAAAGAATCTTCCATCACTGGCAGCGTGGCCGTGGGTATCTGCCTCTTAGTTGTCTTTGTTTATAATATTCAGGGACTTTATGAAGATTCAAATGACAGGTATCAATCTCAACATGTCGAGAACTTCGTGAAGGTCTTGCGATTAGATCAACGCTGGTCAATGTTCAGCCCTAATCCTAGTCGGAATGATGGTTGGTTTGTCTGTTGGGCCAAACTTTCAAATGGTGACACAGTCGATCTGTTTTCGAGAGAAAAATTTACTTGGCAGAAACCGGAAAATGTGCGGGAACACATCCCCAACAGGCGTTGGGGAAAGATCATGTTTAAGATGCTTGACCCGAGTCGCATGGAGATGAGGCGTCGTTATCTGGCGTTAGTGGTTGATGAATGGAATACGACTCATGGCAGAGAGGAGCAAGTTCGCTCTTATGCCTTTCGATTCGTGTTAGAGGTCTCCGAAAAAGATCGTATTGCTTCGCGGCAATTGATTGATTTGTGGACGGCAGGAGTCGATCAACCCTCCGATCTACCGATGAAAACTGATCCGTTTTTATTGATGTCGGGGAATTGATCGCTGTCTCTGATCGTCAGCGAGAATTGGCTTGTGGATTGTATTGAGGGTTCGGAGTGGTGGGGATCGGGGCGTTGACTTCTTTTCGCCAGAGTTTCATCTGAGTGTGTAATCGCCGAAGGTGTTCCGGTTGAGATTCAGCGAGATTGTTCGTTTCGCTGAGGTCTGCCTTGAGATTGTAGAGTTCAAGTCGTCCCGTCTCGAACCACTCAATCAGCTTCCAATCACCCATGCGTATCGCGCCAGCCGGAGTCGTGCGAAATGGACCGCCGTGAGGATCTCCTTTGCCTTGCAGGTAAGCCGGGAAATGCCAGAAGATTGCTTTGCGGTCGAGAGAGGCTTGTGAGTCTTTCAGCAGGGGAACCAGGCTGACTCCATCGAGTGTGTATCCGGTAGGAGGAGTTGTGTTCGTCATCGCCAGAAATGTTGGATACAAGTCGATACCGATGACCGGTTCGTCACATAAATCGCCTGCTTTCGTCACGCCGGGCCATTTAATTAACAGTGGTTCGCGAATTCCCCCTTCGTATAACATCCCTTTCGCGCCACGCAATGGGTAATTACTGGTGGCTCCCTCGTGGCCTCCATTATCTGAGAAGAAGACGATGATGGTATTCTCATCAAGGTTCAATCGAGTGAGTGTCTGGAGAACAGCATCGACTGATTCATCCACACTTTTCAGCATGGCTGCGTACTGAGCATTCTTTTGGTGTGGGGTTGATTGTTTCGTTTTGAAATGCTTGGTGAGACTTTCTTTTCCCTGAATGGGTGTGTGGACAGCGTAGTGTGTCAGATAGAGGAAAAACGGTTTATTTTGATTTGACTCGATAAAATCGACGGCACTTGTTGTGATCGCATCAGTGAGATAGACGCCCTTCTCTTTGATGATGAGGTTCGGGTATTTGAAAGGCGAGTGATAGCCACCACCACTCGGGCTCCCCCACTCTTTTCCCGCGATATTGACATCGAACCCTTGAGTTTTTGGATCGGCTCCGAGATGCCATTTCCCCATTGATGCTGAGGTGTAGCCGTTTGTTTTGAGTGACTCGGCGATGGTGATGAACTGGTCTCCCAAGACCGTTTCATTCGGGGTGGGTTCGAGCTTGCGTTGTTTGTGGTTGCCGCGTTTGGGATTCCCGACGGTATAGATTCCATGTCGGGGTGAATATTGCCCCGACATCAGGCACGCGCGACTGGGAGCACAGTTGGGCGCATTCGCATAGGCATCGGTGAAGATCAAGCTCTCGCTTGCTAATTTGTCGATGGCGGGAGTCTCGTAATAGGTCTCTTCTTTCAGCTTCAAAAAATCATAAGTGTAGTTCACATCGGCCCAGCCGAGATCGTCGATGAAGAAAAAGACAATGTTCGGTTTTTCCTCGGCTGCCTGTGAAATCTCCGCGACGCAGAAGAGAGAGGTGAGTAGAAGAAGCGAGATGCGTGAGAACATAGGAAATCTTTATTTAGGAACGATATGTGAAACTCTTATTGTGACGGCTGAGCCAACAATAAATCAACCGCGTCCTTCACCCATCCACTCTCCCAATGATGTTTGTGTTGAGGTCCATCTTTGTGGATGTGCGGTATTTTAAGAGTTGTCAGTAGTTCGTGTATCTCCAAGTGATGTTCTCGGAAGTTGCCGTAACCGATTGATATCAGTCTCGGAGCAGTCCCTGGCTCTTGGGGTGTTGTTCGTTTCAGAAGCGAGGTGACGTGATATTTCTGGAAGTTTTCATGAGTTCTAAAAATTGGTCCCGAGCCGTACTTTCCCGGTGCATCCATCATGAGTGGTGCATCCCAAGCTGCGGCTTTTTGAAACAGACCCGGGTGGCGCAGGATCAGGCTGAAGGCTCCCCAGCCCGATTTGCTGAAGCCGAGCAAATAGCGGTCACATTTCGTTGTCTCGAATCCCAATTTTTCTTCGACCGCCGGGATGACGGATTTAATTAGGTAGCTTTCTTGAGCAATTGTTTTGTCGGTCGGGTGATCGGCGTACCACGGGAGTTGTTCAAACTCTGGAAATACCAGAACGGCTGAATGTTGTTCGAGCACTTTCGCGTCACGGCAAGCTTTCAGAGGATCCCCCCATATTATGCCGCTCCCTTCTTCGACGGGAAGGATATAGACCACGCGAACTCGTTCTCCTTCTGGCAAATTGCCAGCCTGTAGTGAGCGGGGGGCGAGCATTCGGATTCGCTGTGCCGACGGTTGGTGGCGAGAGGTTAAATGAAACGTCGTTACCGGAATTTCGGCAAGCGTTTTGGAGGAATTGCACACGGACACCGTCAGAAGTGCGAATGTCAATTTACAGAGATAGGGGTGTTTCATTGTCAATCTGCTCGATATTCGTCTTCAAGAATGGCGTACGCTTCCACATCTTCGTAAACATCCCATTTGAGCAGATGATCGCGAAGTGTTCCCTCGTGTGTCATTCCAGTTTTCTGCATGACGCGACCGGAGGCAGGATTGCGGGCGTAACACTTCGCGTGAATGCGATGCAGATTTCGAGTTTCGAATCCGTATTTCAGAATTGCCAGCGAAGCTTCCGTGCAATAGCCGTTATTCCAATACGGTTTGCCGATCCAGTATCCCAGTTCGCCCGACTTATGTTTTTCGAAGATCACCAGGCCGATTGAACCGACCAGTCCTCCGTCTTCTCGACGTTCGATGGCAAAAGTGACCCCCTGTCCGCTTTCATAAATTTCTTGATGTGTCCCGATCCAGCGTTCCGCTTCGCCATCTTCGTACGGGTGTGGGATTAACATGGTGTTTCGGGCGACTTCTCGATCACCGGCCAGCCTTTGAACATCGGCTGCGTCATCGGCTCGAAATGGGCGGAGAACGAGCCGAGCTGTCGTCAATGTGGGGCGTTCTGTGTATTCCTTTGCTGTTTGCTCATTCGTTCTTTGCATGGGAAGAGTCTTCTTGTGAACGTCTCTCAGGGGGAGCGACACGACGACAGGTGCGCTGGCAGGAGGTTATGAGAATGTTTTCCGTAACATGGCCAAGCTTTTCGGGATCGCCGTTTTCGGATCTTCCTTGCCTTCAAATTCTAACGAGATGTATCCCCGGTAGTTTGCCTCACGTAATGTTTGTGCGACACGGTCGTAATCGATATCGAGTGTGTACCAGGTTCCACCGCCATAATAAGTCTTGGCCTGAACGTAAACAGTTTTCGGAGCCATCAGTTTTTGTTGTTCGTACATATTCTCCAGGAAATTTCCGGTGTCCAAGGTGGCTTGTAACCAGGGGGAGTCAATCGCATCGACAATCTTCAAAACTCCCTCCGCTGTTCGACCGAGGCCCCAATGGTTTTCGAGGCCCAAAACGACGCCGCATTCTTCGGCTTTCTTCAGACATTTTTCCAGTGAATCGATCACCCATTCGAAGCCTTCCTGATCGGTGTATCCTTCTAATCGAGGTTCGAGTCCTTTGTCGGCCATCAATTGATCGAATGATTTTGTAGTTCCCCAGCGACCTGTGTTGACTCGAATTGTGGGGATACCCAGACGGTAGGCGAGTTCGATGCACTTTAGGGTGTGGTCAATATTTGCCTGACGCCGTGCTTTGTCGGGGGAAACAAATCCCTGATGTGTCGAGAATCCGCAGAGTGCAATTCCATTCACGAAGGCTCTGCGTTTGAGCATTTGCAGATAATTGTTATCTTCGCGCGTCATCTGGATGTGAAGAATTTCAACCGCATCAAAGCCCGCTTCAGCGGCGAGGTCGATACAGTCTTCAATGGGGAGCTTGGAATCTGAGCGATATCTCCAATAAGAATATGTCGAGACGGCAATCGGGTTGGGATGGTGTGTCGTCGATTTTACTGTTTCGGCGGCACTCAAAGGTGAAGAAAGGCCGTTCGCCATCAAGGTGGAGGCACCGAGAGCCGAACTGGCAAGAAAGTTACGACGATCCATAGCATAATCCTTGTGCTGTATAATCAGCCGGTGATTTTATAGAAAACGCTGAGAGCGGTTCTTGTTGCTGCGAAAAAAGTGAACAGCATTCCGATGACGGCAACAATGATTAAGCGATTAGAAATATTCGGTTTCAGATCGGGACGCGTGGCGAGCCAGATCAAAACCGCAGCAATGAGTGGTCCACCAATCACGGTGGCTCCCTGTGCGAAAATGATCAAGTTGACCGGTTTTTGACCTTGAATGATGATATAGGCACCCACGGCAAAACCCATTAGTAACGCGATTGCGGTAAAGATGCGGACTCCTCGATCTTCCATACGCCCACCCAGTCCACAACCATCCGACATCATTGCCCCGCCGATCAGGGCGTTGACCAGAAATGAACTGATAGCCCCCGCAAAGATTCCCGCGCAAAAGAGGTATTTAGCGGCTGGGCCAAAACTCGGTTCAAGTTGCTTTGCGAATGCGGCTGCATCAGTCAGTTCTGAAACGATTGGCTTGCCATAAAATGCGGCGGAAGCAGTACACATAATGACGAGCGAAATCAGACCCAGCATTCCAATTCCCGTCAATGTGTCGATGATCCCGGATCGATAATCTTTGATTGTCCACCCACGTTGTTGAACGAGGTAAGACTGATAATAGGCTGCCGCGATTGAAAATGTGGTTCCAATCATGGCAATCACGGGACGGAATGTGTCATCAACGCCTCGCTTGGGCAAGATGGTTTTAAAAGTTCCCTCCGGAAATGAAGGGATAAAGCCGGAGAGGATACCATTGATGCTCGGTTGTGCCATGACAAGGTTTGCGATGAAACCGCAGACCATCAGGCCAATCAAGAGTTTCATCAGGTTCTCAATATATTTGTAGAGATCGCGTGCGAAATAGAGAGCTGCCAAAGCCGTTCCATTGACTGCTGCCAGTATCGCAATGGGTAACGCTTTGGAAGTCCCATCATGAAATGGCTCGACCGCTGCGAGCACACCGAGGTTGTTACTAAACTGAAAACAGGAAGCGATCAGAAAGATTGTCAGACCGGTCAAGACTGCCAATGGTCGTCCCGCACGAATGGCAATTTCCTCTCCAATCGTACGTTTCATCAACACGCCAAGTCTTGTTGAGAGAGCCGTCATACCGATCATCAATGCCACTGCTATGACTAATAACCAGGCAAATTGATAACCATATTTCGCCCCCATTGTTGAATTGGCAAGGATACTTCCCGGTCCGAGCACGACCGAGGCGGTGATGATGGCTGGTCCCAAGGCCGCCAGAAAACGAGCAAAGGGGTTCTTGGAGCGTTGCGCCAGTTGTGGTTCAGTCATGAGGTAGGAATCTTCAGGGAGGAATCAAACGCGAGTCGTCCCTTGATGATAGGGTGAGCCGGGTCGCAATTGAATTGCATTTTTCAAGTTCTTGGCAGGTTTCGAGGATTCGAAAAGAAGTGAGAGACTCTCTTTGTGGAGTAGACCATCGGGGCGTGTTGCGGTTACCCTGTCTGTGAAGAATATTGTCTCGTGACCATCATGTTTGAGGAATCAGAATGAGTCGGATTCAGGCTTACACGTTTTTTTGTCTCGTGTTGTTATCGATGCATTTTTTGACGGGCTGTCCTTCTGAGACTCCGGTGGCACCACCGGCAGCTGAGGATGATCAAAATACGGTGGAAACACCGCCTCCAGCAGATGACCCCGAAGTGGTTGCCGCTTTGGAGAAAGTCGCCACAAGTCTCAAAATGTCGTCAGACGGGCAAGTGACGGAGGTCAACTTTCGCGGAGCGCAGATCACGGATGACGACCTGAAGCCGTTAGCCGATTTAGTCGCCGTCGAATCGATCTTACTCAATGATGTTCAAATCGGTGATGCGGCATTAGAGCCGATTGCCAAGCTGACGACTCTCAAGAATCTGGACCTCCGTGGTGCCTCCCTCGGAAATGATGCTCTCAAACATGTGAGTGGTCTGACGAATTTGCGAGCGTTACGTCTGAACGGTTCGAGTGGTTCGACGACGGTGGATGATGCGGGGCTGGCAAATCTCGCAGGATTATTGAGTTTGAAGGCACTGGCTTTGGATGGTCTCTGGATTAGCGAAGTCGGATTGGAGCACGTGCAAAAATTGCCCGTGCTGGAAGAACTCTATCTCAAAGAAACATTGGTTGAAGATGCCGCCTTGGAGTTATTGGGGAAATTCCCTGCTCTGAAAAAACTACGACTCGGTAAAACCGGAGTTTCGGCTGTTGGTCTCAAACATCTGACAAGCTTACAAGGTCTCACCATGCTGGATGTGAGCGAATGCAGCCAGTTATTTGATGATGCCATGGAACCCATCGGTGAAATGACTTCTCTCGAAAATCTAAACCTCTGGCGTGTGCAAGTGACGGATGAAGGTGCCAAGGCGCTCAAGAATCTTTCCAGCATGAAAGTCTTAAATCTCGATAACACTCCGATCTCGGACGTGTCAGTCGACTATCTGACCGGCATGGAGAAATTGGTATTTCTGCACTTGGGATCAACCGGGGTCACTGATGCCGGGATCATCAAGCTCAAAGGCTTAAAGACGCTGGAAGACTTGAAAGTGACACGCACAGCGGTGACAGAAGCGGGCGTGAAAGCTTTGCAAGAAGAACTCCCCGAATGTGAAATTCAATTGCGATACGTCGAAGGGGAGTAGAAAAAATTGACCTGACCCCGGTCTTTGAGATATATTGGCAAGTGTTGATGCGAGTGGGTTGTCCCCCACGGGCTTAGTGTCTCAAAGGAAGGTCTCTCACAATGGCTGCTCGATTGATCAATGACTGCGATGGTATTTCACGACGGGGTATGATACAGGCCGGTCTAGGAGGGCTCGTCGGATTGTCCCTTCCCGATCTGCTTAGACTTCGCGCGGAAAGTGCCGAACGTTCGGGAAGTCACTCAACGACGTCTGTCATCTATCTGGAAATGGCTGGGGGGCCGACTCAGCACGAAACTTGGGATCCAAAACCGTTGGCCCCAGCGGATTATCGGGGACCATTGAACGCGGTCAAAACATCGATTCCCGGCATCTACTTCAGTCAGTATATGGAACAGCAGGCGAAAATCGCCGACCAGCTCTCCATTTTGCGAGCGGTCTGGCATGATTCGGGTTCGCACAGCACGAGCAGTCATCTGACGCAAACAGGATACTATCTCAGCGATCGACAGAGTCGGGAAAATTCGATGCCTTGTATTGGCTCCGTCACCGCCCGCTTGCGTGGTGCCAATCGTAAAGGAATTCCCCCGTTTGTCTCGATCCCTCGAAATATGCGCTATGGAACGGCCGCTTGGTTCGGTAAAGGATACAATGCCTTCGAAACCGTCAGCAGTGCAGATCGCCGCAACTTTGAAGTTCCCAATCTGACGTTGCTCAAAGGCTTGACGGATGATCGGCTCGCGGATCGCAAGAAGTTATTGACCTACTTCGATGCCTCACGTCAAACAATTGATAACGCGGGAGTCGCCGACGCGATGGACGACTTCACGCGTCAGGCATTCGAGATGGTGACCGGAGACGCTGCGCAAAAAGCCTTTGATGTTGAAGCCGAACCGGATGCGCTTCGTGATCGTTATGGTCGCAATTCACTCGGGCAGAATATGCTTTTAGCTCGTCGACTCGTCGAAGCGGGCGTGACCTTCGTGACCATCCGCGTGAACACTCTCGGTAGCTGGGATGATCATCGGGACATCGCAAAATCGATGAAGCGTAAAGGTCCCGCGTTTGATCAAGGTGTCGCCGCTCTGGTCGAAGACCTGCGAGAACGCGGTTTGTAGGAAGACGTGATGATTGTCGGCATGGGCGAATTCGGACGAACACCCCGCATCAATCGCAACGGTGGCCGCGATCACTGGGGACGCGTGATGAGTGTCATGCTGGCCGGTGGTCGAATTCAGAAGGGCGTGATTGTGGGGGCATCCGATTCCAATGGAGCGATGCCAAAAGAGGCTCCTTACCGTCCCGAAAACATTCTTGCGGTTCTCTACGATCATTTGAACATTGATCCGTCTCAGACGTTTTTAGACAATTCTGGACGCCCACGATATCTGCTCGACCGTCGGGAGTTGGTTTCTGAGTTGGTCTGAGGTTGTGTTAAGTCGGCCAACTAGAGCGCATGAAACTTAAATATAGTGTTTTGATTTGCTGCGAAAAGACTGGGCTGCGGCGAGTTGTCTCGACGAATCAAGTGATTCGCCTACTTCGATCTTCTTGCCCAATCTTCCCTCCCTACGTCAGGGCCGCTACATTTAATTTTCACACGCTCTAGCGGGGGCTTTCGGCCTTCCCCTGCCGATGTTCGTCTTTGCTT
>JAQWSQ010000179.1 GCA_029243145.1 Planctomycetaceae bacterium | reverse complement strand
CACGATGTATCCGTACTATCGTTTACAAGAAGCCGGTTTTGAACCGGTCGTGACGGCACCCGAAAAGCGACTCTATCAGTTGGTTCTCCACGAACAAAAACCGGGTTGGACAATCACGAAAGAGTGGGAAGGTTACACCCTAAATTGCGATGTGCCGTTCTCCGAGGTGAAGGAAGAAGAATATGCGGGCATCATGTTTTCGGGAGGGCGCGCGCCGGAATACATTCGTTACGATGAAGATTTGGTTCGCATTACGAAATACTTCTTTGCTCAAAATAAACCCATCGCCAGTGTCTGTCACGGTGTCGAAATTCCCGCGTATGCGGGTTGTGTTGAAGGACGACGAATGGCGACCGTCGCCAAGTGCAAATTTGATCTTGAAGTTTGCGGCGGAGTCTTTGTGGATGAACCCTGCGTGATCGATGGAAACCTCATCAGCGGACGCACATTCCACGACAATGGTTACTATGTCGGGCCATGGATTCAATTATTGGAAGAAGCCCGCAAAAATAATATGGCGAGTGCCTAGGTATGAGAATTTGGATGGTATTGCGATCTACGATACTCCTCGTTGGAATTTCCTTTTTCCTATCCGGCATTGCGCACTCGGCTGAGCCGTTTGTGTCTGGGTATGATCGATTTGCGCCTTCAAAATCGATCTCCGAATCACTTGCGGGACAACTCTTACTTACTGAACTCAGTTGTACGGCTTGTCACGAGACAGATGATGAGGAGTTGCGTCCCAAAAATGGACCAGATCTCAATGGTGTTGGTAGTCGCGTGAATGCGGATTGGTTGCGAGATTATCTGGCTGCCCCTCATGATATAAAACCTGGGACCACCATGCCCGATATGTTGGCTGGTTTGCCTGATGCGAAGAAACAGAATGCGATCACCGCTCTCACCGCGTTTCTGATGAATCAGAAACAAGAATTCCCAGAAATCATAGCGGGGGGATTGAGCCCTGTTCCCTATGAATTTTGGAATAAAGGCGACGCAGAATTAGGAAAGGGGCTTTTTCATCGAGTTGGATGTATTGCCTGCCATGAACCCGATCAAGATTATGAAACGGCTGAATACAAACCAACGCCACTCGATCAAATGATTGAGCAACTTGATGACGAGGAGTTGAAAGAACTTGGACTTTCGCAGCACCTTCGACCCGTGAAATCGGTTCCGCACGGTGAGCTGGGAAAGAAATATTCTCCCAAGTCGCTGACCTACTTCTTGCTAAACCCTGAGAAATACCGTCCCGCTGGACGGATGCCGAATTTCAAATTGGCCCCCATGGAAGCCTCGCACCTCGCGGCGTACTTGCAAGTAAATCGTCTCGGAAAATCGCGAAATAAAAAATCTGATTTTAGCCGAGACTTCATTGAAAAAGGGCGTCAACTCTTTTCAGAGTTGCAGTGTTCCAGTTGTCATCAGGCCAAAGGAATTGACTCGAAAAGTTCTGCCAAGAAGCTCTCTGAACTCAATTTGGAGGCAACACAAATTTGTGTAACAAACCCAGGTTCAAATCAGCCTCGTTACCCGTTGAGCGAGAAACAAGCCATCTCACTAAAAGTTGCCGTTCAGACTCTTAAAAACAATGACTCTCCAGAGCAGCATTTGAAACTCGAACTGCGCATGTTGCAACTCAATTGTTATGGCTGTCACGAGAGGAATGAACGCGGTGGTGTTGGTCGAAATCGGAAGGCGTATCTGGAAACTGTCCGACACATCGATCTCGGTGATGAAGGCCGAATTCCGCCCCCCTTAACTGGAGTTGGGCAGAAGCTGAATCAAAATTGGCTGAAAAGAGTTCTCGATGGAACGGGTGTGGTACGACCACATCTCTCGGCAAGAATGCCCAAATATCCCGTGACTCAGGTGAAGTCACTTCCTGCGCAGTTCGCCGCCGTTGATGATTTTCAGCAACAAACCGAACAAGAAGTATTCAAAGAAACAAAGAACCTTGCCACTTCTGGCCGAATGTTACTCGATACCGGTTGTGTGCAATGTCATCCCATTCGTGGGGAGGCGTTGCCGGGCGTGGTGGGTGTTGACTTGAGTGGCGTCACTGACCGCCTGCATCCTGCGTGGTTTAAAAAGTTTATGTTCAATCCAGGGGCCGTCAAAACGCGTACGCGAATGCCGACTTTCTTCCCGAATGGGAAAAGCTCGAATTCGCAACTGTTGGATGGAGATGTCGATTTACAAATCGCTTCTTTGTGGGTCTACCTGAAAGATCTTAAAAATCAGCCGTTGCCTGAAAAGATCATCACCGCTCGCTCCCAAACGTTTGAGCTTGTTCCCAAAGAAAAACCGATTGTCTTACGGACGTTTATGGACGAGGCGGGGACTCATGCGATTGCCGTCGGCTACCCCGAAAAGCTTCACTTCGCCTATGATGCAGAACAAGTGAGGATTGCCGAGATATGGACGGGACGATTTCTCGATGCACAAGGAACCTGGTACGAACGATTCGCTCCTCCCGCAGACCCGCTAGGAGAGTCACACCGGTTGCTGCTGTCCGGCCCAACATTAACGTATCAAGCGGACGACCCACCCGTCTTCAAGGGGTATCGACTGCAGAAATCAGGCCGCCCCACCTTCCTTTTTCGTCTGGCCGAGTTCGACATTGAGGAACAAATATTTCCTACGAAGACCGGACGTCTCCGACGCATCTGGACGATACGGACTCAACGACAATCCAGCGGAATACATCCACTCAATCTCCATTTATTGCCAGACGCCAAGCATGTCGATCCCACGACGATCACCTCGGATGCGGGACTCAAAGTCCACTTGAAGACCACGTCGAAAGCCACTCCGACCAAAGATGGTTGGAACCTGTCTTTACTCCCCCTTACCGCCGGAAAACCGTTTGTGATAGAGGTTGAGTATCAATGGTGATTCTAATTAAACGCTGGCTTCTCTTCACGCTGTTGTGGACAGTGTGTTGGCTATCTACGCCCCCGATTGATGCTGCCGAAGAGAGTGACTATTACAAGTTGATCTCAGTCGTCACGTCTCAAGCACAAACCGATTCTCGCTCGAAGAACTGGAAACCGGCTCCTGACGGGTTAGCGCTCGAAGTGAGCGGCATCGCGGTTCTCGATAACCAGAAAGTTGCCGTCACGATTCGTAAAGGCGAAATCTGGATTTTGGATGGCGTCTATGACGATCCTCCGAAGAATGTGACCTATCATCAATTTGCAACGGCACTTCACGAACCACTCGGGCTGATCAAAAAAGACGATGCGTTTTACACGGTTCAGCGCAGTGAGTTGACTCGAATTCGCGATACTGATGGAGACTTGGTTGCTGATGAATACCTGACGGTCGCGAAGGGATGGGGAGTGACCGGTCACTATCACGAATATGCCTACGGTCCCGAACTGGATGGCGACGGGAATTTCTGGCTGACATTGAACACGGGACTCGGCCTGAAAGGGGATCAACTGAATCGGACGATAACCGAACCGACGTTGAAAGTTCGTCAAGGTCGTTGGCGTGGTTGGGGAATGAAAGTCACTCCTGAAGGTGAAATGATCCCCATGTGTGCGGGAATGCGATCTCCGAGTGGACTGGGGGCCAATGCAGCCGGGGACATGTTCTACACCGATCAGCAAGGCAACTGGGTAGGAACCAACACACTGCATCATATGCGTCAGGGAGCGTTCTTTCATCATCCCGACTCTTTGGCTTCGATGAATGAACCCGATTCGCCCATCAAGGGGATCACAGAAATCCCCAATGGCCTACCCTTCCCGCAAGCAGTCAAAAAGTTCTCGGCTTTGAAGCCTCCGGCAGTCTGGCTGCCTTACAAAAAAATTGGTCAGTCGGCCACAGATATTATGCTGGATCAGAGTGACGGAAAGTTCGGCCCTTTTGCGGGGCAGTTCTTTTTAGGCGAGTTTACTCAAGCCGGCATCAATCGTGTTTATCTGGAAAAAATAGGTGGTGAGTATCAGGGAGCCTGCTTCCCATTTCGATCTGGATTGGCGTCCGCCGTCCTGCGATTGGCACAAGGAACAGATGGAAGCATTTTCGCAGGATTAACGAATCGAGGTTGGAGCAGTTTGGGAACGGCGTCTTATGGATTACAACGACTCACCTGGACCGGAAAAACACCTTTTGAAATTCAGGAAATGCGTGCAATGCCGGATGGGTTTGAACTGGTCTTTACAAAGCCGGTCGATCCGAAGACCGGCTCCCTCCCGACATCTTACGAAATGAGCAGCTACACGTATCAGTATCATTCCACCTACGGTAGCGACGAAATTCTAAAACAATCTCCCGCAATAGAATCGGCGATTGTGTCTGAGGACGGATATCGAGTGCGATTGAAGATTCGCGGCTTGCGAGAACTCTTCGTGCATGAATTATGGTGTCGGGGAATTCGGAATCGTGATGGAGAAGCCCTTCTGCATCCCGATGCTTATTACACTCTCAATCGTTTGCCAAACAAATGATGTTGGAGTCAGGCTGCAACCCGCATTGACCAGTCAGATCGAACAGTAAAGCCGTATAACATTCGATGAATGATCGATTTACGCTTTGACTGATGAATAATGGTGGTAGGCAGCAGGGTTGATTCGAGTTCTTTCGGGCGCGAAGTAGTCACTCTTTTCGCGCGCGAAGGAACTATAAGATGGATCGCGCGTTGTGCGAATTTTAACGATCAGGTCGAGGTTCTGGCCAAATCTCTTGGCGACATTGATCCTCCTCTGCCGATGAGAGGGAAGGTCATTTGTCCTGCCGAGACGATTTCTCGCTGAGAGGATTTCTCTCTGTTGGAACTCACCGAATGACCGCCGACCCGAATTCCCGCAATACTTAAGGAGTCTGGAGAGCATGCGCGCCGGATCTCTACGACAATCATCTTTATTGTTTCTGACCGCAGGACTGTTCGTTCTCCAAATGGGAGTGACAGTACGTGCCGACAATCCGAAGTCTGCGGATGACTTACTTTCCCGTGTCAAAGTGGCTCAGGAAGGAAGTTCTTCGAAGAGTGACCGAGAGGAAGCGATTCGACAAATTCCGTTTACAAAATTAAATGCAGCGCAGCAACAAGAAGTCCGTGCCATTGTGAATTCAACGGACCTGTTTCGTCGCTTGCCGACGCTGAGCTTTGAAGTCGATCCTGGCGTGTATCAATACTTTGTGCAACACCCTGATGTCGTCGTGTCGATCTGGCGAGCTCTCAATGTGTCTCAATACCAAATGAAGCAAACCGGGATTCAGGATTATGAAGCCGATAGTGGGGATGGAACTTTAGGCGTTCTCGAAGTCTTGCATCGTGATGAGAATCATCAGGTTGTGTTATGTCACGGCGAGATGACTAGTCCGATACTCAAACGAAAAATTCGTTCCAAAGCCATCTTGCAACTGGTGAGTGTTTATTCGTCTGATCGAAGTGGTCGGACGTTTGTGACCCACCGCGTTGATATGTTTGTCTCATTTCCCAACCAAGGTTTTGGGACGGCTGCCAAATTGACCAAACCATTCAGTAGCTTGATCATCGACCGAAATTTTCGCGAAGTGAGCCTGTTTGTACAGATGATGTCGCTCGCGATGACCCATCAGCCTGACTGGGTCGAAGGTCTCACTTGTAAAATGGAAGGCGTGTTGGCAATTCGCAAAAAAGAATTAGTCGATCTGACTGCTCGCGTATTCGTTGCGAATCGGGAACGAAGCCAATCGAATACGACCGCGATCAAGGACGAGGAACAAAAAGTCGCCGTAAAACCTCTCGACATCAGTGCGATGAAGTGATCTTCCTCTATTCTTTTTGAACTGGGGCTTGGCGTCAGGGCCAAAATCCATCAAAATGCCTGCTTGCAAATCATCGCGTTCTTTTTGCAGGGATGGCATGTCTGAACACACTACTGATAAATTGACCGAATTCCCCGCTCTCGACCGTCGTCAACGACGAGTCCTTGGAGTTCTCATCGAAAAGGGAATGACAACACCCGAGTATTATCCACTCACGCTAAAAGCAGTCACCACTGGTTGTAACCAGAAAAGCAATCGTGATCCGGTGACGAATCTCGATGAAGAAACGGTATTGGAAACACTGGAAGAATTGCGTGAACTTGGTTTCACAGCAACCGTTCATACCGATGGTGGACGAGCGGAACGATATCGCCATTACATCAGACATCGGTTTGATCTCACCGAGCCTCAAATTGCCGTCTTCGCAGAATTGCTACTTCGCGGGCGTCAGCAATTGGGTGAACTTCGCTCTCGCGCCAGCCGCATGACGGCAATCGAATCTCTGGATGTTCTCCGAGACGCGCTTGGTGGGTTAATGCAAATGGATGCCGTGCGAGCTACGGGAGACTTGAAACGACGTGGCATTGAAGTTGACCACGGTTTATATCTCGACAGCGAAGGAGAATCAAAATTTGGTGCGAATGTCTCTCCGCCAGATGTACGACCTGCCGCTTCTGTGAATCAACCCTCTTCTTCTCCTCCTTCAGCCGCCGCGTTACCTCAATCCGAGGCTCCTGAAATCCGAGTCGATTTGTCAGAAATCGAGACAACCGTTTCTGAACTGGAACAGAGCCAGCAACAGTTGGAGGCTGATAATCGAGAGTTAACCGAGCATGTAAATCGCCTGGAAGAACTTGTCCGGCAATTGAGTGATCAATTGGATGATCTCAAGCAGCAATTGGGAGTATGATTACGCTTTCATGATGTCATCATCAACATCACATTCAAAACTGTCAATCATCGCTTCCAGAATCGGGCGAGAGTGCTCTAACTCGTGATCAGTCCCCTGACCGAGAATCAAAACCGAAAAACGGCCTGTTCGCAAAGCATAGATCGTAGCGGAATTGATCAGTTCCAGACTGACGAACTCCACATCACATTTGAGACTGGGATATTCGCATATTTCTGTTTCTGATCGGTAGAGATCGACGCTATCGTAGTCTTCCTCGAACGCATCGAGCGCAGAATCCAGCATGGTTTGCGGGTTGGGACGTTCTTGCATCAGCCAAATGGTTAAGAACGTGGTCTCGGGGCTGGTCACTGAAATGGCGACAGTTGCTCCCTGAATCTCTCGGTGTAGCTTCCAATCGGGAGGATAGAGGAAATGAATTCCATGTTCTGAGTAGGTTTGCAGACTCACCGGGGCCTCACTTGGGTCTTCAGGCAGATCGTATGGGAAAATTGCTCACGCAAACGAGTATTTCGTCTCATTTTTTGTTAATATAAGATCATCGAATCATAACAAAGCATAAATGATCGGTGCGAGTTTCGACAGTAAGACAGGCTTACTGATGGAGACAGAGAGAATTTCTCTTGATTTCCCAAATTGCATCAGTCACTAAGGAAAGGGTTGCAAATGTCGATACGTGCACAAGCCGTGGCGGAAGTCCTGTGGGAACTCAAGAAAGCCGAAAAGCTGGGAACCTATACGTCGGTTGCCAGGCGGGCTGGTTTTTCTGCCGGAACAAACGGACGCACGATGGTTACATGTCTCAAGAAAATTCGCCGCGAATGGCCACATCTGGAATGGTGGCGTGTTCTTGAAGATGAGACACTTGTCGAAAATAAATCGGAGCATGCTTCACATCTGGAGAGTAATGGCTTTCCGATGGAAGCTTCTGGTTCGGATGAGAAGTTCGTGAAACCGGCAGAGCTGGAAGATCATCTTGTCGATTGGACCGTTGTTGACGGTGTTGATGAGTCCGAAGAAGCAGAAGCAGCCGAAGAGGTTGCGACCTGAGTGGCTTCAGTCAGCTCTCATTGTCGTCAAATAATGTGTCGTCAAATCAATCAAGCCTCGGTATCGTCCGAGGTTTTTTTTGTGTCGTGAAATGGTTGAGTTGACTTTAAGAATCGAACTATGAGGATCGATTCTCTTCTGTCGAATCTTCGAGAGCTTCAAGATTTTTTGTGTTTGATTCGGACGCTGATCGTTCAGAAGCTTCGACGGTTGCGGCAAAGGATTCCCCCAGCTCCTGTTGATCGGGACGGAGTCGATTGATGCCGGCGTATTTTGAGAGTGGATCA
>JAQWSQ010000172.1 GCA_029243145.1 Planctomycetaceae bacterium | reverse complement strand
ATGCAGGTTCCATAGAGCACCATCGTCTGATCAAGCAGCGATCGACCACCCTCAGAAGACTCGCTGAGCGAGGTGAGAATATGATTCAGGCTATCGAACTGGCCCTCTTCGTGACCTCGCAATTCGGCGAGCACTTCAGGCCGGTTTCCATGGTGCGTGATGTTGTGAATAACAGTCGTGTCGATGAAAAGTGACGCAAAGCGGGTGGAATCGGTTTCCAGGGCGAGCTTGATAACGTCGAACATCATACGAGATCGTTCTACGAACTCACGCGGAATCATATTCTCTACGGGAGCTTTCGCATCGACAACCGGCTTTAGACGATACTCCCATTGCTGCGCACTTTGTAAACGGCGTTCCAGTTCGCGAACAGATGTCAAATACTGATCCATTCGCTGCTGATCGGCTGATGAAAGTGAACGGTTCAGTCGCTTCGACTGTTCTCCCACAAAGTCGAGAGTGCTCCGGCCCTGCTTCAACGATTCCACGCGTGTTTCCGTTTCGTCGGCACGGCCCTGTATAAAAAGTTTTTCAAACAGTTTGTGGGGGCTCCCCTCAGCCGGAATCGGTGCGCCGCTACGGGTATAGCTGAGCGTGGCGTTTTCATTGGTGATCGCCAGTACCAACGACGGGAACCTGGTCTCATTCCCCAACTCTTCCGCAGCAAGTTGATCGAGGGAAACGCCATTGCGAAAGCCACCTCGCTCGGGATGTGGCGTACCCGTCAAGAAACACTTCTGAGCAGCATGCCCACCGGTCACTCCCGGCAAACTGACCCCGGAAAAAACTGTGAGCTGATTTCGATGTGCCGCCAATCGTTCAAGATAAGGGCTGGCAACATAATCGTCCCCCTCACCTTCTGGAAAGAAGTAACGGGGAAGGATGCCCATATTGGTTTGGATTGCCACCATTCGCCGAGGTGCAGGCGTTTGACTTTCTTTTGCGAATGCGGGTTGCATCGCGTCGAGAAAAGGGAGTGCCAAAGCCACGCCTGTTCCGCGAACAAGAGTATTTCTCAAAAGGGCGCGTCGCGAAATGACATTTGGAGAAAAGTTTGATGCCTGCATATTTGAGTGATCCTTGAAGGGCATGTCGAATCATTGTATATGAAGTCGTCCAACTTCTACCATGACGTTACGAAATATGGAAAACATTTTGTAACATCTTGTAACAAAGATCCCTTAGACTTACCTACTGAGATGGCCTATAATTCTTATTTCGACCTGGTTTTACAGTCTAGCTCGTATCAGAAACAACTGACGTGCAGGCACAGATCACGACATTGATCTTGATTTGGGCGTGCAGCACGTCTGCGGATATAAATCACCTCCACCATTGCCCGATAGGCGTATTCACGACCAGTCCAACAATCCAAAATGCTTCACGCCATGGAGTTGTTTGAAATGTCATTGGAGCAAGAAAATGCGTACTTTGAATCGATTCGCTGGATGCTCTGACATGGAAGCCCGTTTTTAAAGCAGAGCAGCATGTCGAATCTTTGTGTTACCTAAGCAAGACAATATGATCCATTATTTCATCTCTTTGACTGCGTTATTTCTCATACAGTTTTCTCTCGTCGCGAATGCACAAGAGGAGGCTGATAAAGATAAGACTTCATCGCCAAACTTTATCGATGACATCAAGCCAATCTTAAGAGCACACTGTCTGAAGTGTCATGGTGATGACAAACAAGAGGCGGGGCTGAATTTGCAAAGTTACGGCTCTCTGCTCCGTGGCGGTAGCAGTGGCAAGGTCGTAGAAGCAGGACGATCAAGTCAAAGTGTGTTGTTTCAGGCCATCACAAATCCTGATGACGATGCCCGTATGCCGCCCAATAGCCCGACGATTGCCAAGTCAAAGATTGAACAAATTCGCAAATGGATCGACAGCGGACTATTGGAAACGGCCAGCAGTAAATCGATGGTAAAAGCCCGCAATCTCACATTCAAGCCGAGTGTAAGTACGGATGGGAAACTCGACGGACCGCCCGCAATGCCGACAAAATTGCCTGCGATCGATTTTCTCAAGTTGACGCGTCCGTTTCCCGTTCTTTCAATGGACGCTAGTCCCACTGCGCCGCTGATTGCAGTTGCCGATCAGGACCAAGTCCGGTTTTTCCATACCAAAACTGAACAGGAAATCGGGCGAGTGGCTTTCCCGGAAGGGATTCCACAAGTCATACGGTTCAGCCGTGATGGTGTTGTCCTGATGGTCGCTGGCGGTCGCCCTGTCGAATCGGGGCGTGTCGTACTATTTGACGTAAATTCGGGAAAGCGACTGGCTGAAGTGGGGGATGAAATTGATGCTGTACTTGCGGCTGATCTCAGCCCAAACCAACAGTTCGTAGCCCTTGGGGGATCGGGGCGAGTCGTCAAGGTCTATTCCATGACAGAGGGAACATTGCTCTACAAGTTGACAAAGCATACCGATTGGATCACGGCGATTGCGTTCAGCCCTGACGGAAAAAAACTGGCCACTGCGGATCGCGCGGGGGGGCTCCATTTGTGGGATCCTGAAAGTGGAGGAATTTTACTAAATCTTGAGGAGCACAAAGCCGCTGTGCGTGCGCTCGATTGGCGAAACGACAGCCGCCTGTTGGCGTCGGCGGGAGAAGACGGTCGCATCGTTTGGTGGGATACTAATGACGGTTTTCCCGCCATCAATAAGTCGAATGCCCACCCACCACAACGCGTACAGGGAACATACGGTACAATTCCTAACGGCGTACTGGCTGCTCGGTTTGATGCAAAAGGACGACTCGTCACATCGGGTCGTGATCGTATGGTTCGAGTTTGGGATGTCGATGGAGGCGAAATTGAAAAATTCAAACTTGAAAAGGGGATTCCGTTGAGTGTGATCCTCCCGATCTCCGCCAATGACCCGGTTTCAGGCGACTCAGCGGGCAACGTCATCTTCTGGAAGAAATAGGTTCACAACTTACGCATTCACGTTAAGAATTGAAGTCATGAAAAAAAGCAAAGTCAATCAATCCGGTTGTCCTGAGTTTCGTGCGATGTCTCGGCGACAGGCTCTACAAACGGGTATGTTTGGTGCCTTGGGGCTTTCGCTGAGTGACATGCTCCGTCTGGAAGCGGCCGACAATAATGCGTTTACTCAGTCGGCAGGAAAAAAGAAGAAAGCGAAAGCACTGAGCGTGATTCAGTTGCATCTGGGCGGAGGGTTTCAACAACAGGAATCGTTCGATCCCAAGCCAGAAGCTCCCGTTGAGATTCGCGGTTCGTTCGGTGTGACAAAAACCAGATCGAGCGAAGTCCTCAGCGACAACTTCCCAGAGACTGCCAAGATCGCCGACAAGGTCACCATCTTGCGAAGTCTCGTCGGTCGCGTGCCAGATCATGGGTTAGCGACTTACCATTTGTTTACAGGCTATCCCAGAACGGCAGTCATCGATTATCCGCAAATGGCATCGATCGTATCGCACGAACTCGGAAAACGGGGCGAGCTTCCGCCATACGTCGCCATTCCCAACAAGAACTCTTTTTCGGGAGGAACGGGATTCATCAGCAGTGCCTATGGCCCCTTTGAATTGGGGTCGGATCCAGGAGCACAGAATTATCAGGTGCGAGATTTTTCGCTTCCTGAAAAGGTTTCGGCGGAGCGTTTTGAACGGAGGTTATCGGCACGGCAAATCGTCGAACAGCGACTCCGCGATCAACAAGTCGATCCCAACACACTCGATACGATGGACGACTTCTACCAGCAAGCACAAACACTGCTGACCTCTTCTCAAGCACAAGCGGCCTTTCGGCTCGATGGCGAAACCGATTCGACATTCGACCTCTACGGTCGCGATGTTGTCGGCCTCAAAGGCCCCGATAATAAGTTTCATCCTAAGGGGCTCGCGGAGCGTCTTATCGTCGCGAGGCGTCTTGTGGAATCAGGGGTGCGATTTGTGACCGTGACTTATGGAGCCTGGGATTGCCATGTCGATGTCCGTTCCAACACCCTCGATCAAATGCCGGCTCTCGACCATGCGATTGCCGGTCTTGTGGCCGACTTGGATCAACGTGGCCTGCTCGACTCAACCATTTTCTGGGTGACTTCCGAGTTTGGTCGTACGCCTAAAGTGAATCGCGATGGCGGACGTGATCATCACGCGCGTTGCTACTCAAATTTGATTGCAGGGGGTGGCTTTACTCGCGGCCAAATTTACGGAGCGAGTGACGCCACCGGAGGCGAACCATCGCGAGATTCGCTGCCGCTGGAGAACCTGTTGTTCACGATCTATCACCAACTGGGGATCGACGCCAATAAAGAGTTGCTCGCTTTTGGGACGCGACCGATTGAGATCATCAAAAACGGGAAACTTGTGGAAGGGCTGTTAAGTTGAATTTGAGAACAAGAATTTCCATCGCACTATTGCTGCTGACCACATCTCCTGTGGTCGCAAATATGGTCAAAAACATCGAAGCTGTGCGACCTCGAATTGGTCAGCGGGGGACAACGGTCGATGTCCGTATTCAGGGGATTTCACTCACCGATCCCCGTCAGGTTATTTTCTTTCGGTCCGGAATCAAAGCAATTGACATTCAACCGTCACGAAAAGTCCCTCGGCGAGGGTTTGCTCACGGTGGAACAATCAGCGAAGAAGTGCTCTGTCGATTTGAAATTGCTGCTGACTGTGTTCCCGGCGAATATGCGTTTCGTTTGTTGACAGCGACCGAATTGACTTGCATCGCCACATTTCATGTGTCTCCGTTTCCGGTGGTCGATGAAGAGGAGCCAAACAATGCCTATCTCAATGACACCTTAGGAACCGCGATGTTCGTCAAGGGGAATACCACAATTCGCGGACAACTTGGGAACGGTGGTCGTGCTGATCGCGACCTGTATCGTGTCGAAGGAAGAGCTGGGCAACGGCTTTCCGTCGAGATCGATTCTGCCCGACTGGCAGATACTCATTATGGCGACTCCGAATTCGACTTGGCTATCAAGATATTCGATGCGAATGGAAGCGTTCTGGCAGCCAATGATGATAATTCGCTGCACCTTCAGGATCCCGTTGTCAGTACCAAACTCAATCAAGACGGGCCGGTGTTTGTCGAAGTGCAACGATCGATCTTCACGCCTCGCGAAACGTTGTACTGTGTCCACATCGGAGATTTCCAGCGACCGCGCGCTGCCTACCCGCCGGGAGGACAGACGGGAACGGAACAATTGATTCGATTTGTCGGTGATCCACTGGGCGACTTTGATCAGAGGATTTCCTTCGAGCCTCATGGTGGTCCTTCCCGAACGATTCACCACTTTGGGGACGCGCCTTCATCGATAAAATTGCGGAACAGTCCGTTTCCAAATCTGTTGGAAGAGGAAACTTCTGAAGTGAATCGCGTTGACCATTTTCCGATTGCTCTTAACGGTATCATCAACTCACCCACCGACACCGACAGCTATCGATTTTCTGCGACAAAGGGCGAACGCCTGAGAATTCGCATATTGGCGGCCTCACTCGGATCGCCAATTGATGCAGCCATTCGGATTCGACCGATTGATGAGAAGGGGCAACCCGGTGTGATCGACTTGGAATTGGATGATTCACCTCTACACGACCATGATATTTTCGGAACCGGATTTCGAGGTGGTGGTGGATTACAGGAAGCAATCGATCCAGCGGTCCTCTGGGAGGCAAAGCAAGAGGGCGATTATCTGTTGGAGATTCGTGATCCGAGTGGTTCGGGCGGGCCGACCGCTGTGTATCGGATTGAGATGGAGCCGCCACGAACTGTCGTTCAGACTTTGCTGAGTAGCGCCACTTTTGATTGGACCGAATCAACCCGAGTCTCGGGATTGGCAGTTCCACGAGGTAATCGCTGGACCATCAACTTCACTCTTCCCCACGGACAATGGGACCGGATCAGAAGCGATTACGATCTCGTCGCTCATGGACTTCCAGCGGGCGTTCGATTGATCACACCCAGAGTTCCGGCTGCTGCGACTCGCTGGCCGATACAGTTTGAAGTCGATGAGTCGGTTCCGTCAACCGGGGCAGTATTCACTCTCGAAGCGAAACCACCCGATGGTTCGCAACATGTGGAAACACGTTCTCAGCAAAATGTCCCCTTTATCAATCATTCGGGCGGCGACGCCTGGCGCACCGTTCGTACTGAGCAATACATTCTGGGGGTCACTGACCCGGCTCCGTTTTCCATTCACGTCGAAGAACCCAGTGTTCCGATTGTGCGAGGTGGAGAGATGGCAATCCCGATTCGTATCACTCGACACGGAGATTTCAAAGGAAGTGTTGCGATTCGTTGCGGCGATGTTCCACGATCAATTTCACCTCCGCCACCGCTGATGATTCCTCCAGATCAGAATGAGTGCATACTGCAACTCGGAGCACAATCTAATGCTCCCCTGGGATCGTTACCGCTCTATGTTATTGGTAGCACTGTCCGAGACGACATCGATGATTTTCTGGGCACCGGACACATTCGCGTGTCATCCAAAATTGTCAAGTTACAAGTCGCGCAGCCATATCTCGAGTTGGTCGCTCAACCGGAGAGTCTCCGTCGAGGAGAGACCAAATCGTTCGTCTGGACTGTCCGGCAGCTCACTCCGTTTGAAGGAGAAGCGGAAATCACGCTTCTCGGGCTGCCCAAAGGGGTCAGTGTCGTGAAACCGATTCCCACCATCAGCAAGGATTCCACAGAGGTCACATTTCGGATTAAGGCGACCAGCGAAGCCCTGTTGGGCCAAGCAAACGAGTTGACCTGTGCCGTGCGGCTTTCGGTCGGACAGCAACAGATCGAGCAACGGACGGGCAACGGCATTTTAAGAATTGATCCCGCAAAGGTAATACCGTGATTCAGATTGACTTCCAAACATCACCAGTTTTGCAACGAAGCCAAGGCAAACGATTTTTCCTTTGTCTTGGTGTGTTCATGTTTTGTTGCACCCTGAATTCAGATTTACTCGCGGAAGATGTCAGCTTTCAGCGGGACGTAATGCCGATCCTATTTCGTGCCGGATGCAATTCAGGAACGTGCCACGGTGCAGCTCGCGGCAAAGACGGCTTTCACTTGTCGTTATTTGGGTACGATCCCAAAGGAGACTACTTCCGTATTTGCGAAGAAATCATCGGTCGGCGCATCAATATCGCTCGCCCTGAACAAAGTCTGTTGTTGCGAAAGGCAACAGGCCGCGTGCCGCATACCGGCGGCAAACTATTTGATTCTGAAAGTGATTATTACACAACATTACTTCGGTGGATCGAAGAAGGTGGTCTCAATGACTCTGGCCCTGTCCCGGAAGTCGTTGGACTGAAATTGTCCACCGACAGCTTTGTTTTTAATCAGGCGGGCGAGCAGAATTCGATTCGAGTCACAGCGATTGCCAGTGATGGATCGCAACGCGATGTCACAACTCTGGCCCGGTTTCACAGCAATAACGCCAGTGTCGTCGACATCCGGGAAGATGGTCGCCTCACCGCCACCGGCCCCGGCGATAGCAACGTCTTTGCTCGCTTCAATCGCTTCACTGCTGGAGCTGAAGTGATCGTACTTCCTTCAGCGGAAAACTTCACTTGGCCCGATCCTCCGGTTGTAAACTACATTGACGAGCTTGTGTTTAACCGTTTACAGAAATTACGCATCGCCCCTTCACCACTGTGCGATGACGAAACCTTCTTGCGTCGAATTACTCTGGATCTGGCAGGCCGGTCACCAACGGTCGATGAATATCACGCCTTTGTATCAGATCAAAGTGTTAAGAAACGTGAACAGAAGATTGATTCGCTCCTCGCAGACGATGCTTTTGCTGACTTATGGACCGCTCTCTGGGCGGAACAACTACGCATTATGGGTGGCAACTATGCACCCGTGGGGACGCACATTAAAGCCGCCGACACATTCTATGAATGGATTCGAACGCAGTTGAGGAATGATCGACCGCTCAACGATTTCGTTTCGGAAATGGTCTCCGCGTCGGGCAGCAATCTGATCAACGGTCCCGCCAATACTTATACAATGTTGGTACACGGGCCACGATTTGAGCCGAAGGCATTTGCCGCCGATTTTTCCCAAGTGTTTCTCGGCATCCAGATTCAGTGTGCAGAGTGTCACAACCATCCGTTTGATCGTTGGACGATGGACGACTATTACAGCTTTGTCAGTTTTTTTTCCGGGATCAAAAGAAAGCCGGGTGTCGAACCTCGTGAGCAACGCATCTACTACGACACAACAATGCCGCCCGCCCGGCATTTGGTCGATGGTCGCCCCATGCCCGCCCGCACACTGGGTGCCAACGAACCTCTCGATTACACAGGCGACCCGCGGCAACAACTTGCGGATTGGTTGACGTCAGCAGACAACGAGATGTTCAGCCGCAATCTTGCCAATCGTATTTGGGCTCAACTACTCGGTCGAGGAGTCATCGAGCCGGTCGACGATGTTCGCGTCAGTAATCCACCGACCAATGAACCGCTGCTGCGTGCTTTGTCAGAACATCTAGTGGATTCAGATTTCAATCTAAGAAGTTTGGTCCGTGAGATTTGTAACTCGCGAGTGTACCAATTGAGTTCTCAGCCAAACGATTCAAATCGTTTAGATACACGTCAGTTTTCTCACGCGAAATTACGGCGTCTTCGGGCTGATGTGTTGATGGATTCCGTAGTCACAGTTACCGGCGTGCCTCGAAACTTCAGTGGATTTCCCACCGGAACGCGAGCGATTGATGTGTATCCACGGCTCTCTGGTGATACAGGGGGGCCACAGTTTGGCGACCAATTTTTTGAAACATTCGGACGTTCCAGCCGAGCAACGGTTTGTGCCTGCGAAACCAGGACAGAACCAACATTGTCACAGACGCTCCATCTCGCTGTCGGCGACACCCTGCGGTCTCGGCTCGGCGCGGGTGGACTCATCAATGAGCTTCTGGCAAGCAGCAAAACGCCAGAGACGATGATTGGAGAACTTTTTGTTTTGGCGCTCAACAGAAAACCGACTCCCGAAGAACTCAGTTCCATGCAAGCACTTCTTGCCACTGCCGAAAACGATCATTCGGTTTACGAAGACATTCTGTGGGGATTACTAAACTCCACAGAGTTTGCATTCAATCATTAGAAAATCTACTTCTCATTCACACTTCAATCAGGGTCGGTAAACATGCGACTGTTCATTATTCTGGGTCTGATGATTTCGAGTTCTGTTTGTCTGGCGGATGAAAAACCAACGAGATTCTCTCTTTGGAAGGGACAGGCCCCTAATGGTGATGGGACTTTCGAGGATGGGGAGGCGTGGTTGACTCTGCACCGTCCAGAGACTCCCAGCGGACCCGCCATCGTCATTTGTCCCGGTGGAGGATATGGAGGGTTAGTGACCGGGGCGGAAGGTCACGAAATCGCAAAATGGCTGAACCGCCACGGTATTACCGGACTTGTCTTGGAGTATCGGTTGCCGAAGGGAAGACCGTTTGTTCCGTTGTTGGACGCACAACAAGCGATTCGTGCAGCGCGTGCGAATGCCGTTGACTGGAAGATTGATGCGGACAAAGTTGGCATCATCGGCTTTTCCGCTGGCGGACACTTAGCCTCCACGGCTGCGACTCATTTCGACAAGGGTGACAAGAATTCCGAGGAACCGATCAAGCGGCAATCCTGTCGTCCTGACTTTGCGATTCTCGTTTATCCCGTCATCACGATGGCCCCCACGACGCACGGCGGTTCGCGTCGTAAGCTCCTCGGGGAAAACCCTTCGGCTGAACTGATCAATCTGTTCTCAAACGAAAAACAGGTCACAGCCCAATCCTCTCCGACATTCTTAACCCATGCCCTTGATGATAAAGTTGTTGTCCCCGCAAATAGTCGGGCATTTCATGACGCTCTGAAAAGACACAACGTCTCTACGGAATATCTGGAATTGCCGTCCGGCGGTCACGGACTCAATGGCTATCAAGGTCCAATGTGGGATGCCTGGCAAAAGCAGTCCATGGAGTGGCTCAACAATCTACAATAAGAGCAGTCCACCAAGCCATAGCCATCAGACTATGCGAAGAGTACATTCGGCCAGCTGAACGGTAATGATTTCCACTCAGCAGCAGGCGATCTCGCTTCAACGCGATGCTTTTAGTTGAGAAATCGTTGTTTTGAGCTTAGTCAATGCTGCAGGATTTTTGTTGAGCGGTTTATCGGAGAAGGCGGGAAGCAGTTTGTCCCAAGCAATGTTCAATTCCGCCTGCATGTTACCGGTGTTGGCAGTGATGGCAATTACGGCATCCTGCTCGGGCAACACAATGCAAAACTGACCGTCTTTGCCGTCGCCACGATAGGCGTTGTGTCGGCACATCCAAAATTGAAAGCCATAGCCTTGATTCCAGTCGGAATCGGGGTTGTCGCCATTGGGGACTTGTTTCGAGGTCGCTTGTTCAATCCACTTGGCAGGAATGAGTTGCTTTCCGTTCCACTTCCCTTTTTGAAGGTAAAGTTGCCCAAATTTGGAGATATCTTCAGTCCGCAGATACAATCCATAGCCACCAATGGAGATACCTTGTGGGCTGTTATCCCATTTCGGTTTCTTGATTCCAAGTGGTTCAAATAGACGTGGAGTTAAATAGTCGAGAACGGTTTCTCCAGTCACCTTTTGCACGATGGCAGAGAGCATGTAGGTTGCGGGTGTGTTGTAGCGAAAGTGCGTACCGGGTTTGAGTGGGACAGGGTGAGCCAAAAATGCCTGCGCCCAGTTTTTGGTAACTCGCCAGTTTAGTTCATTCTGATGACCGGCATTCATGGTCAGTAAATCGCGAATTCGCATCGCCTGTAAGTTTGCAGACGGGCTCGGTGGGATGTCATCGGGAAAAAACTTGGTGACTTGATCGTCGAGAGCGATCTTACCCTCTTCGATAGCGAGTCCGACAGCCGTTGAGGTGAAACTTTTACTCAGTGACCACAAGATATGAGGCTTTTCTGCCGATTCGGATTCCCACCAAGCCTCAGCAACAACATGTCCATGTCGCACGAGCATGAAGCTGTGCATTGAGTTAACGTCCCGATCCGAAGTTTGAATAAAGTCACGAATTGCTTCGGAGGAAACTCCTTGTGCTTCGGGAGTGCTGCGCGGCAATGCCATCTCTTGCGCAGCGAGTCCACTGGTGAGAACAAAACACAGAGCGATGGTCAGCGTAAATCTTTTCATGCCAGTCTTCTTGGTTGTCGAGAGATCTAATAAATGGTTTCAATCGCTTCATCAATATTGGTGAGGTCGAGTGAAATCTGCACAATCGGTCGCATGAATTCGACTTTCTGGGTTTTCGGAGCGAGTTGGGCTATTCATTGCTCAGGTCGCGGATTCGGATGTTACGGAACATGATGTTGTTGGGTTGCCCGTGATCCTGGAAACCAATGTAGCCTTTGAGCGGTCGGTCTTTGACGGGTGTCTGGCTCAGATCAACATCAATGATCGATTCGCCGTTGAGCTCGACCTGACAATGCGAGCCAATACAAGTAACGACCATTCGGTTCCATTCGCCAGGTGGTCGAGACATATTCTTCGATGCCGCTGCACTGGTGCTGACAATGCCACCATGATCGTGCGAGTTGAGAGGCCCTTGCTTTTGGGAGGAATCGAGGATTTGGGCTTCGATTCCTGTGCCAACAGGGTCTTTCAAATCGCCAACGCGAAAATAGAATCCACTGTTGCCACCGGGTGGGTAAGAGTATTCAAAGTCAGCAACAAAATCTTTGTATTGCTTAGCAGAGAAAAGATATGCATCGTAACGGGTCCAACCCTTCTCGCCCTCGCGGGGCTGAATGAGAAGCGAACCATCCTCTTGAGGGAGCCAATTCCCGGTGGTCTTCCAGCCGCTTAAGTCTTTGCGGTTGTAGAGCGAAGAAAACTGGGACAAGTCGCGGAGCTTCAAGTTTCGCCAACGGACTTCATAAGGCCCCTGGCCAGCGCCGATTCCGTGGACCTGCAATCCGATGAACCCTTTAGGATGAGACTCATAACGCTCGTCATGTGTCAAGTTCGAGATCTGGTGACCATTGATCCAGGTTTGAATTTGATTACCAAAGGCGACGACGCGGTAAGAGTTCCATTCTCCGTCGATGAAGTGATCGTGTGGTTGACGATCCGCATCGGCAGTCATCCAACCACCCGCTGATTCGCCGTACACATAGCCTGCCATCTTGTCGAGTGAGATTTCGACTTGAGGTCCATTGACACGGCCTTCTGGGGTGTCGCCAACTGTTTGCGAACGAATTTGAACACCGGAGTTCAATTGAGGGTCGACCTTAACTTCAAAATGGAGTTCAAAATCACCGTAGAGTTTGTCAGAGCAAAGGAAAGAATTTGGACTTCCTTCATTGGTCGTTCCAACAATTGCACCGTCCTCGACACGATAGGTGGCGGTGCCATTTTTCTGAGTCCAACCTGACAGGTTTTTGCCGTTGAAGAGATTGGCTAATCCAGTTTGAGGTTCTTCCGCATGGATTGCGGTTGTCAAAAGAGTTAGTGCCAGCAAGGAAAGAGTTGTCAGTTTCATGAGTATCGCCACCAATGAGTTGAGTGATCGTGATGAGAATGTAACGAGAGGAGTGAGAATTTATCTCACTCAGTGACGTAGCGTCTAGGGAAGTGTCAGGACTTCAACTTTACGGATATGAACGATGCTACCGGGATCGTGATGCTGAAAGGCAAAATGACCTTCTTTGAACGTCTTTTCAAAGTCGAGATACTCATAAAGTTCGTTGTCATTGATGGTCACTTTGATGCGGGTCATCTCGCGTCCCCGCCAAATGTCATCGCGGACTTCGATTTCGTAAGTGAACCAGGTGTCAGGTTTGACGTGTTGCTGGTAGACGTGACACATGCCATAGAGTGACCCGGTGCGGATCGGGTCGGTGTGAGTGCTATCGATTTGAGCTTCGTAACCATCACTGAAGCCAGGATTGCGTGTTGTGCGGAAATAAAGTCCTGAATTACCGCCGTCGCTGATTTTGATTTCTGCTCGATACTTGAAGTTTTTGTACGCTCCTGATGTATTGACCAACATCGAAGCAGGCCCAGCCCCGGAAAGCGCCCCATCTTTCACACTCCAAACACTATTCTCATTACCGACTTTTTCCCAACCATTCATGGTTTTGCCGTCAAACAATGATTTCCATTTGGCGTTATCTTCTGCAGAAATGTCTACTCCAACAGAACATATCAGGAGTAGAGAAAAACTGAGGGTGATGTTGCGAATCGACATTTGCGATCTTTCAAAAAAGAGATGTTGACGAACTTACAATTTTTGCGAGCAGCAACTGAATTCGCAATGGTGCGATATTGTAAATGCCTTATAATATATCATTACACACTTCGATGAACTGCATGGTCACCATTGGAATTGGCATGTCGCAACAAGAAATTGCACTGATCTTGAACATCAATAAGCCGTACGACCGTAAGGTTGTCACGGGGATCGCTCGCTTTACGCGAACGCATCGAAAATGGCGGCTCTATGTTGAAGATGAGCCGCTCGCGAAAATCCCTAACTTAAAACATTGGCGTGGGCAAGGATTGATTGCTGACCTTGACGATCAACAGGTGTTTGAAGCGGTGAAAGGTCTGAAGTTTCCTGTGGTAAATATCGGTGGTGCCATTTTTGATAAGGCCTGGACTCACGATACACCCTACGTCACCACAGACAATCCGGCGGTTGCTCAATTGGCTGCAAAACACTTTCTGGATCAAGGATTCACAAATTATGCGTACTGCGGAATTCGACAGACGCCTTTCAATCCATGGTCACGAATGCGAGGGGTCTGCTTTCAGGAGGCAGTGAACGAGCGAGGCTTTGACTGTTCGACGTATTTTGGAAGACACTCAAGTGCGCAACAGTGGGAAGCCGTTCAGAAAGGTATTTGTAACTGGCTTTCGACATTGCGAATGCCGGTTGGATTGTTTGCCTGTAACGATGCCCGTGCCAGGCATGTTCAGGAAGCATGTCGTCGATTAGGGCTACGCATTCCTGAGGACGTTGCCATTCTTGGCGTGGATAACGATGAGATGATGTGCGAGTTGGCGTACCCCACATTGTCCAGCATCGTGTTGGGGACCGATACGATTGGATACGAAGCGGCTCGGCTGCTCGACGACTTGATTTCCGGGCGTCGAATCTCGAACTCAAGACGTCGTCAAATTGTGCCCCCGATTGGCATTGTCGTTCGGGAGTCAACCAACACGATTGCCATTACTGATGAACTCGTTGCACGCGCCGTCGAATACATTCGTTTGCAGCTTGAATCGGGAGTGCGTGTTTCGGACGTTCTCGGGGAAATGGATGTCTCCCGCTCGACTCTTGACAACCGTTTTCGAGCCATCCTCGGTCGCACTGTACACGACGAAATCGAACGCTTTCGTTTGGAACGGACACAGGAATTATTAAAAACAACAAATGACACACTCTCTGAAATTGCAACTCAGACGGGATTTGGTTCTGTGCAATATTTGGCAACGGTGTTTAGACGCTCTACAAAACTAACTCCAGGGCAATACCGACATCAATTCAAATGACGTTCATAGTTAGTTTCTGATGCTCCCAAATCTACGTAATATCCCCAAAGAATTCTGACAGGACGGATGAAATGGCTACTTCTTACAGATGGGAAAGAAATAATACTTCACAGACATACTCAAAACGGCCATCGAAGTCGCATAGACCGAACCATGGCTATTTTCCGTGCTGTCTGTCACGACATTCCAGCACGGCACAGACCGAGATCGTTTCTCGAACTCGCTGATCGAATCCTGGTGGCGCGTGCTGAAACACCAATGGCTATTACTGCATGAATTGGATTCCGCACAAACGATCGAGAAACTCGTCACCTTTGATCTCGATCAACTCATAACGCATTTGCCGCACTCAGCGTTCCCAGGGCAGACGCCCGATGAGATGTACTTCGAGACGAGTGAGGACATGCCATGGCAACTTCATGAGTCGCGACTGGCGGCGAGAAGGTCACGGCTGGAAGCGAATCGGGCTCAGAGTTGGCGGATGTGTCAAGAGCTTGTTTCTGTGAGCAGTTGAGCGGGACGGAAACGACCGGATGTTCGTGTGGAACTCGTAAAGAAGGAGGCAGATTTACGACCACTGCGAAGAGTCTGATCTGCGAAGAGGATTTGTACTCATTTGAAGCCCGGCGTTTCGGCGCCGAATGAACCCCAGTACTCTCAGGCGCGATAACTCGAGCGGAATGTCGTGATAATCAGCACTGCTGGATAATTTGACACTACGGGTATGTAACTCCTCTCTTGAAGAGGAGTTAAGGTTCGGCTGAGTTGTTTGACCTTACGGGATGCGGCGGTCTTCTCAAGGACTTCCAATTCCTTTCACCGCATCCAAATGCTCACACTCAGCGTTCCAGTTCAGTTTTGGCTGATATCCCGTTTGTTTGGGGCGCTTCGATGCGGCGGTTCATTTTGTGAAAACGGTCTCAGTACTCTCCGTTGTGAATGGTGATGCGGGAAGGCCGACGTTGTTGACAAGGTTTACCGCGGGATCGGGATATGGCAGCCACGCGTATCGCACATCATGTGGCTCAGAGACCGTTGGGCTTGAAACTGTAATGGCGTTCCTGCCAGTGATCTTTGCTCTCGCCGTGTGAAATACGCCGTCCTCGCCGCAAACCTCAAAATATCGCAGCGGTTTGTTGTCGGATGACTTCAGCCCGTCACCAACATGCTTGAACGAGACAACCATGGAGCCTCCTTCCCGCTCCGCGACGTCAAGCAGTGGTCCCGAGTAAGTCCTATGCGACTTCGACCGATACGTGTTTCCGATCGCCCACGTTGCCAATCGCTCTCCAACGGGTTTCTTCAAAGTTGGATGCACATTCGATGGATGTCCCGTGTCGATCGTGATGGCCATGCCAACATTCTTGAGTTGACCGAGCGTTCGCCGTTGACCGTCTCGGAACAACGGCCACTCAGGTCGATTCAACGCGGGAAGTTGAACGTAGAGAAACGGGAATTCGCCTTGTCCCCATTGCGTTCGCCATTGTTTGACGAGCAGCGGGAACAGCTTCCCGTGTTCTCGAACGCGATCGGGCGTTTCCGCGTTGGATTCGCCCTGATACCAGATGGCTCCGCGAATCGCGTAGGGGATCAGCGGCTTGATGCTGGCGTCCCACATGAAGCCGGGTTTGAAGGAATGATTCGGTCCTAAATCGTCGCTGGGGATCCGTTCGCCTTCCTGAATTACAGCAAGAAGATTCTGGAGCCCGCGTGTTCTACAAAATTCACCCAGGCGTTCGTTGTCGAGCCAGTTTCCCGCAACCAGCCCCTTCAAGTCGGGATCGGCTTCGAGAGCTTTGCGAGGAATCCATGCTTCGGCTGGCGTTCCGCCAATAGCCGGGCATATTAGACCGACCGGAACTCTCAGTTGTTCTTGGAGGTGCCGTCCAAAGTACCAGCCGACGGCGGAGAACGAGGACGCGGAATCGGCTGATGCCACTTTCCACTCACCGGCGCAATAAGTTTCTGGCGTCAAACTCGTGAGATGTTGCTGCGTGTAGTTGCCTGAACTTCCGCGTGCCCCGCCGATCAGGTGTAGCAGCCGCAATTGAGGATGATCCGCCTTGGCCAATTCGTCTCCGCCGCTCGCGGATTGACTGAGCATCCATTCCATATTTGACTGACCGGCACAGACCCAGACTTCACCAATTAATACATCAGTGAATTGGATTCGCTCACCCGCGGATACAATCGCCATCGTGGAAGGCGTTGCGCTGGCCTTTTGAGCGGGAAAACGAACGGTCCATTCTCCCTCGGAATTTGCAATGGTGGTTAGAGAATTGTCGCCGAGTGCCACGATTACTTTGGCACCGGCTTTGGCGTGTCCCCAGACGGGGATCTCGGCATCTGCCTGTAGGACCATGTGACTGCCAAACACGCGAGGCAGCTTCAGACTTTGCTCCGACTCTTTCGGTACGGGGCGGTCAGGAGTGCGAGCCTTGCCAACAAGATCGTCCAATGGAATTCGCTGAAACGTCATGTGGGCCTGACTGCCTTCGTACAGAATGCCTACCGTCTCTTCGTCGATCATCGACATGCACGAGTAGCCCGCCCCCGTCTCTTCATCGAGTAGCAGGCGATGCTCATTGGGCCACGTCTGTCCCCGATCAGGGGACAACTTGATCGTGATGTGATGCCGACCGCGAGTGCTGTTCGGATTGGAAAACAACAACCACTTTCCAACGTCCTTGCCGAGTTCCTGATCAACGTCTATCAAGCTTGCCATGCATGAACCGGGCTCAATCAGCGACCGTTCTGAGGTCGTGTGCTTCTGCCACGTCTTGCCCATGTCACGCGTTGTCATTACTACTCGGACAGCCTTGCGGTTGTACCGACAATTGAGCATTAGTATTCCGGATTCAAGTTCAACGACTTGCGATTCCGTCGTGTCGTCGAATGCTCCCGTACCGACATCCCATGTCTTGCCGTGGTCTTTCGAGTAGATGATCGTCGAATGGGGCAGGCGATGGGCCGTCTTGTTCTTTTCGTTCGGCGGATCCTGGTACTGAGCGGCAAAGACGATCGTGCCGTCACGCATCGTGATGCCTTTTCCGGGACCTTGCAGAATGAAACACCATTCTGCTTTCTTCACCTGCTTCGTGATGTTGATCGGTTTCGACCAAGTCACACCATCGTCATCGCTGCGGACGAGCATCAACTGACCGGTCTCTTCGGGCTCGAATCCCGGCCCGGATCCTCGCCATGAACGGTTGCCGTGACTCCATGTTCCCGCCACCCAGATCGTCCCGGTGTTCTTATCAACCAGAACTGCTGGATCACCGATGCCGTCATAATTCCACATGGAATCGTCGCCCATATCCATGATGACGCGCATCGGCTCCCACGTTCGTCCATCATCGATTGAACGAGACATGCCGACGTCAATGTCTCCGGGCAGGTCCCCGCCACTTCGCCGACGGACATCGTAGACACCGATCAATGTCCCCTTGTTGGTTGTTGCCAGACCGGGGATGCGATACCTGTTGACGCCGTCATCGCCGCTCTTTCGCAGACCAACTCCCATCCGTTGAGTCGAAACGGCGGTCAGATCAACCGAGTTGCCGTTAGAAAACGTGACTCGCGAACACGTTGCGCCGACCGTATGATCGATGTTCGCGTCTTTGCTGAGTTTGCACGCGATCCAAACGTAGTTCTCGCCCTCAGCCAACGCTTGCTTTCCGACCGCTGTCTCTTGCGAATCCAAATCTTCAAGCCCGCCGACATCAATGGGCTTGCCAAACGGAGTCGCAGTCGTGAACTTGCTATTCGCGCCGCCGAAGAAGACCTGCACTGACTCAACGTCCCCTCCCTTGCACAGCAGTGACGTATGTAGATCGGTAAGTGAAATGGGCTTCAAACTTCCTTTGGTTTCAATTTTGAGCTTGAGCAGCGGACTCGACTCGATGCCAACCAACGCGGGTATCGTGAGCGGCACGGCTTCAACACTCACAATCTTCTGCGGCAAAGCAGGGGCGAGGCGAACGTCATCAATAAGAATGCCTGAGTTTGGCGGACTCGTTACCGTAAACCGTAACTGTTTGATGTCGCCATCGCGCAACGGCACCCTGATGTGCGACAGAAAGGATCGACCAACACGCACTTGCTTGCCGCCATCGTAAACCTCTTTCCAACCGCCGCCCGAATCTTTGTCGATGCGGAAGGAAAACGGTTCCCGCTTCGTCCAGCGTTCGGCCCAGAAGGTCAGTTCGCCTGTCGTGTCGGCGTCATCGGCAAGCTCAAGCGTGACGCTCGTCTCCTTGCCGCCGGTAAGCTGCAGACAGCGCTCACCGGTTCTCGCATGTTTGTCATCGACGATCGTCTTCCCCTCAGTTGGTGTCCAAATGCCAAGCCGAGTTTCCAGCTTGTCGAACTTTCCGGGCTTGGCTTGTTCAAAGCTGTCGTTCGTAGCCGCAGTGGCAACGCTTCGGGCCATCGGCTCCCGAACTCTTGCGAGTCCGGCCAATGCGACGAGTTTCTTCGACATCTCATCAACCAACTTCGGAGAACTGCCCGCGATGTTCTTCGTTTCGACCAGCCCATCGGCATAGTCATACAACTCGGTCGCTCGAATTTCGCCGGATTGACGATGCACCCAATGCGTCATCCGATGTGTTGACGTTCGCATTGAGTAACCCATCAGCCCGCCACCGCGAGGATACTGACTCAGCGCCGCTGTTTTCGTAACGTGAGTCGGATCGTTCAGGAGCCGAGCGAAACTTATGCCTTCGAGATTTTCGAAAAATGGCAGTCCCGCAAGCTCCGCCAGCGTTGGATAGAGATCGACCAACTCAACCAAAGACGTACTCGACTTACCCGCAGCTTTCATGCCGGGGGCTCGCACTATCAATGGCACGCGTGTGTCGAGTTCAAAGTTCGTCGTCTTTCCCCAAAGTCCCTGCTCACCTAGGTGATAGCCGTGGTCACCGTAGAGGACGACAATCGTGTTGTTGCTGAGTCCGGTTCTCTCCAACACATTGAGCACACGCCCAATCTGCTCGTCGATGTAGCTGATGCACGCGTAGTACGCATGTCGCACGCGTCTCTGTTTTTCGTCCGAGATGACACCGTTTCTCGGCTGATCCGTATAACGCCGCAGTTCCCCCGAGCCATGTCCGGCAAAGGCCGGAGCATTTGCTGGAAACTCCGTGTGCGCCGGCAGCGAGACATCGTCGTAGAGATCGAAATACTTCTTCGGGGCGATGTACGGAGAGTGCGGTTTGATGAAGCCGACGGCAAGAAAGAACGGTTTGTCCGTGTCTTTCAACTGCTGGAGTGTCTTGACGGCGCTGTCTGCAACCTGACCGTCGTAGAGCGTGCTGTCGGGGACATCGGGTGACTCTGTCGCCGGGCCAAACACGAGTTTCTTCGTCCAGTCCTCCGGACCGGGATTCGTCGGCTTGTACACCTTTTCGTAAATGCTCTTCGCCGCAGTGATGCCTTCCTCGGTGTAGTAGTAGCGCGGCCCAAATCGAATCGCTGGAACCGACCAACTTTCTGCATCGCCCATCGTGTCCCACTTGGTGATGCTTACTCCGTCAGGAAACACGCCGTGGTAGATCTTCCCAATAGCGGCTGCGTGGTAGCCATGCTGCTTAAAGTGCTGTGGCAGCGTGACAACATCCGGATGAGTGCTCCGAAAGTGCGAGTGGTTTCCGGTGACTCCAATCGAGTCGGGCCGCATGCCGGTCATGAGACTCGTACGTGACGGGTTACAAACTGCCTGCTGACAATACGCTCGCTCGAACCGGACGGCTCTAGCCGACAGCTTGTCAATGTTCGGGCTGTGGATGTGCGTGTTTCCGTAGCATCCCAACTCTGGCCGAAGATCATCGACCGCGATGAACAACACGTTCCGTCGTGATTCCGCAGCAGCACCCGTTGATGAACTCATAATGAGCAAAGCACTGAGCACAATCGCCAGAAATCGGGTTAGCAAACGATGCATGATCGACCCTCGTATTTGTACCGGAGTTCAAGAACGCTCACGAAACAGGATTGTCCGCCGTGTTATTCGATGTTATAGCATAATCAGCCGCTCTGACTGAGTAAGACACTCATCGGACCAAGGAACGATCCGTGTCGCTAAATGTAGTTAATTGCCCTGAATTCAACTCAATTCGACTAAATTGCCCTCGATTCAATATGCGTGTCAAAACTGCGAAATTCTGTGATTATCGTGTCGTCTTTCGACTTACAGCCTAGTCTGTTGCTACTTTTCGTCGGTGAGAAAGACAACGAAGTTAGGAGGAGCCTCGATGAGCGTTGCGGCGATCCATTGAATGAAAAAGATCGCAGGCCAGCGCAAGCGAATATTTCATAGGAATCTCTTCAATGATAGAAAATGAGTCTGCAAATCGAGTTCTAGAACCCGAGACCTTCACCGTTGAGTAGGGCTGTTTCCACAGTGCCGTCGGTGATCTCGAACATCCCCGGATAATGATTGGCCCATTTTTTGTTTGGCTCGGGGCAATATTGGCGAGCGTTTCCTTCAATGGCGGCCACCGTCGGAATCCGTGCCGCCAAAGAGGCCGAATGCAGGAATGAATACCCAGGGCAGGTTAAATCCTGAACGCACAAGAACATGCCATACTTCTGAGCCGCTGCGGCCATCAATAATGACTCGGTTTGGCCTTTGCAGGCTTTCAGGGCGACACCTGAATAACCAAGCTCCCGGCTGAGTTGGAGAGACTCATAATCGACGAGGGCTTCGTCGATGACGACCGGTTTGAGTTTCGAGGCTTCAGACACGTTGATGGCCGAGCTTTCCTTGATGTGCCGACTGGTGGGTTGTTCGAGGTATTGAATTCTATCGTAGGCAGCAGGAGACGCTTCCTTAATCTTGTTGAGGAAATCGATCACGTATTGTATGTCGGGGCACTTTTCATTGAAGTCGCATGAATAAAACCATGCACTGCACCTAAGATTGCTTTGGGCTTCGGCAGCGACTTTGTCGATGGCCAGGACACGGTCGATGTCCCAGTCGAGTTGATCACCGGCTAGCTTGATTTTTAAGTGGGTTAGCCCTTCTGCTGTAATCCATTCACCCAGAGTTTCGGGGAGGTCATCATCGATACGTTTTTCGATGTCACCATCGGTCAAAGGGTCGATGGCACCGACAAGATGATAGAGTGGCATCTTTGCTTTGGGGTCGCGCGTGGTGTATTGATCGAGATATTCGCCGGAAAATTGATCATCCAGATATTCTGACAAGTCGTGATCGACATAGTCAGACGAGTATCCGTTGTAGCAGTTGATCGCGTTCGCGCGTCCGAAAGCATCATGCAGAGCGGCATCAAACGGACTCGCGGAAACCAACTGTGCCAAGTCGGGCATCACTTCATCGACATGTTTCATCGTCGAAATTGCTTTGCCGAGATGGTGGTATTCGGCAGAAAGCTGAAATACGATGTCTAAAGGATGTCCATACCCGGGGAATTCACCATAAAGTAACGCGGTCTCTTCCGCGAATTTCTTCATGAGGTTGGTCGTCGTGTCTCCATCGAGCTTGTCTGAAGGCCAAGCCCAGATGTTACCGACGGGCATGCTTCCTATTCCGATCCCATGGTGTCCTGATCGTGTCTCGACCTGCACCGTGACTTCGATGGAGATAGATCGATCAACAATGCGACCGCCAAATTTCAGAGGAGCTCGAAACGGAATCGGCTCGAAAGTCAGTTGCACATCTGTGATGCGTATGTCGGTATCGCGTGACATCTTTCTTTCAGTCTAGACAGAGGAAAGCATGTTGAAATCGTAAACCGGTTGTGATTTTCGATCAAGCAATATTTTCAGCAATTTGTGAAGAGAATTTCTCAGAAAGGTCGGTCGCAAACTGAGTATTCCAGCCCAAATTCGAGGCAATTGCTCTCAAAGACGTCAGGACGGTCTTAGGGATGTCTTGGATTATAGCTCCTACAACGAGCAGCGTGCAAACTGGGTCATGCGTTGAAACCGTGTTTCCAGGTGCTGGCAGGTCGGCTAAACGCGCGCCTTCGACTTGATTCAGACACTCTTCAAAATAATTCGTGACGACCGTTTCTTGCGGAGCATAGAGGATCAATTTCAAACTGACGCCCGAAATACGACGCGTTGGTTTCATGGGAAGAACGCCTTGTTGGCATGCCACGATATGATCGTCGATCAAAGAACGATTCAGCACAGTTTCCCATAGTTCTGTCGCTGCCGTATATCTTGGGTTTACTTCCAGCAAGAAAGGTGTGTTTTCTGAAACGATGAAATCGCAACCGAACAGACCTCGCAGGGATGATTCTTGGGTCAGCAGCTCTCCGATGTCTGTGATGGTCTTCACGGTTTTATCAGGCAGAGGGAGCGGGGCGACCGCACCACAAAAATGATAGGACTGAGAACTGTTGGGATGAAGTGCTGTGAATTGTCGGTGACAGCCGATGAGTTGGCACTGCTGACCGTCGGCCAAGAAGATTGCCCCTACCGAAAGTCCGTGTTTCAACTCTTGATAATATTCATCACGCTGTGCCGGTGTTCCTGAGCCGTTGCGAATCTGCATTCCATGTCCCGAACGGAATGGTTTGATCAGCCATTTTTCCAGATCAGTAGGACAATCATCGTGAATTTTTAAATTGATTGAAGGGAGCGAGGCTGATTGAAGAAGATCAAAGAGCCAAAATGGATTGCGTATTTTCTCCAGCGTGCCAGGGCGATTACCAATCAAAGGGTGATTGACAGATAACTCAGCGAGGACTTCGGGATAATTCTCTAACGCACCGGTATAGAGATATGGAACGTCGGGAAAATTACTCGCGAGTTGAGGGAGATCTTCGGGGTACTGGGCAGAGAGTCGGAAATCGGCAATCTCTTCTAGGTCTCGATCATTGAACAAGTCGATGGCTTTAACTGGGTATCCAGCCGCATGGGCCGATTCAGCCGCAGCCCTGACAGACGCTCCAACAATCAATAACGGGAAGCTCACCCGATTACCTTTCCTATGACAACTTCAGATCATCCACTGATCTCGTTATACTGCTTACAACATATCTATCTTTCGACAGGAGAATAACGGTGGAGTCACTCAAAGGCAAAGTCGTCGTGATTACTGGAGCAAATCAAGGGATTGGTAAAGGATTGGCGTTAGCATTTGCGGCAGCCGGTTGTCGTGTAGCGATCTGTGCACGAAATCAGACGAAACTCGCAGCCGTTGCGGAAGAAATATTGACTCTCGGAGCCGACGTTCTGGCCGTTTCCACGGATGTCTCTGATGAATCGGCCGTACAATCATTTTTCCAAAAAATTGATGAGAAATACCCTCGCATTGATATTCTGATCAATAATGCAGGAGCATTTGATGGCGGTCGGCTCGACGAAGTCTCTCTCGATGCTTGGAATAACGTGGTGGGTGCGTGCCTGACGGGTTCCTTCCTTTGTTCTCGCGAAGCGTTTGCGCGAATGAAAGAGACGGGTGGAGGAAGAATTCTGAACATCGGTTCGATTTCTGCACAACGCCCGCGAGAGAATTCGGCTCCTTATGCCTCTGCCAAGTTTGGTGTCTGGGGATTGACTCAAGCAACGGCCATCGACGGACGGCCTTTTGGAATTGCCTGCAGTTGTCTGCATCCGGGAAATGTCGGGGTAGAACGTCGTCAGGAATCCGAGACCGAATCAGATCAGGAACCGATGATGGCAACCGAGACAATTGTCGAAGCGGCGATGGCGATGCTCTCAGTTCCAGCGCACGTCAACTTTCTGGAAGCCATCGTGCTGCCGAATGATCAACTCTATCTGGGGCGTGGTTAAAGTCGCCCTTTGATTTGCAGTGTGTAGTCTTCAATTCTCGGAGAGTGATTTTGGAAATTCTTCGGTAAGGATAAAGATAATCGCTCGCTCATCCCGCCAGGATTCAGTCCACGCCGGATCTGTAGTGAGGCTCGATACCAGTTTTTTGTGTTTTTTCCGATCAATAAGGGCGGCCCGAAACGGATACGTGCCCCATCGTTCTTTCCAGCCCTCAGACTGACGGATGATCGCCATGTAGTCCCGCCATGCCTGTTCTTCAATCAAGGGTACGTGCGAATAGACAAAGACGGGCAGTTGATCTTCCGATGACCAAATCAGCCAGTCTCCCCATTCCATTGTATTGAAGAGCAGGGCATCGGAATGTTTTGTGAATAACTGATCTGATATTTTGCTGAGTTCGCGCGAAGCCTCAATCGGTGTTCTGGGACCAAATGAGCTTGCTGAAATGAATTCTGGATTACCTGTAAACCCCATTCCAGACGGGATGATGAATCCGACGACAACGACGAGTATGGCTAACAGGTACATTCCCTTTTTGACGGGTTTGTGAGTGAGTGAGTCCAAATGTTCTCTCCAGCGAGGAGGCAGACTGCGACGAGCGATGAGACAGAGTGTTGGTATGGCCGCCATCACGAACAACGGAGCCCACCACACAATGTATCGAGACGTTTTCAGCATCAAGGCACCAAGAACAAGCACTGGCAACCAATGTGCAAAGCGAATGGGAGGGCGAGCCATCAGCAGAAGAACTGCGACAGTGATTGTCGAAATCAAGACAACGGTCCCTTGCTTGGGGGTTTTCCAGAGAGGCTTCCATTCGATCAAATCATACAGGTTCGATGATTGTGAGAAGCTGGCCACTTCCCACCACAGTTTCATTCCATAGGGTGTCAGTAGGCTGGCGCACAGTATGACGCCAAATGCTGTACACAATTGCTGAATACGTGAGTTCTTGAGCACGCTCCGTAGTGACTGCGAGACAGGCTTGCCGCGCTGATGTTGTCGACGTAGAAGATCCAGTCCATGACCGGTGATGATCAGAACTATTGTGACAAGCGCAATGACAAAAGAACCGTGTAGGTTTGCCCAACAGAAACTTAATACGCCCAGAGAAACAATCGACCAATATTTGAGATGACGTTGGCTGAGCAAAATATTGAGAAACAGAAGATTACAAAACAGACCCGCTAATTGCGGTCTGATGACGGTGTATTGCTGATGTTCTAACCAGAGAAGCCAGGCTGCCCCAATCATCGCGGCCCAATGCGAGTGCGTCTTGCGTCGTAGAGCGATTAGAAATGCGATGAAGGCTCCCGTGACCAGTAGGGAATGAGTGAATTGCAAAGCCAGTGTGCCGCCAAGCTGATGGATTCGAAACCCGAGCCATTGAGAGAACCACGAAGTGGCGATGAATGCAGAATCTGTCGAATGCTTCAAAAAAGGTTCCGTTTCAGGGAAACCTTTCTGTTCATAGTGGCGACCGTAGGCGAGGTGCCCCCAAAGGTCGGTATGACTAAGAGGACGATCCACCTCGACCATAAACAGTGCGACGAGCAAGAGACCCGAAATTAGCGAACCAACTGACAGGCTCCTGCGAATTCTCGCAGATTGTGATTCGTTGATGATCACCGCAATCAGATCCCTAGGCCAAGTGGTGAGAGATCTTTAATTTTACAGCAGGATAGCTCATGGGGGAAGAGAGCTTCTCGTCAGAGGAATCTGTCTCAACCTGCCAGTGCTTGTTGCGACTCTTCCTCTGATTGAGCATCTGTCTGTGAAGATTGTGCATCGAGTGCTGACATCAGTTGGTCCATCTGATCGATGAGTCTTTGTTGCGTTCGCAGCAGAGACTCGGCAGCTCGTGCATATCCACTTTCTTCGGATTGCAATGTTGAAGTGCGATTTTGAAGCGAACGGGTGACTTCTTCGATTCGAGAAACAAAATCGTCCGATTCGAGTTCTCGATTATGAGCAATAGGAAGAATGACTTCGTCCGTTTGTTTTTCCACTTGTTCTAAGTCGAGTTCTTCCTGCGCTTCACGCACAGATTCCATCAAACGAAGTAACCCCGCTCTCTCGCGAGAATCGTGCTGTTCAATGGTGTGCATTTCTTGTTCAAGCAGATCAACGAGTTCTTCAGCAGTCAGCTTTTCTGAACTCTCTAATGGTTTCTCCAACTCGTTTTTTAGATTTTCAAGTTGCTGAGGAGTCAGGTTTGGCTTGAGCCAAGGTTTGTCGGGTTCATCTGTCACATTGACGTGAATCTGAAATTCAAAAGTCCCGATCTGAAGAGACTCTCCACCTTTCAGCAGCGCGAATTGAACTTTGGAACCATTGACCTGAATTGAAGGTTCTTCTTCGAAGACGTACAACGCGACTTCTTTTCTGCCAACTTCCATCCACGAATGGATTTCGGGTATTCCTGGACCTCCCAGTTGTAACCAACACTTGGCACTGGCTCCAATGGAAAGTCGCCCTCGAGGCATGGGGCGATTCGGGAATTTCGTCTTTCCACTCATGATCTCGAGAACAAAATCTCGTGTGTTTGTTGGTTCATGCCCAGATCCTTCAGAGGAGAATCGGAACTGACGAGCTGACGAAACGGATGACATAGTAACTCCTGTCAACATCTTGTTGAAGAAGGATGAGTGGTCCATGGCAGAATTGCGCGATGACCCGATTAATGATTTCGGCCAGATTCACCGGGAAAGTTGAGTCTTTTGGGGGCCGCTTTGCCTTTAATCCCAGGCTGATTGCGTGGTCTTTGGGAGACTTTTCCGGCTGGGGGTTTTGTACGCAAGCATTTGTGCAAAATCGACATCAGGCCACGCAATATCGGCAATCTTTGCCGACTGGCTACGGGAAATCCCCACATTGGGCAATTCGCCCTTTTGAGTCCCGAAAAAGTCTCTGGCGATTGAGGGCTTGTTCGGTTCATAATACTCAAAGTCCATGTCATCTCTTACCAAAGAGTGTTCTTCGCGATCTGTTACATTTTTCGATTTGATATTGAGGATCAGTTTGTATGAACGGAACGTCGCCGCGGATCCGTATCAAAGTGACCTGTCATACTTGTCACGAACGCTTGACGACTGCCGCCAAACCTTATGCACGCAAACTCAAATGCCCAGAGTGCGAAGGCATCATTAATATTCCCGCGTATGATCCTGTGGAAGCGGAATTTCTTAAGAAGTTGGCCGGACCCAGGAATGTCGATCCCGGTGTGTATGGGATTTCCAAATCCGATGATACAAAAAATGACAGCATTTCGTCCCTCGCAACTGTGACGATGAAGTGTCCTCGTTGTTTAACGTTGCTCTCTCCCGAACTACGCGACGAATCTTGGATGGATACCTGTCCCGATTGTCTGGAAGAGTACCGTGTTCCATCTCAGTCTGAAATTCCCGAAAAACCAAAACCTATCCCCATTCCTGATCCCGGACAATACGCTCCGGGAGAAGCCTCTAAACCGACACCACTCAACACGCACGTCTTTGAGAACATTAGTCATATCAGGCAGGTCGAAATCGATCCTCCACCCAAGTGGCTCTATTTTTCGAATGTCTTCAATTATCCTTGGACGACTCACGCCTGGCCGAGATGGATCTGGGCTTCAATTGCCTGGATGATCAGTTGGGTCATGGTCACGATTACTCTGCTGTTTTTGTTGTCGTCTGGTGTCGGCCCAGTGGCCGCGGCAATGATCGGGTTACCCTCATTCTGGATTGTCTTCTGGACACTCTCGTATACCTCGGCATGTGGCATGACCATACTCGAAGGTACTGGTGCGGGGCAGGTGGTGATTGATGAATGGCCCGAACCGGATTGGCGTGAGTGGGGTGTCAACCTGATGTATGTTGCGTTTCTCGGTTTGGTGTCTCAAGGAATTAGTGTGTTGTTAGAGCCGGTGGCTCAGTTTTTGCCAGCCCCTTGGTTAGTCTCATTGGTGCAAGTTCACATTATCTATCCGATCATTCTACTGTCGGCCCTCGAATCGGGTTCGATCCTGTGGCCCGTCAGTGTTCCCGTTTATCAGAGTATGTGGTCTCATGGACGTTACTGGGTGAGTTATTATGTCCTCGCGGCAGCGTTGTCTGTCATCTATGTGACGGCCGTAGGTTTCTCGATTGTTGCAAATCCCATGTTATGTGCTCTTTGGGTGGGGCCATTGACGGCAGCATTTCTATTCATTCAGGCTCGATTGTTGGGGCGACTCGGTTGGCGCGTGCTCGTTGAACCCGATGGTGGAAAGAAGCGTCTCGCCAAAATGGAGAAGATCCGCAAATACCAGGAAAAACCTTTTGGAGACTTTGAACCTGTTCCACCGGAATCCAAATCGTGATGACCGAATACGCTTTTCTCTCAATCACTGAACTGGGGCAACATCTTCGCGAGGGGAAGGTGACTTCTCGTCGTCTGGTCGAATACTTTCTCGATCGATTGGAATCTCGCGGTCGTGAATTGAATGCCGTTGTGACCGTCACTGAAGAAACGGCCTTCGCTCAAGCCGATCACGCGGATGCAGAACTGAAATCAGGAACAGATAGTGGTCCGTTGCATGGCATTCCTTATGGTTTGAAAGATTTGTTCTCCACGAAAGGTATCCCAACCAGTTGGGGCTCTGCGCCTTATCGCGAACGAATACTCGATCAGGATGCCACGGTTTATGCACGCTTGAAAGCGGCGGGAGCCGTACTTGTCGCGAAACTTGCGATGGTCGAAATTGCCGGAGGCATGGGGTATCGACAAGCGAATGCCGCCGTCACTGGTCCCGGTCTCAATCCTTGGAGCACCAATTACTGGGCCGGTGGTTCTTCCAGCGGAAGTGGGGCGGCGGTGGCTGCCGGGTTGGTCCCTTTTGCTTTGGGGACTGAGACATGGGGGTCGATCATGTGTCCCGCCAGTTTCTGCGGCATCAGTGGTTTACGTCCGACTTATGGGCGAGTCAGTCGCTCGGGAGCGATGGCACTCAGTTGGACGATGGATAAAATCGGTCCGATGGCACGTTCCGCAGAAGACTGTGCAATAGTCTTGGATGTGATCGCGGGGCCGGACACTCTCGATGAATCAGCAATTGAAGTCTCATTCATTTGTGATGCTGCCAAGCAGAAGAAATTACCCTTTCAATTTGCTGTGGTGAAAGGAAGTTCTGAGTCGGCACATCCCGATGTCCGCCGGAGTTTTGACCGGTCGCTCTCTGAGTTAGAGAAGCTGGGGACGATCACCGAAATCGAAATGCCGGACGACTTGCCTTGGCATATCGTGCCAGCCACTATCATCGATTGTGAGATCGCAGCCGCCTTTGAAGGAATGATTACTTCGGGAGAAGTGTGGGAGTTGACGGCTTCTGAAGACCACTATGGCGCACATGCTGGGCAAGTCATTCCTGCGGTTGATTACATCAACGCATTGAGGATTCGCAATCACCGCATGCAACCAGCCATCAGTCAATTGGTGAGACCGTTCGACGCAGTGGTTGCGCCGAGTCGTTCAACACCCGCATATTCGGCGACTAAACCGTTCAGTCAGTCGTCTCGCGGGTATTCGGTCGGCACGTTTGATGGAGCCGCGAATGCGTGTGGTTTACCCGCGATCTCCGTACCGAATGGACTCTCGGAGAAACATCAATTACCAATCGGTTTGCAGTTCACTGGTCAGGCGTTGAGCGAGGCGACATTGCTGTCCATAGCCGCCGCTTACCAGCAGCAGACGAATTGGCATCTGCAACATCCCCCCGGATCGTGATGGTCTGGCTGAGTGCCGCGGTGATCAATTCACAGGGACGCGGACCAGCTTGATGATGCGACCGGACACGTTCCAGTCTTGCACGTACAAGTTGCCGTCGTGATCCCAATAGGAACCGTGCGTTCCGCTGAAGAATCCCTCTTTCCATTGTTCTTGAGGAACTTTGAAGTTACGCCCGAGGTTGGGGTTGGGATTGTTACCGAGGACCGAAATGATGGTGTTGTCTTTATTGAGGATGACGACTCGACCGTGAAGGTCGGGGACCGAGACAAAGTCGCCGTGAATGGCCACTGAGGTCGGCATGCCGAGTCCAGTAACGACTTCCGCAATGAAATCACCATCGAGGTCGTAATGGAGCAGGCGTCCTTTGGGTTGATGATTACGGTCGCAGATAAGCAAGCGAGGGGGATCGTAGCGAGTGTCGAGAGTCATGCCGTGAGCCGTGTGAAACTCTTTGAGGCCGTCTCCCTTTTTGCCGAAGTGCATGAGGTATTTTCCGGTCTTGTCGAACTTGAAGATCGTGTCACTGCCGTAGCCGTCGGCCATGAAAATGTCTCCATTCGGGGCAACGGTGACAGCCGTCGGATTGATTCGTTTGAGTTTTAATCCAGATTCTTCAGGGAATCCGATCTTCATCACAATGTCACCGGTTTCCGCATGAAATTTGACGACTTCGGCGGCGGCGTTGCGGGCTCCGTAAATGAACTCACCGTCCTCTTCGACACGGACTTCAATATCGTGCATGGCGGTGTATTCTTCGCCGAGAAATTTGCGAATCATTTTGCCATCGGGAGAGAAGACAAACACGCCGATGTTGGCACTGGTGTAAATGTTGCCGGCTTTATCGACAACGACCCCACCATGTGTGGCACCGATGAGTGAGCGTCCATCTCCTCCCAGTCCCCATCCCGGTACGGTTTGGAATGTCATCGCACCCGAACCCATTTGCACCGGTGCCGTATTCTCGGCTGCGGGTAGCAGTGTTGAGAGCGTGAGCATGAAAACAGCAACGGTGGAAGCGGAAAGTCTCAGCATGATGGGCGTCCTGAATGATCGAGGTATGGTCAAGAACTATGATCGGTTGTTGATGTTGCAGTATCGGGTAGTCAAAGTCGCAATGCAACGGGCAGTTTTGAGAATCAGCCGGCTTGATCGAAGATCGTCCCACTCAAATCATTCCCGAACACTCAACACCCGTTTCAAGATGTCAAGATTTGGTGAATGGGGGACACACCTTGACCGAATGTTGACCAAATCTTGCCCCAAATGTTGCCGAATCTTGATTCCGAATCTTCCATACCCTTGAGCAAATTGTTGGCTCCTTTCGATTTGTGTCGATTGCATTGTTTTGAAGAGACATCGCTTTTTCTGTGGACGTACCTTCTACGTCACGCGAGATCGCCTCCTTTCTCACGTTGCAGCACTCGTCATTCTTCAACACGCAATTCGTTTTTTGAGCCGCCTGTGGTTTGTCATTGGTTTGGGTCTTCCATTTCTTGATTCAATTCAGGAGACCGTAGCAGGGATCAGAATCTCCGTCGGATTACCGGAGTTTGCATTTATTACCATCATTTCGGACTTTGACAATGTCTTGCCAGTCGGTATGGCCGACAAACTTGATCTCGCTGGAATATGTTTGATTCCGCTGGTCAAAGGTGGCAAGCCGCACGCCGTACCACTGACGAAACGGGCAATGGAGATCATTGAAGCCCGTCGCCAGTACGCGGATTCTGAATGGGTCTTTCCCTCGCAGCGTGAAGGTGAGCGAGCTTCAAAGTCTGGCCACATCCAGGAACCGAAAGCCGCTTGGAAGCGAGTCACCGATGCTGCCGGCCTTGACGATGTCACGCTACACGACCTGAGGCGAACGCTCGCGAGTCACATGGCCATCCACGGCACGTCTGAGGCAATCATTGCCAAGATGCTTGGACACAGCAGCCAGAGCGTTACAGGTATCTACGCTCGCTTGAATACGGAAGCCGTTCGAGATGCAATGGAGTCAGCACAGGACGCAATGTTTGTTGGCACAGCTCAGTCAACGTGACCGTCAAGCACCAATCATTTCAGTCGTACTTTGTACGTGGTGCGGCGTCAGTTGCAACCGACCGCAGCCCGTCGTAGAGTGAATTCACCCCTGATAAAACCCGAGATAAAAACGGTCTACACCGGGATGAAAACGCTGATAAGAGCTTTATCAGGGTCAAAACTCCGGATAAGTATTTAAGTTATCTGGCAAACACATTGTCCCCAAACACATATGGAGGCCTGCCTTCGCCTCAGCAACTGAACAACACCTCGCCCGTGATCTCCGCACCGTCCTGCAGAATGTCGACGTTGGCGACCACATTGTAGATTCGGATGACCTTCGTGAGGCTATGTCCACACTGGAATACTTCATTCCACAAGTCCTGCGTGAGATTCATCCCGAATGGAAACACGAGAGTCTCGACGCGGTGTTCCCAGAGATCGTAACCAAGAAGGCGAAATACGAAATCGAGATCATTGGCACATGTATCATCATATCCGACCAAACAATGGTCCCAACGTATAATTGGATTCGTGTGTCCGCAACTGATGATGTAATCGAATCAATGCAATGTAAACTTGGCGAACTCACTGGCGACACAATGAAGCGTGTCCCATATGGTTCCAATTCAGGTTGCCGCATTCCAATTGCGTCACGCGTGGATTCGGTCAAATGGGCATACCATGTCGCTTTTGGGCTCGACAAAACCTCAACGCAACACTGACAGTAGATAACAATACAATGCACCGGAGTTGCCGTCCGGGCTGAATTTGAAATCGATATCGCTGGCGGCAACCCGGTGATTGTGGTCGTTATCCCGAAGAGCGGCAGGACCGTCTCAAGATTAGCCGTTTCACCCCTGCGGACTACAATTGAATGACTAAGTTTAAGAAATCACTTCTGGCTCTCGCGGTGTTGCTCGTTGGCATCGAGTTGACCGTTTCGTG
>JAQWSQ010000164.1 GCA_029243145.1 Planctomycetaceae bacterium | reverse complement strand
CTGTGCCGGCTTCATTCGCAGTTGTCATGACTTGAGCGAAGGCGGACTTGCCGTCTCGGCTGCCGAGATGGCTTTTGCGGGTGGCTTGGGAGCACACATCGACTTGTCGAAATTGAATACTCTCACAGACATCGACAACAGCGAAGTGTTGCTGTTCTCAGAAAGTAACAGTCGCTTCCTCGTTGAAGTCCCCGCGAATTTCAAATCAGAGTTTGAAGCTGCCATGCAACTGGTCCCTTCCGTAAATCTCGGAAGTGTAACCGACGATGCAACACTCAAGGTCGTTGCAGGCGATGACACTCTGATCGAATCGAACATCGAAGAACTACGAGAGGCTTGGAAAAGTCCGTTGCAGTTTTGAATGGTTTTGTGATCGGCAACTCACTCTAAACAGTCTGTTGAGATCAATCCTCCATTCCCGAACACTCAACAGCCGTTTCAAGATGTCAAGATTCGGAAAATGGGGGACACACCTCGACCGAATCTTGACCAAATGTTGAATCAAATCTTCCCGAATCTTCCATACCCTTGAGCAAGTTATTGACTCTCATCGGTTTGCGCTGATCGCTCCGTTTTGATGCGATGTCGTTTTTTGTGGGTGCGCATTTTCTACGTCACGCGAGATCGCTTCCGATTTCACGTTGCAGTGGTCGTCATTCTTCAACACGCGATTCGCTTATTGAGCCACTTGCGCGCATGCTCACCCCGCGTTGCGGTGAGAGCATGGCACCCGATGATGAGAACTCATAAACCGGTTGTGATGACGTTCAAATTGCCAAAGATCGATTCGCCTGTCGGCGAACCACGAACGCTAACTCTGGTAGATCGCATTTGGCAAGATGAGTTTGAGCGATCATTTTGTTGTCGCAAAGCCCTTCTTAATCGGATGCCGTGCTCTCGCTGGCGTGAGTACGAGAAGATACGAACCGCTGAGTTTGAGGCGACGCAGAGAGTTTCTAGATCCGTAGGTCGGGTTAGTCCGAGCGTAGCGAGTCGTAACCCGACAATCAGGGTAGCCCCGCTTGCTCGTGAAACGGGGTGCGCCAGCACAAGAGGCCCAACGAAAGAAACCACCAATCAAACGAATCAATTTTCAAAACAGGGTGGCGGCGGGCGCTCCGTGAAACAGAAGCCCCCGGAAAAGCCCCTGCAGTTTTGAAAACATATCGATTGCAGACGCAACCTCTGACACCTTATTTGTGTTCACTGGAATGCTGCATGGAAAAGCCGGCGTGTAATATTGGATTACACGCCGGCTCAGGCTTATTATCGACCAGAAATTCAAATTGAATCATTCGCACCAAGGCCACCAAGACGGACAAAACGTTCCGGGAGGCTCCAGGGTGACAGGTCCAGCATTACAGTATCGATCACCACAGTCACTGTAACAGTCTCTGGCATTACTAGCACAGAGACTCCTTCCAGAGAGAACCATGTTTTGTATCGGTACTGAATTTTTGAGTGTTTGCTCTCTTGTCTCAACACAAGCATTACATTCTTGTCTCTGTCTTTTTGAATCTGCATCGAATCCTGGCCAGTCATTGGTACAATCTGCCACACTCTTTGAGCCACAGTGACTCTCAATACCATTTTGGATTGTTTTAGCCACGTTTTTTGCGAGTGTGTTATTGCATAGATTCTCATTATGAGTACAAAACGAGTTACAGGTTACCAAACTCTGAAACGGGACATCAATCGCCTTGGCACGCCCCTGCTGAATCAGAGCAACCACAGTGGCCACACACAGAAATCTCATCACATTCATCATTTGTTCTTCTCCTCAAGGGTACGAGTTGGGTCTTCATCCTCCCGCTCGAACATTGTGGGAAGCACAAGCAGATCAGCACTGGCCCGATACTGATCGATGTGTCTTGAATTCGTCAGGAAAAGACGAGACGAACCCACAATACGTTGCCGAGGGGGAGCAATGCATGTCACGAATAACGTGTTATGATAAGAACGAAGCAAGCCCGGAATTGGTCACCCGGAAAATACGGCTTTTACGGAATATTTCGAAACAGTCGATTTCACCAATCAGTCACCCGAAAATTGACGGTATTTGGCATCGATCAACGTAAATCCTGATTGAGATCTGAGCGAGACTAAAATTCTTCGTAGAACTGTAGGAGGGCTGGCAGACGAAGCGAAGCCCACAGACAGTAGCATTTACTACCACTCAAACGACTTAAATTTGCAGATCGATCTCGCTCAGAGTTTCTCCAATGCCTGCATGAATCACCGCATCGGCATCTTGATCGACGGGTGTTTCATCGCGATTGATGATCACCAGTTTTCCTCCCGCTTGTTTTGTCATCAGTGGCAAGTTGGCGGCGGGAGTCACCACTAATGACGAGCCGATGGCAAAGATCAAATCGGCTTCTCGACAGAGATCTATCGAGCGTTCCAGCACATCTTCGGGAAGCATTTGGCCGAATGAAACAGTCGCATGCTTTAGTCGATGCTGACCACACGAGGCGCAGGACGGAACCAGATTGGTTTCCAGATATTGTCTCACCAACGGGTCGGCGTCGAACATCTCTGCGCAATCTTGACATTTAATGAACCGAGCCGTGCCGTGAAGTTCATAGACGTTTTGGTTTCCTGCCAATTGATGCAACCCATCGATGTTCTGCGTGATGACGCCTTGCAACTGCCCTGCTTCCTCCCACTTGAAAAGAACTTTGTGTCCCGCATTCGGTTGAGAATCAAAGAACTCGCGGTGGGCTTCGGCTTTCTGACGCCAATACTCGGCACGTGCGTCTGCCGACGACATAAATTCGTCGTAATAGACTGTCCGGTATTTGGACCAGACACCACCCGGTGAGCGGAAGTCGGGGATCCCGCTCTCGGTACTGATGCCGGCTCCCGTGAGGACGACGGTGCTGTTTGATTCATTCAGCCAGTGAGCAATTTGTGACTGAGCGGAGCGGTTCATGAGAGGGTTTACTCTTGTTCCGGGATTGCTGACTTCGCCTTCGTTCCATACTCAGAAAGTAACATGACTTGATGAGTCGACATGACAGTTTGGCCATCCTCTTGAGCCTTACTCACAGATTCCCACTGCACAACACCGAAGGGCGAATCGGGATGCAAGCGGATGACGTTTTTCTCATGAGTTGTACGATCTCCCTTTTCTTCCGTCACATTTGCGAGGATTCCTTTACATTCGCGCTCTCCCAATTTGCTCTGAATGGTTTGTGTCGTTGTAATTCTCTTCAAGTCTTCGTAAGGACCGCGAAATATTCGAGCCAAACCATGCTCTTCATTTCGATTTTCATCTTGAAAGAGATCTTGGAGTTTCTTTCGATCATCGATTAAGCTGAAAAATTTGTTCTCCGGCTGATACCTAATCCATCGATAGATTTCTTTCAGCGGCTCTTGTCCCGCTTGCAGCGAATGCTCGGCGATCAGTAGTTTATTGAGGGATAGAATCGATATCCCCATATATTCGCCAGATGTCTCAATTTCGATCCAGCGGCAAGGAATCTCTTCGACCATTTCCCTCCCGACCGAACGGAGTATCACCTTGGCTGGGTATTTGTGCTGAGTTCCGTCGGGAGATATCAGAGTATTATCGATCGTATAACTGGCCCAGTGACCATCGGGGGGAAGCTGGAAGAACAGCCCTTCGCAATAGGCTACGCTCGAAACAGAAAAGAAACAAACGATGACAATGGTCACACGAAACATCGAATCGCTCCGAAAGAACTAAGGAGTGGAGACGGATAAAGACCCATTCACACACTGAGGCTCCAAGCGAAAGATACTCCCTCCATCTCAGATCGTCAACACAATCCTACATAGTAGAAGATTCGGAACACCTCAAAATCACTACCGCTTGAATAGAAAAAGCCCCTGTGAGACAAGCGGTTCTCACAGAGGCTCTATTGATAAGAAGTACGGAAGATCTTCTTATCAGCGGCATTCAGGAAAGCATCTATAGTATTCCACGAAACTCTGCGGTTGGTACAGGTTCGTGGGTCTCTGCTTTTCAAAGGCCGCAACACATCATCGCGGCTATGAAAAAGTGCAAATTGCTCTAGTTTTCGGCATACAGTACGGGATCAAGTTGGAAAACTGTCAGATTGTCGTGTGTGGTAAACAGATACAAACGGCCTTTGAACCACAAAGCGTAATCGAGTGACCCTTCACGTTCTTCACTTTGTGTGGAGAGCAAAATAGGATCGTTCCCATCATAAGCCGGTACATATTTTCGAGGGTCCTTGTCAAACTCGATTTTCAGTTCGAGACTTGAAAAGTGATAGGTCCGCAAGTTGTAAGTTGATCGGAACGAAGGAAGAGCGTCGATCAAATCTCGATTGTCGCGAAGTGCCACGATACAGAAACCCTTCAACCCGGTTTCTCCTTCACGGTCCGCGATCAGATCGAGTTTGGATGTTCGATGTGCTTCTTCGACTTCCCAACTGATGTCACCTTGTTCGACACCCGGCAATTCGGGAATGGCTTCCGGGATTTTTCCCAGGATCGGCATCTCAGGAATTGGTTCTTCGCTCGTTTCTTTTTTCACGGGAAGCTGAAACTCATCTTCGAAGGCAGGATTCAAATCGGGCAAAGCAGGTGCTGCCGAGGGTGCTTCTTCCGTGGCGATGGGAAGAGCCGGGACAGCATCAACCGGCAAACTTGGTGCTGCCTTACTTCCCTGATCGGCCTCATCCATCGGGAGAGTCGCAGAGGGTTCTTCCAGCTTGAGACCACTAAAAGGGTTTTCGTCTTCCAGTAATTGAGCTTCAGGTGTGGCTTCAGGACTTTCTGTTACCGGCATCGGTTGAGGAACAGGAGTTTTGTTCTCCTCCACCTCAGGAAGAGCCGGAGCCGCATCCTCGGTCGTTTCGGGAATCGGTTGCAATGAAGGTGTTTCATTCATATCCATGCGGATATCGGGAATCTCCATATCCTCTTTTGACAAATCGGCTTTGTCTTCCGATATTTCTGTGAATGGGTCAGGGAAAAACTCATCCACCATCGGTGGAGCTTCTGGTTCTGCTTCAGGAATGATGGGAACTGGTTCTTTCGGAAGTTCGTCCAGACTTGGTAGCTTGGCAGCCGCTTGTGGTTTCGGCTGCTCGACAACCGTTGTGACAGGTCCTTTGACAGAAACCGGAGATTCGACGACTGGAGTTTCGACAATCGGTAACGCCTTCGGCTGTTCAACAACCGGCTGGGGCTGAGAAACCGGCTGAACAACTTCTAGGGAACCGAAAGCAGCAGGAGCAGGCGGAAGTCCATTCTCACTCTCACTTGCAACAGGTGACTGTTGCGGAATTGTAATGGTAACAGGTGATGCTGTCGGCACAGCTTGAGTCGACCGATCCTGACCTTGCGGAATGATGACTGGCATTTGACCGGTGCGAGTTGGCACGGGAGGTAATGTCGCCGTCCTCTGCGGGGGTGACGACTGAGAAGCAGGAAACGGTTTCGCACTGCGAATCGGAGCCGATTGTTGCAGTGCTGGCAAGGCTTGAGGCCGTGAGGCCGTCGGACGATTTTGCACGGGACGTTGGAATTGAGTGGTAGGGTAATCGACGGGAGGTGCTGCCGCTGGAACCGCGGGCGGTTGATATGCAGTTGGCCTGCGGGCTTCCGGTTGTGACGTGACGGGAGTTTCAGCGACTGCTTCTTTCGAGAGTTGCATGTTTTTCTGTTTGTCTTTCTTCCAGAACATCAGTCGGTCGAACCCTTTCATGCGATTTAGCAAACCACGTTTTTTAGGTGCGGGACTTTCGACAGTGTTTTGACGGTCGCGTGCATCATAGGTGGCACTCGTTTGAGTGGCTGGGACAACCTGACGGACCGGAGGTTGTGACTGTCGTTGTTGAGGAGACACTGATTGCGGAGGTTGACCGGGATTTGCCGACTCCTGGAATACTCGTCCATCAATGGTATCTCGTGGAAGAGTTTTCAATTCCATGCTGGGGGCCTGTCGGCCTTCTTGCTGGTACAGCTTCTCCAATTCTTGCTGAATCGAAGTCTTTTGCTGAGCCTCGACGGAAGAGAGAGAAAATCCGCTCGCCTGAAACAGAAACATGCTACCGGCCGCAGTACAAACCAGGCCTTTGGCGATGGGTGACTTGTGAAATTTCATCCCTCAACTCCTTCGAATAGTCGATTAGGCACGCTTTCAGGAACGCATTTTGTTTCCTGAGAGTTAGTCTGTTGCAGGAACACCGTCTGTTGCCAATAATCAGTACAACTGGCACAAACCTACTCTGCATGATCTCTATCGACGGAGGATATGGCTGGTTATGACGATTCCATCGCCTGCACGGCCTGATTGTGCAAGAATGACAGACACAATGGGTAGAATCGTTACATCCCGAAGAGGCTGCGTATCTCGCCTAAATTGACATATCGTGACCCGCAGTCCCTCATTCGAGGACTTCGGGAGAGTCATCTGGAAAGAAAATCATGACTGAATCCGCAAATCCACAACCCGCCAATACTCCACAAATTATTGTGAATGTTCCCGATCCTCATAAGAGCACATGGAAGTGGCGATTGCTGATCTTCGTGCTGTTTATCTCGATCATGGTCAACCTGCAATTGGTGACATTGACGAGCACCTTGAGTTCGGAGTCATCGAGTGTGCAGGAGTCGTATCACTCGGGCGATAAAGACGCCGACGCAAAAATTGTACGGATTGAAGTGACCGGCACCATCATGGCTCCCTTCACCGAAAAAACGATTGAGTTCATCCAGGAAGCTGCCAAGCAAGAGGATGTGAAAGGCGTGTTACTTGTCGTCGATAGCCCCGGTGGATTGGTCACCGACAGTCATCAGATCTATCACGAAATGAAGAAGCTTTCCGAAAAGAAACCCGTGTACGTAGCCATGAAAGACATGGCAGCCAGCGGCGGGTATTACATTTCCATGGGAATCGGTACGAAGGGTAAAATCTATGCGGAACCGACAACCTGGACAGGATCCATCGGCGTGATTCTCCCCCGTTATAATGCGACCGAAATGGCTCAAAAGTTGGGTGTCAAACCCGAGCCGATTCGGACGGGACCACTGAAAGGTTCACTCAGTCCCTTCCGTGATATGACCGAAGAGGAAATGGCCGTCTGGACAGAAATCATCGACGACTCGTTCGATCGTTTTCTATCGATCATCGACGCCAATCGAGAAAACCTCGATAAGGAACAAGTCAGAGCACTCGCAACCGGTCAGGTTTATACAGCCAGTCAGGCTTTAGAAAATGGTTTGGTGGATGCCATCGGATTTGAAGAGGACGCGATTGCGGCATTGAAAACAGAGCTAGGATTGAAAGCAGTGAATGTCGTCACCTATTCTGGTCCCCCGACCATCTACGATGTACTGATGGGAAGTGCGAAAGCCTCCGCTCCCGAAGAGCAGTGGCGATCGATCATGGAAATGACGGTTCCCAAAGCGATGTACTATTGCTCGTGGTTACCAATCAGCCCGACAACTCGATAAAACAACCACACGTTAAGAGTCAGTCTCTTCGAGGAGCAGACGTAATTTTTCGCGTAACTCGGCCCTAGCGCGATGCAGCCGGCTACGAATGGTCCCCACCGGAACATTGGCCAGCTCAGCGATCTCTTCGTAGGAGAGATTTTCCATCTCTTTCAGGACAATCGCTTGGCGGTATTCTTCGGAGAGTCCGTTGAGAGCTTGTTGTACAACGGCTTGAGTTTCTTCGACATGGATGGCATGTCCGGGGGAATGATCAGGACTGGCATCATTCGGTTCCTGCCCACTCGATTCTTTCAATTGATCGGCAGAGACCGTTTTCAGGCGAACTTTTCGTTTCATCGAAATCGCGGTGTTATAGGCGATCCGAAACAGCCAAGAGTAGAATTGAGAATCCCCCCGGAACGTATCCAGTTTCTGGAAGGCCGAGACAAACGCCTCCTGTGCGACATCATCGGCGTCTTCACGAGACCCCAGCATCCGATAGAGACTATTATATAATCGATTCTGATGTCGATGCACCAACTCACTGAACGCAGCCACTTGGCCACTCAGGCAGCGTTCTATCAGGTCGGAATCGGATGCGCTCACAGTGGTCGAATATCAAATGAGGAGTGATTCAGGGTTGCCCAAGTCGAGATCATATAACAACTTGACGCTTGAGCACACACTTTTCTCACAGCTTTGCAGACCTCTCAGGTCGCTTGACGGGCGGGAACCTGTTTTTTCGGAGCAGGAAGCTCGATTTTCAGAGGCAGAGCCGTCTTCGTCGCCCCACGCGAATTCCTCAAATATGCCAGCATTATGAGACCAAACGAGAACAGCCCGATGCTCACAAGTTGAGAGATTGTCAGACCGGTACGAAACTGACCGAATTCGTCGTTCCGCAAGAATTCAATCGTGAAACGCATGATGGGATAGGTCAATAAGGCCAGCACGACGACTTCACCATCTCTTGTGCGATGTCGGAACCAGACAGCCGTTAATGCCGCCAGCAAAAACGCATTGAGGCTGCTATAGATCTGAGTGGGATGCAACGGCAACGAACGAGCGGCCCCTTCCTCTATGAACCCTCGATTCAACAATGCGATGTAAGGTGGTGAACCGGGAGGAAATTGGATGCTCCAGGGAAGTTCGCAGACATCACCGTAGCAGCAACCGTTCAATAAACATCCCAGACGACCAAACGCCAAGCCGATGAAGATCGCCGGGATGACAAGGTCGGCCAACAACAGCGAAGGGATCTTCCATTTGCGGCAGAACCAAACGTAAGTCACAATTCCTAAGAGGACACCACCATACAAAACCATCCCGCCATCCGAGAAATTCAACGCCGCCTTGATGAAGCCCCCAAGACCTTGGGCATCTTGAAAGACTTGTTGGCGGTATTGAATGAGAAAAAACAGTCGCGCCCCGAGAATTCCCGAAACGAAGATATGGATTCCTAAAGATTCAATCACTTCGCTGGGAATTCCAATTTTCTTTGCGCGACGGATGGTCAGCATCCCGGCAGAAAGAAATCCCATCACCAGCATAAATCCCCAACCAAACACGGGTACGCTTTCGAGAGGTAGCTTCCCGGCAATAAGTGGAACGGTGAGGATTACCCCCGAGATGACGGCCCAGGTCGCCAACGAGCCTTGCATCTCTTTGAGAGTTTGACCGTCTCGCAACGCATTACGGATCTCCATGATTCCCAGGACAAGCCAGGGGATCAAAATAAACCCGACTCCAAAATGCCAAACTCCTTCACGCGAATCGATAGTAAACCAATCGGTCAGCAAGATGCGAAGGAGCGTTTGTTGCACGGTATTGAACTTTCGAGCCGAATCAGCGTTCGTTGAGTGTTTTGAGACTGAAGGGAGGAATCAGCATGTTATCGATCAAGCGTGTGTTTCCGAGTGTTGCCGCGGCGATGGCCACCATGTGATCACGGGGAGATTTCAATTCTTCCAGTGACAGGGCATCAACGATGGTGATGTAATCGAGAACAAACTCTGTTTCTGCGGTAAGCCGCTTACTCATCTGTTGGCGAATCTGTGACAGATTTTGCACACCGCCGGCGATTTCTTCGAGGCCCCACCGCAGAGCGGTCGATAACTTGACGGCTTGCGCGCGTTGTTCCGCGGAAAGATAGGCATTTCGGCTCGATAATGCGAGACCGTCTACTTCCCGGATTGTCGCACAGGTTTCGATGCGTGTCGGAACGTCGAGGTCTCGGCACATCTGGCGAATTATCAATTGTTGCTGATAATCTTTCTGCCCGAAGAACGCGACATCCGCCAGCACAATGTTGAGAAGTTTCAGCACGACCGTTGTGACGCCGCGAAAATGTGAGGGGCGATGAGCGCCTTCCCACGGCTGTGAGATGCCTTCGACTTCAACATGGGTCTGATGCCCGACGGGATACATGTTGTCGGGTGTCGGTGTAAATACAAGATCGACTCCCTCAGACCGGCATAGCTCAAGGTCATGATCGAGCGGGCGAGGATACTTTTCGAAATCTTCTCCGGGGGCGAATTGTGTGGGATTCACGAAAATCGTACTCACCAACACATCACATCGCGTTCGGGCAGCACGCATCAGCGAGAGATGACCATCGTGCAACGCGCCCATCGTCGGGACGACGCCGATCTGTTTTCCGTTAGCGCGAGACGACTGCACCATCGCACGAATTTCAGAAATCGTTGACGCAACCTTTAATGACGAGTCCATGCTGACTCCAAGAATGACTTAGAGAGCATCAGTAACCGTAATTGGGATTCTGTGTGCTGAAGTCGGTGTCTGTTAAGCCCATGTTTGTTTGTACGTTCGAGTAAGTAAACTCTTCGATACGTTGAGCGGGCTGCCCACCTACGGGGAACGCATAGTGTTCAAGGCGGATTGGCAAGCCGGTTTCCTTATCGACATATAACATCGTTTTGTGATACGGAAATTGTTTACGTGGGACAGGATGAATGCTTTCCACGACTTTGACTTGCCGGTCACCGAGTTTAGCGTTGGGATAGTATTTCACTTCCGATTCGCCATATTTGGATTCATATTCCCATTGCTCAATCAGATGTTTGACCAAATTCGCCATCCCCATTTCGGTGATCGGATGCTTGCTTTCCGAAAGTGCTTCTTTACTGTTGGGAGAAAGGGAAATAGTACCGACGACACTTTTGATGCCCGTTTCGTGGGCCAGAAGATTCCCGTTGTTTTGTCCTTTGACAAAAATCACTTCACGACCATCGTGTGGCTTGTGGAATCGTAAATAAACACTGAACGGTTCGTGTCTCAGCTTGACTGCCATAGAGTGGACAATGGTTTGCCCGCCGACTCGTTCGCGTTTGAAAAAGTTGGCCGAATAATCCTTGAGTCCTTCAGCCGCTTTCATGGATTGTTTGGCAATCCGAATCGCGGGTGCGAGTTTGT
>JAQWSQ010000160.1 GCA_029243145.1 Planctomycetaceae bacterium | reverse complement strand
GCAAACTGCCACCTGGCAATGTGCTTGATCAAATAATACGCTGCGTTTCGCTAACGCGTCGATGTTTGGTGAGATTGCGTGTTTGTCGCCGTAACAACCTAGCGACGGACGGAGATCGTCCACTGCAATAAACAGAACATTCGGTCGGTCAGCAGCCTCGCTGCTCGTGAGTCGAAAATGCGATGCGAGCAGCGAAAAAATGCAGATGAACAAAAAACGCAAAGCGGACATTGATGACTCCTGTTGAGTGTGACAGAAATATTGTGTCACGCCGACATTGCCACCTCAAGCAGCGAATTCAAAATCTCTGGAAGCATCAGGCTGATTGCGAAAATCCTCGAATTCTGGAGAGCAGAACGAGTTTGAATGGCCAGACGCGATTCTGGTTTATCTTGGATAATAGAGTCTGATTGCCAGACATTCAAAGAGCCCAGTCGACCTCACCATATTTTTCGACACCGGGATGGTTGGTCAAATCGAAATGCATAGGGGTCAAAGTGATAAATCCATCGGCCACTTCGCGAATGTCTGTGCCGGGTTCCATCTCTTTATTGACGAGGTAATCGATCCCGCTCCAATAGTAGGGCCGCCCTCGTGGATCGATGCGTTTTTCTAACTCTTCTTTGAATCTTCTCACTCCAAGTTTACAAACTTTGAGTCCTTTCGGATGGCCGAACGATTCATCAGGAAAGTTCAGATTCCAAAGAGAGCCTTGGGGTGGTTCTTGATCAAGGACTTGGGCAATCACATCGACGGCTGATCGCGCTGTTTTTTCATAATCGGGCTGGGAATCAATCGCTTTGGAGACAGCGACGGAGGTAATGCCAAAAAACGATCCCTCAATCGCGCCGGCAACAGTTCCCGAATAGAGAACATTGATTCCCACATTGGAGCCAGAGTTGATGCCGCTGACGACTAGATCTGGACGCTCTCCACAATATTCGAGGACTCCCATTTTGACGCAATCGGCAGGGCTACCGTGTACGGCCCAGCCGTAATGCTCGTCATGCCGTCTTTCCTCACGCACCTGCAAAGGGTGGAGGTATGTGATTGACAGCCCAACTCCACTTTGCTCGATCGCCGGGGCAACGAGCTGAACCTGCCCCAAACGCTGCAATTGATCGTATAAGGCCTGTAAGCCGGGAGAGTTGATGCCATCGTCGTTGGTAAGCAAAATTTGCATGTCATTTTCCCAGCAGTTGTCTCGCGATTGACTGAACCTTTCGACAAGCTATCGTGTCGATGCCCACGAAGATACCCTTGATGATCTGAACATCTCATCCTTTCGTTGAGAATCGAGGAATGTTTGTGGGATGGTTGACGCGATTGATGTCTCTCAGATATAACTTTTTGTGGTAAATCGATCGTGCTTAACAGAGTGACGCCCTTTGTATCGGCGGCTCGCCCGGTCTTCCTCATCTCTCTGAAAAAAATATGATTACCGTAAAGCTGCCGGACGGAACTGAAAAAGAGTACCCCGATCATTCTTCTGCCTTGGATGTTGCCGCGAGTATTGGCTCGCGATTAGCGGATGCCACGATCGCTGCCGAAATTGACGGCATCATTGTCGATGCGATGCGACCCATGGATGAAGTGACTGAAGCGCGGCCCATTCCCTTACGACTTCTGACCGAGCGAGATGCGGAAGCTTTGGGAGTATTGCGTCATTCATGTGCTCATATTATGGCTCGCGCGGTCATGAAGCTGTTTCCGGGAGTCAATCTGGCCTTCGGTCCCACTTTGGGGCAGGGCTTCTATTATGATTTCGATTTAGATCATCATCTCAGCGAAGATGACTTTGCACGCATCGAATCGGAAATGAAGTTGATCATCAAATCGAAAGAGCCTTTTGAACGGTTCTCGCTTGATCGAGAAGAAGCCCTCAAGTTTTGCGATGGAATGGATCAAAGTCTTAAAGTCGAACATATCGATACCGGACTATCAGATCACGATTCGCTCAGCTTCTACCGACAGGGAGAGTTCGTTGATCTTTGTCGAGGTCCGCACATTCCTGATGCCGGCAAGATCAAAGCCTTCAAATTACTTTCTGTCGCTGGATCGTACTGGAAGGGTGACGCCCATAATCGCAGCTTGCAGCGTCTGTACGGAACGGCGTGGTTCAGTAAGAAGGATTTGAATGCCTACCTGAATCAAATTGAAGAAGCCAAACGACGCGATCACCGAGTCTTGGGGAAGAAATTGGGATTGTTCACAATCTCTAACGAAGTTGGTCAGGGACTTTGTCTGTGGCAGCCGAAGGGAGCCATTGTCCGTTCCTTATTAGAAGATTTCATTAAAAGAGAACTCCTCAGCCGCGGGTATGAACCCGTTTATTCCCCTCATATCGGACGTGCGAAACTTTATGAGATGAGTGGGCACTTCCCCTATTACCGTGATTCTCAGTTTGCTCCCATCTTCGGACATGATGGCGGTCAATTGATCGACTTCTGGATTCGCAAATTAAATCCAGACGATGAAGAGTACGTCGAGCCAACCGCAGAGGAAGAACAAAAACTGATCGAAGCAGCCGGCGTGATGGGCGTTGAACTAAAGGAATACCCCACTTCAGGAACCTCAGTAGAAAAGTTGCACGTTCTGAAGAAATGGCAGGATCAGCAAGAACGCTATCTTCTTAAACCGATGAATTGCCCACATCACGTGCAAATCTACAAAGCACAGCCGCGCAGTTATCGAGATTTACCAGTCAGGCTGGCTGAGTTTGGAACGGTCTATCGTCACGAGCAATCTGGCGAACTGAATGGAATGCTTCGTGTTCGTGGTCTGACCCAAGACGATGCGCATTTGTTTTGTACCCCCGATCAGGTCGAAGAAGAGTTTCGTTCCACTCTCGAACTGGTCCAGTTTGTTCTCAAAAGCGTGGGGCTGGAAGATTATCGAGTGGTCCTTTCGTTACGAGATCCTGCCAGTGACAAATATGTTGGCTCGGAAGAAAATTGGGACCGGGCCGAAGACACTCTCAGGCATGTCTTGGCTGAGGCCGGGTTCAGCTTTGTCGAAGAACCGGGCGAAGCCGCGTTCTATGGACCCAAGGCCGACTTCATGGTGAGAGATTGTCTCGGCCGTGAATGGCAATTGGGAACCGTGCAACTCGATTATAATTTACCGGAACGATTCGAGCTGGAATACATCGGGAGCGACAACAAGGCTCATCGCCCCATCATGATTCATCGCGCTCCCTTTGGATCAATGGAACGGTTCGTGGGCATGCTCATTGAACACTTTGCAGGAGCATTTCCTCTGTGGTTGGCTCCCGAACAAGTCCGCATCCTTCCGCTCAGCGATAAACATATCGAGTATGCCAAGAAGACAGAGTCTCGATTCCGTTCGGCCGGATTCCGGGTGTCTGTTGATCAGCATAGCGCGAAAGTGAATGCGAAAATTCGACAGGCGCAGTTAGATCTAATCCCTTACATGATCGTCGTGGGTGCTAAGGAGGAAGAATCAGATGCGGTCGCGTTGAGAGACCGTATTGAAGGCGATTTAGGTGTGATGCCGGTGGAAGAGGCACTTTCGAAGCTAAAAAACGAAGTGGAAGAGAAAATTATTCGACAAAGTTTTGAAACCGATTTCTCGGGAATCGAGGCAGAATCAGACGTCGAAAATGAGTATTGAAGCAGACTTTTGCATCTCACAGTGTCACGTGCGATTTCAATAAACCGCCAGAAACACTGTCAATACAGTGTTATCTCTCAATGTTTGAGCAATTACGGTCGATAAACTTAACCGCCGAAGAAATCCGGCTATTAGGTAAGATAGATTCCACCGTAGCGATTCTATTAAGTTTGCTGCTTTTTTTTAATTACGTACGGATGGCTGAGCTAGGTTCCGATACTGATTAAGAGTCCTAACATGTGCGCTCGCGTTCTTTCATTCTTCAATATGAAGTCGAAGGTTTCCTGACAGGGTGAGTATCTTCCTGAGCAGAGATGCAACGGAGAACGATGCACAAGACCCCCGGACTCAACAGGACGCAAGAGAACCTATAATTTCAGGAGGAAATACAGGATGATTTTGACTAACTTGTTTAAAAAACAATGGATTCTTGGCTGCATCGCAGGTGCCGGGATGTTGACAGCGGGAACGGGGCAGGCGTCTGCTGTCGAACTCGATCTGTTTAAAACCTTAAGCGTTGATAGCGTGTTCGGTAACGAATGCGGCGATGCTTGCGGTGACACCTGCGGAGATACTTGCACATCTACTGGATGTGGAAGTCTTTTCGGCGGTGGCGATTCTGGAATCGATGTCGGTGGTTGGATTCAGGCTGGTGGACAATCTGATCGTGAAACACGATTCGACCTGAACTTCAACGACAACAATTCCCGACTCGTGTTGAACCAATCTTGGCTCTACGCTGAAAAAGTGGCAGATGGATCATCTGGAACCGATTTCGGTTTCCGCATTGATGCGATGTACGGTTCCGATGCCGACGACACGCAAGCTTTCGGTAACCCTGCCGGATCATGGGATTTCGATAATGGTTTCGATCACGGAATCTACGGTTTCGCGATTCCTCAGTTGTACGCTGAAGTTGCCAGCGGTGACTGGAGTGTGAAAATCGGTCACTTCTACACATTGGTTGGATACGAAGTTGTGACCGCCCCGGGTAACTTCTTCTACAGCCACGCATACACGATGTTCAACAACGAACCATTTACTCACACTGGTGCATTGGCAACCTATTCTGCCAGCGACAATGTTGACATCTATGGTGGTTGGACATCCGGTTGGGACACTGGTTTCGATCGTTTGAACGGCGGAAGCAGCTTCCTCGGTGGTGCGAGTGTCGGTCTTGGTGACAATGTCACCGCGACGGCCATCATCACAGCCGGTGACCTTGGGTGGCGTGGAGAAGGTTGGTCTTCGAGCCTCGTCCTTGATGTTGTCTTGACCGACGACCTCAACTACGTGTTCCAAATGGACACTGTGAACACCGACGCTGGTGGTGATCATCAATTGGCCATCAACCAGTACCTCTTCTATACGATTAACGACAAATTGTCGGCTGGTCTTCGTGGAGAATGGTGGAAGACGAATAACTTCAACTCCAACACAACTGGCATTGCCGGTCTTGACAGCAGCCAGTCAGTTGGAATCTGTGAAGTGACTGCTGGTCTGAATATCAAGCCTTTGCTTGAAACGGACTGTAACGGGAACACAAGTGGTGACTGGCTCACCATTCGTCCCGAAGTTCGTCATGACTGGTCGACCGGCGGAGACTTTATCGACGGTGAAGCTCAGATTAACTACACGACATTCGGTACCGACGTGATTATCACGTTCTGAGTGTCATCTTGTAGCTGAGACTTATGTCAGGAAACAGACCGGATTGATCGCAAGATCAGTCCGGTTTTTTTACGCGCTTCGTTGACAAATGTAAGGCACGAAAAAAAGCCCCTTCGGTTAAAAGGGGCTTTGAATGGGCGTAACAGGATTCGAACCTGTGACCTCGTCGATGTCAACGACGCACTCTAACCAACTGAGCTATACGCCCGATCTACAACTAGAATTTAATTCTATCAAAGTTGCGTCTTATGAGCTAACCATCAAGATTGAATTCAGTAGCGGAGGAGGGACTTGAACCCCCGACACGAGGATTATGATTCCGCTGCTCTAACCAACTGAGCTACTCCGCCAATCCGATCGATTCAAATCTTATCGTATCTTTTCGCAGGATCAAGCCAGCAGAACGTCTTCCCATCAGAAGAATCTGCGATGCACTGACTTCTGAATTCGGTCATAGGAATTATGACAGAATCTGCGGGTTCAATGTTCGCCCTCGTTTTACAAAACGAAATCGAATCTGTTCAAAACATTGCAAAAACCCATGTCGCAACAAAATTCCTCATATTTGTTGCATTGGTGTCATCGTTCTGATGTGCATAAATCTCTATTGAGTCGTGATTTATGTCGTATTGTCGGACAAACTGATTGACCTTCACATCGGGGATGATAAAATCAGGAGTCTAACATCAGACGACTTTCGTACCTTTATTTTTCCTGGCAGGCAGCCATCCATGCTAAAGGATGTCACATATTTTAGACGATTTCGCATGGAGATCAATCTCCGTCAGGTCGAGCTTCCGATTCCGGTCTTACCCGAACGATATTTCTGGACGGCATGGACGTCGGATCCCTATGCGACCACAATTCTTGAACGTCATGCAGAAACTAAGCATCTCTGCTTTCAGAATGAACTTGATGCCAGCTTGTTTCCGTGTCTGGGTGATCCTGAGGGCTGTTTGAGGTTGATGAACGACATTGCACGTCAATCGAGTTTTATACCTGAAGCCACCTGGTTACTTTCGTTTCGTAATTTTGATGACATCATTCACGATGTTGGTACTATTCAGGGACTGGCACATACTTCGATTGTTGGTGCCATTCAGAACATCGGTGTTGTTCCCGAACATCGAAGTCAGGGCTTAGGGAGAGCTTTGGTCTTACAGTGTCTGCGTGGCTTCCAGCAGATTGGAATTCCACGGGTCTCGTTGGAAGTGACAGCCGACAATCGTCATGCCATTGATCTGTACAAGAAACTCGGTTTTCGTATCGTACGTACGATGTATCGAGATGCCGAGCCTCAGTCATCACAGCAGTCATCGAATTTGTTCTGAGTATCCAACTTGATTCTTCTTTCATCGTTTTTATCTGGCGACATCTGGTTTGAATGATCACGTGAATTCTGCATCCTTTCTGATCTTGCATGGTGAAGATCAAGGGATACGATTTGATTTGCCCAGATCTCTTTATCGAATAGGCCGCGGAATCGGTTCCGATATTCGTCTTGCTGATACGGAAGTCTCAAGACTCCACGCAACGGTCAAGAAGCAGGATGGGCGATATTTGATTGTTGATGAGAATAGTTCCAATGGGACGATGGTGAATGGACAGATCGTCAATCAGCACGATCTTCAAGATGGTGACACCCTATTATTAGGTCGTACTACGGTCTTATTCACACAGCAAGAGGCTCACTCTTCCGATGTGATTGATCGCATTAATTTGTTCACCGAGCCATCAGCGCAAGAACGTTCGAGCATTATTTCTCAGACAAGCTTCGATGAAGCGAAGTCGGTATTCTCAACGGAGAAATTGTCCGAAAATCTCTCGGAATCAAATACGCTGGCTAATTTACAGGCTCTCTATCGGATTACAGAAGAGACGGTCAGCCCCTCACGCTCAATGGAACAAGTTCTGCAAGTCGTTCTTGATGAAATGTTACAGGTGGTGGGGGCTGATCGTGGTTGCATATTGTTGAAAAATTCAACAACCGGAGAAATGGAAGCCTCTGCAGTCGTGACACTGGATGAGAACACAACTCATAAAATTCCGGTTTCCAGGACGATTGTCGACTTTGTGCAGAAGGAACAGCGGGGCGTGAGAACTTCGGATGCCCAAGAGGATCAGAGATTCTCTTCCGGGCAAAGCATCCTGCGAGAGCGAATTCGTGAAGTGATTTGCGTTCCCATGCAGGGGAAATATGAACCGGTGGGTGTGATTTATGTCGATACGACACAAAGAAATGAACCGGTGGATGCTTCCTATCAGCACCATTTTACGGAATCTCAATTGCATCTATTAATGGCCGTCGGTCGTCACGTCGCATTGACGGTTGAAAATCAACGATACCAAATCGCATTGATTAAAGCAGAAAGAATGGCGGCGATGGGAGAAACTGTTGCCGCAATCAGTCATCACATCAAGAATATTTTGCAAGGCATCCGTGGTGGAGTCTATCTCATTGATAATGGTCTGGAAAACTCCAAGCCAGACGTGATCCGTAGCGGTTGGGAGATTGTCGACCGCAATCAAAACCGTATTTATCATTTGGTTCAGGATATGCTTTCAGTCAGTAAAGATCGTGAACCGGATTATACCGTAAACGATCTCGAAAAGACGGTGCGCGATGCGATCCAAATCATCGCTCAAAGAGCCGAGGATGCTGGTGTCGAAATCGATTGTGAGTTTACGACCGAGATTCCCGAAAGCCGTTACGATGAAGAATCCATTCACCGTGCCGTCCTCAATCTTGTGACCAACGCGCTGGATGCGATGGAACAAGTGGAATCCGGGTTGATCAAGATTCAATGCGGTCACGATCTAGAAGCGGATCGATTGTTCGTTTCCATTGCCGATAACGGTCCCGGTATCCCCGATGATCAGCAAGAAATTATTTTTCAAGCGTTTCACTCGACCAAAGGCGGGAGAGGTACCGGACTTGGACTGGCTGTTTCTCGAAAAATACTGCGCGAACATGCTGGTGAGTTGATCTTAGAGTCGAAAGTTGGTCAAGGCAGTCGATTCACGATTGTTTGGCCCGTGTCTCGACAGGATGAAGCCCCTCCTGACCTTGATTCGGCCGTGATTCGTCAAGATGCTCCCGGTTGAGTGATGATATTAAGCGGTGAGTTGCCCCCTGTGATCCTCTCGACCAGAATAGATGTCGCCTAGAATGTTGTCCTTGCTCCTGAGCCTTTTCCAATCGTAGTCTCATGATCTCTCATATTCGCTTGCTCAATTCGGTGGTCGTTTTCACAATGATCATTGGTGTCATTCTGACTCAAACTGAAGCTGCCGATCCGAAGGAGAAACCTTCCTATCAGCCTCCGATTACCCCGGCATCTGCGGAAGGGCAGCAGGCAATTCAGACGTTCCAGATTCCTGAGTTTCTGAAATCAAGTCTGGTTGCTTCTGAGCCGTCTCTGGCGAATCCGGTAGCGTTTTGTATTGATGCGCAAGGTCGGTTTTATATCGCCGAAACATTTCGGCAGAAGAAGGGTGTGGAAGACAATCGTTCGCATATGAG
>JAQWSQ010000108.1 GCA_029243145.1 Planctomycetaceae bacterium | reverse complement strand
GGTACGTACACCGGGAAAGGCACTCCGTTTCGACAATGTCGCGATTCGGAAATCGAACGACTGATGGCGGAGTTGATCTGGGATAAATACGAAGATCCTAATTGGGAATTGTGTCACCGTATTGTCCACGAATCGATTAATCCTGTGAAAGATCGAGGCTTGGTTCCGGTCTGGTCGTGGGAATCGCTGATTGAAAACTCTCATCGTATTCAGCGTCTACGCGCAGAAAACATGAAAAAGGCGCTCGGAGAATGCCGAATCATCGTGACTGTTCGGCATCCGTTCAAGCTCGTCGAGTCTCTTTATCTACAACTTCTGAAAAGAGATAATGTCGGTAGCCATGCAAGATATGGTTCTCCGGTTCGTTATCAATCACTTGATGAATGGTTAACTGAAACGTGGGAGACCGAGGCATTACCCCCGAGAGTTCATCTGGAATACGCAAAGTCGATTCAGATGTTTGCTGAAGTGTTTGGTCAAGAAAACGTGGGGTTGTTTCTTTTTGAAGATCTCGTCAACGATCCTGAAGAATACTATCGTTCGATTTGTGAGTTTACGGGAGTCGATGCTACATCGGCTTGGCAACATGTGTCCGGTGAGAAACAAAATCAACGCTGGACAGTCGATCAAATCGAACGATTAAAGTCGATCAACGAGTCATTTGTGAAGAGTTTAAAGTTTCAATATTCAACACGTGGAAAACGAAAAAAAAGGCTCGGTATCCTTGAGAACAATGAGAGGCCCACAGATGACAAATCCGGGCCTGCCAAAGCGGTGTTAAGTGATGAATGGCGAACACGAATTGAAGAAAAAACTGCCGACGGAAATCGACAACTTGCAGAACAGTGGCAAGTCCCTCTGCAAAAGTACGACTATCCAATGCCCTAACTCGCCTCAACGCTCCCCAGTTTTATCATGCTACAAGGACCAGAAATGATCACGAAACGGGATATTCAGCAATCCCCTATCACCACCAGTCGTTGTGCATCACCAGATTTCTTTCTACATATCGGAATGCCAAAGACGGGGACTACGACGTTGCAATATTGTTTGTTTTCCAAACATTCTCAGGTGAATTATCTTGGTAAATACAATCTCAATAAAGCTCCAAAACGTCCTGCGGCAACGCAACTATTTTATAAATTTGGTAAGAATCCATATCAACCAACAAATGACGAATCGAAAGCACTCTTAAAACTGGTGACTGAGACCAGGGAAATGGGACAAACATCCATGTATTCTCGTGAAGGGCTGTGTGCTCTTCCCGAATTTCACCGAGAACGGGTTTCGACTTTCGTTAAAAACACATTTCTTGCGCCTCGTGTATTACTCACAATTCGAGAACCATTATCATTTGTGGAATCACTTTACTTTCAACATCTCAATGGCTATCAGTTCGGTCGGCGTAAAATAGTCGAGGAGGTACTCGGTGTTCCTCCCCGTTATTTTGACATTAATCAATGGTTTGATATTGAATCCAAATCAAAAGTGAAGCAAAAAAATGCGCCTCTACTTAGGCAATTAAAATTTGGAGAAACGGCGTTGCACTATGCACGAGTTCTCGGAAAAGAGAATGTGAAAATCATGGTGTTTGAGCAACTCAAATCAAACTCCGATGAATATTATCGAGAACTGTGCGATTTTATGCAGATTGATTTGGAAGAAGCCAAGCAACTCGCGAAAGACCGCATCAAGAACTTTCGCTGGACTGAAGAACCCATCAATCGAATCAAACAGTACGAGCGGTCGTCTGCAATACGACGATGGTACTTCCGTCAGCAAGGTAAAGAATGGCGTAATAACGCGCTAGGTATTAATAAAATATCGGAGAATTCTCAAAGAGCAACAGCAAATATCTCTCCCGAAATCAAACAAAAAATATTAGATCTCACACGATCGCAGTGTCAGATCATCGAATCTGAATTCAATATTCCCCTGAAAGCCTATGGGTACACTGTGGACTAATTCGGAACCTCGAGTAATTCCTCTTCTTCCTCCTGAACAATGATCTGCGGTGTCAACAGAACGAATGTTCGCACACCCTGTTCTTTTTTCTTCAATTCGCGGAGAGCCTTATTCACTTCGGGGACACCAGGTCTTTTGGACTGAAACTGGATTTCATCGGTGACTTCCACCAGAACTGAATGGCCATCCCGAATGGTCAACGCTTTCGACTTAGAGAGTGCATCCAGCAAACTGGTCGCATTTATGGCCAGCTTGAGATCAATGGAATCTCCATCTGTAGAGATCGTGGGGACTATCATATAGTCCAAAGATTCGATGGGCTTATTATCGGCTGCCGTCCCCGAGATATTAATCTGAGCTCCGACGCCGTTGAAGACAGTCAATTTAGGAGCACTCAAAATACTCGCATTGCCAAAACTCTTGACCTGCTTTTTGAAATCGATCTTGTCGACATTGTGAAAGATGAGAGGCGTGATCGAGTTTTGAACATTGGGATCGAGAGGTTCTCTCGAATCGACCTTTACTCCACCGTTCGCCCATAATTGCTGGAACGAATTTTGTTCAAATCGGACCGTCAAACATTCGAGGGTCACTTGTATGCCCTGCTTTCGACGCAAAGTCGTTAACAATTCGGAGATAATTTTATGATCGCGAGCCCGCGCTAAAACAACCAGACTAAGCTGCTCCGTCATAAATTTGACATTGAATTTTTCAGGAAGAATTTGTGCGTGTGCATTTTTTACTGTCTGGGTGATCAATTCAATCAATGGCGATGCATCGCACTTCGGGGCTACGGTAGATGGCGATTTGACCGGGGGTTGTCCACTTAAGGCGAGATCTGCCTCTTTGGGTGAAGGATATGTCGCAGGTATTTGTGGACTGTCGAGTGGTCGATGCGGTGGACCCGGAATCGAATTCGGAGTCCCCCTGATCGGTTTTCCCCAAGCTGCGGAAGGCGGATTGCCAGCCGGTGGGTTCTCGATCCCTGGGATTGGAACCACCAGATCGGCAACCTGATAGACGCGCGTCACGAGTTGAGCTTGGTCCTTGGTCGTTTCTTGTTCGTTTTCGAGAACAATCGCTCCAGTGACTCCCGACTCGCTGTTGACCCCCAATCCGAGCATGAAATGTTGTTTTGACGATTTTGATTTACGCTTCGTAACAATTTCGTTCCATGACCGTTGGGACTGACATCGCAGCACAGCCAATATCGTGCCTCGTCGATCTGCTTCGGCAATGGGATCGACACCTGGATCCAATCGAGTACTCACAATCGTCTCCACACTTCCTGCTACGATCTCCTGAAAGTCGGGATCTGGAAGGTACACAACCTTTACCACCGAATTACTTAATGCCACCTGATCGAGGTCTTCCATCGTGAATTGCAGCGGAATCGCATTGTACGACAGATACTTATGACTCCTTTCGCAGATCGCAGGAAGTTCCAAGGTCCAGAGAAAGTCAGGATCGAAAGTATAAGGCACAGGCCAATTTGATTTCACCTTACGTCCCGGAATGTTGTCCAGTTTCAGCTGATATTTCCTTCCCGGTTCGAGATTGATCCGCCCTGACAACGAAATCTGATGAATCGTCTTGAGATGATCGGGGACATGGATCGTCAACCGCGATTGCTCTGGTCCGAGAATTCTGAGTTGCACATTGTTGGCCTCAGTCGGTTTAAGCAGCGGCATCCCGCCCGGTCCAGGTCCGTCTTTTGGATTGATATTTGTTGAGAGAATTGGTCGCTGGTCAGACAGTACAGATTTTATCTTGATACCGCATGCATTCCGTCTCTCGCTCAGCAGTTTGGAGATCAGATCGTGTTGAGATCGATTGCAGATGATGACCAGTGCCTCATTCCGCTCGTCATATTCGATAGTACCGTAGGTCTTGCCGGCATATCCCCAGGCAAGCGCTTTCTCAAGGATTTCGATGAGCGTGTCAGCGACTTCCCCCTTTGTTTTGGGTATGGCTTTGAACAATTTTTCCTGATGGGGAATTTTATTCAGAATCGGCACTCCCTTAATAGAACCTTCCTTCAACGATTGATCTTTTTGGAGCAGATCGCCGATGGGGTAATGCTCCTTCACCATCTGCTGGTCAACGAAATTTTGCGAACGGATCACCATCACACCTTTATGCTCACCTCGCTGATTAACCTTAACTAGTCTCAAGTCCAGCCACAGCTGATAAGGTTTCAGTATGTCTTCCAGAACTTGGATGGCGGCTGCATTCTCCGCGGAGAAAGTCACGGGGTTCGTCAGGGAAATCCCATCCTTAACCAATTCGTTTTCAAAACACACGATATCTGGAAGACCTGCAGTGAAAAACTCCTCAATTTCATCCTTGTCGTTTTCGTAGAACATCACTTTGAGATTCCCCGCTTCACAAATCTGCTCGATTACCTGTTTGAGAGGTTCCTCCTCGAACGAGACTGAGATTTCAGCGGACATTTGTCTCAGCCGAGGGTGCCGCACAATAGGAACCTGCACTGACTGAACGGCATCGTTGCGTTCGTCATAGACGATCTTTCCCACAACTCCGGAATCGCTGTTGATGCCGACGCCATATATGGGTCTGTCTGGGTCGGTCTGCGCATCCCGATTGACCAGGTCCACTTTCTCCAGCTTCGCCGTAATCATCATCAGGAAATTTTCTTCAGCCTCCTGTTTCAGTCCGCTGACCAGCAGTGTCTCACCATTTCGAAGTGTTGCCATTGATCGCACATGCAGTTGACGCGCATCGGGGACTTGTACCGTGGCCGGTTCTTTCTCCTTCGAACCCTGCAACTCTTTAATATCGACATCGAGAATCGCCGACAATCGTAGCTCATATTTCAGTTCAATGTTGCCCTCCGCATTGACGGTGGAGTTGATCTTCAGCTTCCAGCCGTCCGGTAAGACATCAATGACAGGATCGTTACCATCCATTCCGGTCACGAACGGTCGTAGAACTTCGTCACGAACTACCGCCTGTTGGCCGTTGAAAAGTGTGACCTTCGGTGCGAAGTAAATGTTGGTACGAACGTCCCCCTGCATGGTGTTGATGAGTCGAAACGCATCGAGTTCCGTCAGTTTCGCGGTGAGTGCAGAAGTCGCATCCTGTTTGCCGGTGACGTTTTCTGCCGTCACTTCCACGTTCGTGGACGCAAATCTCGTTGTGACTTTGATCTGATAGAGTCCGACAGTCTCCCAGAGTTTCAATAGTCTCGTGACCAGTTCATGCCCTTGCTGACTGCCACGCACGATGAGTGTATTCGCACTGACAATACACTTCGTCAGCGCTGCCGGGCTGCCTTGAATCTGCGGGCCGTCTTCGAGCAACGGGATGGAACTGCTGACGAGTAATTCCAGTTGCATCTGTGCGGCTTGTTCGGTGAGGTCATAATCGTTCTGCATTCGTTGGACCACATTTTCAATGGAGTATCGACGTGTCGCAAGTGTTTGGGAGTCTGTTGCTGAAGCATTCCATCCTTCTTTTTCGATCTCTGTGGTCACCTTAGTGGTGTGTGCATCGTCCAGTTGGAAGATGACTGTCGCTCGAATTTCGTCTGTCTCACTCTCTCCTCTCCCCGGCAAGACCACCACGCCGAGTAAGACAACAATTAACCAGCACCACCACGGGCTTCGCTTGCGACATCCTTGTCCGAGTTTCATAATTCGCTCCATTCGTTGTTTGGTAATTTCGACCGGCTTCACGCCGGGGCAAGCGGGTACTGGAGTCAGATTCCGTTTCTGTTCCAGAACATTCAATAAGCAACGGGCATAGAAGGAAGGGGTGCAGTCCAACTCTGCGATCACTGCTTCATCGCAGCAGCGTTCTGCCTCTCGACTGAGAAGACGATTGACCAGCCACACCAAAGGATGGAACCACCAGAGTGATTGCACGAGTACTTGTAACCAGCCAATCCCGAGATCTCCTCGTTTAATGTGAAGCAGTTCGTGTGCGACAATCGGTTCTAGTTCTTTCATAGAACGTCCGCGGGTCACGACTTCGGGTAGAATGATTAATGGTCGAAGTAGGCCGACAACTGCCGGTCCGACTTTCGCCGATGTCACCAATAGTCTCACACGTCTTCCAAGTTTAAATTTGTGGGAGAGATGTTGGACAAGAGCTTGTAACTCTTCCGGTGTTTCCACAGCATTACAGGTCACACGGCGCAGCGTCACTCTCACTCGAAAAATCGTCAGCAAGAGCATCACACCGGCTGAGGCAAGCCAGAACTTGAAAAGCCGAAAGGAGATCGTCACAGATTTGGGCAATGTTGATTCTGCGGAGGCGATGGCAACATTCAATGAGTCGTCATCCTGCAGTTGTTCATCAATGGATAAATTCTCCGCAATCTGGTCTTCCTCTACAACTACTCCGCGAGATAATTTCTCGATGGCAGTATCGTTATCAATCGTATTTGGAGATTCTTTCCACGGCATTGAGTCCAAGTCGTGGGTTGAATCCACGTGAGACGAGTTCACAGCAGATTCGTGAGGCACTTCGGACTGATGGGATCGCCACGGGAGTTCGGCTATGGATATTTCAGGGAAAACATTGATCGGGCTGTTTATAAGGGGTGGAGTCACACACTTGATGAGGACCAACATCCACAATGTGTGGGCCAAAAAAGGTCGTTGTCGTGCAAATAGTTTGACAAGTCCCCAAACAAAAACGATCAAGCAAGTGATTTGTATCAATTGAGTGACCAAGGCTGACATCAGAACAGAATCATTCATGAGTTTTCCTCCATGCGGTCAAGCATTCCGCGAAGTTGCTCAACATCTGATTCACTCAGAGACTGATCCTCGATAAGGTGCCGCATCAAAGTCAACTTATCTCCTCCAAATAGTCGGTCGACCAGATCATCAACCGTCTCTCGAATCACAGTTCTCGGCTTCACTTTGGGACGATACCTTTTGGTCCGTCCTTCTAGTCGAGAGGTCACATACCCCTTTGACTCCAAACGTCTGAGATACGTTTGAACGACGGTAAATTCCATCGAGCGGGCGGAAGAGCAAGCCTCGTGAACTTCTCGAACCGATGCTTCTTTCAGATCCCAGAGCAGACGAGCGACTTCCATCTAGCTTTTGGATAATGCGGGGCGTTCGGCCATGACTGTCCTCAATGACATATGTACGTATTCCGAACAGCAGGGTACAAGTACGTTTGTCATTGGTTAAGAGCGTTTTTTTGATTTTGTCCAGGCGATCATTGATTTGGAACTGCTGAACGAGCCAGCAGTGGCACTCAACGATCAAAGCTCTCTCTAGCATTGACGATAATCTCTGGGGCTCACTACGTTCGACCCAGCCATACACATTGTAAATTCTTTGCGTCCTGTGCGAACTCTGCGGACAAACTCGTTCTCACCCCGAAGGAACGCCGCGCTTCTGCTTTCGCCCTTGGGCTGAGCCCTCGCTGATCGCTCGGCGACCTACAGTTGCGCGACGGCGGCTCGGATTCAAAAATGATCCCAAAACTTATCTTGCTAGACTATCTCTACCAGAGTTAGCGTTCGTGGTTCGATGATATGTCGTTGATAGAATTCATAAGCCTTGGGCTATCGTTTAGCGGCTGATGAGGCGGAGTTGTCTTCGACGCAATCAGCCGGAACGCGCTAGCGTCCGGTTAACCACAAACGATGAGAAGATTCGCAGCGGCTCAACAGAGTCGAACTCGATCTTTGGCAATTTGAACGTTATCACAACTCGATCGCGTGTTGAAGAATGACGACCGCTGCAACGTGAGAAAGGAGGCGATCTCGCGTGACGTGGAAGATGCGTCCCGACAAAAAGCGGCATCACGCCAAAATGAAGTTATTCGCGTAAACCACTGAGAGTCAACAACTTGCTCAAGGGTATGGAAGATTAGGAATCAAGATTCGGCAAGATTTGGTTCAAGATTTGGTCAACATTCGGTCAAGGTGTGTCCCCGATTCTCCGATTCTCCGAATCTTGACATCTTGAAACGGGTGTTGAGTGTTCGAGAAATATCACAGGGGTTCTCACGTCTCAGCGCACAAAAAAAGACATGGCCTAGAAAGAAGCCATGTCTTGAATCAGTTCACATTATTGGAAAAGCGACTTACTTCGCGTCCCACCACCAGCGACCTGCTGGAAGAGCAGGGGCAGCGGCAGATTGTTCCACGTTTTCCAATGCTGCGTTTTCGGCTTGCAACGCGGGGTCGTTTGCCACGCGAAGGAAGTCACCCTTAACACCACCGGCAACCTGTACCACGATGTTACGCTGATTGTAAACCTTGTGGTTCACAGCCGACATCACAGTCTTCGGTGCGGCATAAGTGCGGGTTTCGTATTGGCCGCCAGGAGCAAATGCTCCGCCGTTCCATTCAGCTCGCTGAGCAAGTCCTTCACTCTGAATGAGTGCAGCGACTAAAGACAGATCGAATATGTTCTGCATGTCGGCAAAGATTGGATCGGCTTTGGCCAGTTCATCGTAATGTTCTGTGAACAATGAAGCGAACAGGCTGTTCGTTTTTTCGGCTTTACGAGTCGGGATGCGTTCCCCTTGAGCGGTCACGAATTCGTTCTCAGAAAGACACTGAACCGAAGAACCTTTAATCTCAAAGGCTTCACGATCAGGGCTATGAGAGATCGCATCGTATTTCATGGTCATCCACCAACGCAAAGCATCAATCGATGTTAAATTCTGTTCGCGTGTTTTCGAAAGCAGTTCAAAGAAACTTGGAATCGAATCCACGGGATCAAGTTTGCCAATGCCGATAAGCTTCATGCGGTAATCGGCTTCGACGATGACACGTGCAACGCGACTGTCGACCGGGATACCGTTGACTTCAACATCTTGGACTCCCAGTTTGTTTTGCAGTTCTTGTGTCCAACCTTTGACTTGGCCAGGAGCCAGTGGTCCACCGGCATTTGACGCAGCGACAAAATCGGAAACCGCTTTGAGGCCCTCTTTGCGAGGAACGATTAAACAGTTGAAGGTTCCGGCTCCGTCGTGAGAAAACGTGCGGAACACGGTGACGAGGTCGTCGAGTTGCAGCATCGGGCGACCGTTGCTGACTCCCACCGGTTGACCTTCTTCGTTATATCGCCAAGGCTCGGCTGGTCCGCCGATGACAATTTCATTTTCTTCAGGATAGACAAATACGTATTGAATTTTTGTGAGGCCGGCGAGATGCTTCATGGAGGTCACAACAGGACGCCCTTCGGCAGCCAGTCGGGCGACTTCTTTTTCCAGGCGAGTCAGGGAAACCAAACGGAGTTGGCTCGGCTTGGCCAAATCGCCGTTAAGCGAGGCTTCGCGAGCTTTCAATCCAAGCGCTTTCAGACGCCCCGCACGGTCAACTTCACTCAGAGTCCGCATCAGACCGTTGGGATCAACAGAAACCCCGGTAAAGTCCCCTTCCATCGTACCGACGTTTTCATCAACCGCCGCACCATCGTCCCAAGGTGAATCGGGATCACGGACCGCTAACTGAATCAGATTCATCAATCGTGTGAAGTCTGGGATCAATGCACCACCGGCCAACTCGTTCTTTTGAGACCGTTCACGATGAGCTTCATTCCGAGAGTCGCGTTCTGGCATACGCCGAATGGCGTAATAGGCACTGTCGAACTCGCCTAATTGCATTTGTGCGTCGGCAACCTGTTTAAGGAGTTCGGATCGTTTTTGCTGATCCTCAACACCTTTCAAACTCTCAAGAGCGGGACCAAATTCGCCCGCATCAAGGTGAGCCTGGACTTGTGAGTCGATATCCGCAGGAATGTCCTGAGCGGATATCATCGAAGTGCTGATGACAGAACCGCTCAGAACGGCAGCAACCATAGCTTGTCGAGAGGCATGAACGATTTGGGCGAAGTGGCGAAATGCCATAATTCAACTCCTTGTGGGCGCGAAAAGAGCCCTTGTTTTCTGAAAGGGAGTACGACTTACTCTTAGAATCGTCTTCGGAGGGCGTTACGTCAAGGAGTTTTCGTGAAAACTGGCTTCTCTACCTGAACCCCCTTGTTTGACTCGAAAGAATGTGCACAGGCGGTACAATGAGTCCGGTTGTGATGCCTCCTCTGAAAAAATGAATAATTTACGTATCTTAAGTCTTGTATAACACTTACGTAATTTAGGCAGAGTTTGAGGACTTTCAGCTTAGAAAACCGGCTCTGTAATCCCTTCAACTTGGGTGAATATTTATTATGCCTGAACTACCTGAAGTTGAGACAATGGTGAGAGGCATTCGCGAGACAATGACCGGGCGAAAGCTGAAATCACTCGAATCAGTCCCCTGCAAATGTAAGCCAATCACAATTGAGCCGTCACTCAATCGGATCCGTAAGAAGATTGAGGGCAGCCGAATTGAATCGGTGGAACGGTTCGCCAAACGGATCGTGATTCGGCATTCCACCGGAGATCGTCTGGTCATCGAACCTCGAATGACCGGTTTAATGCTGCTTGACGATCCTCCCGACCCCGACCATCTTCGATTGAAATGGACATTTCCGGGCCGAGAGAGACCGAATCAGGTCTGGTTCTGGGATCGTCGTGGTCTGGCCACTTGCCGACTCTACACTGAGGAATGTTGGAGAGATTGGCAGAACTCTGGCAAAGTCGGCCCTGACGCACTCCAAATGGAGGCAGATTTTTGGCGCGAACGGATCAAGTCTTCTTCGCGTGCGGTAAAGGTGGCAATGCTCGATCAAAAGACGATTGCCGGCATCGGGAATCTCTATGCGAGCGAAATTTTGCATGCTTCTCGCGTTCATCCTGAAACCCGCTGTCAGCAGTTAACTCGTGCTCAAATCGAGCGAATTGCCGAGAATACGAAATCCATACTCCAGGAAGCGATCCGATATGAGGGATCGACACTCAGCGATGGTACTTATCGGAATGCACTCAACAAATCGGGGGGTTATCAGAATCAACATCGCGTGTACGCCAAAGAAGGCACTCTTTGCTCATCTTGCCAGAAAGAGACCGTAGTACGGATTGTTCAAGCACAGAGATCGACGTTCTTCTGTCCGCTGTGTCAGTCGAAACGTCGAAAGAAATCCTGATTGTTGACTCCTACCAAATTTCGTCTCGTCGCGGTTGAAGGAAATCGGTAAGATACACCTTGCAAGAAGACTCATCTCTCATCTCGACTGAAATCAGTTCTCTGAATGTCATACCGTAGCGTCAAACGAATTCTCGGCGAAACCAGCTTGGAACGGAAATGCCGTTTCCTGTTAGGAGCCGGTATGTTGATTCTGATCGCATCCAGTTTCTGGTTCTATTCGTATTTGAATTCCGAACTCATTTACGAACAAAATTTACGACTGGCTCGAACAATCACAGGCCAGGAACTGGCTCATAAACATTGGGTTTGGTCACAGACGCCCGAGTCCCGCGACAAAACAACCGAATCCATCGAAACACTCTGGCAGGATACACGCCCGGCCTCTCTCAAAGATCTCGATGTTTATCTAGTGAGCGCTTCACAGAACCCCAGTGATGCTGCCTTGAAGCTGCGTCCACTGGGCGAAGAACATTATCAGATTCTGGAATTACTCAGGAGACGTCAAAAGAAGTATCTGGAAAAGGAATCAGATAAAGTCCCCGAATATGTTGACTACAATAAGGAAGATGACCAGTTTCGATTCTACCAGGCCGTAACGATTAAAAACTCGTGTGCGAGTTGTCATCATCATCAGAAAGCCGGTCATCAGACGGGTGAAATGATCGCGATGACATCGCTTGAAGTTCCGCTGAATGTGATGGAAGGTGATCTCGAACTGCAACGAGCATTTCTGATTGCAACAGCGTTGGTGACCGCCTTTTTAGCGATGTTAGGCGCCTATGCAATCGTCCGCTACGTGATTGTCAAACCAGTCCTGCATCTGAAAGATGTCTCGGATGAAATTGCACGTGGTAATCTTGATTTACGTGCCGACATTCGTACGGGAGACGAGTTTGAAGAATTAAGCCACGCATTTAATCGCATGTTGCGGCATCTCGTCACCGTACAAGATGAATTGAAGAACGTGAACCATGATCTGGACGGTAAAGTCGACGAACTGGCACATGTGAACTTGCAGCTTTACGAAATGAATAATCTGAAGGATGAGTTCCTGGCAACCATGAGCCATGAGTTGCGGACACCGCTCAACAGCATTTTAGGATTCAGCGATGTGCTGGTCGAAGCCTCAAACCTTGAAGAGAAACAACTTCGTTATGTCTCGAACATTCAGTCTTCGGGACGGCAACTGATGGCCCTTATCAACGATATTCTCGATCT